>CAYOTC010000001.1:0-123263 GCA_964406815.1 uncultured Bdellovibrionales bacterium
CAAGATTGTGGGAGGGAAGATATAATAGCTATGTAGTGCTATTGTGGATAACTTTCCTTTGCCAATTTATGGACTTTATTGTAAAATATATATAGACAGAGATCCTGAATTTAAGATTGTCATGCTGAATAAATTTTCAGCATCTGTTAACACAGATTCTAAAACAAGTTCAGAATGACAGTAAAGAGAATTCAGGATGACATAGAGAAATAAAAATAAAAAAATGAATCTCAAAAAGAAAACCAAATTAGGTTCCAGGTTTAAATTTTATAAGGGAAGCAGTTTTAGGGCTGGTTCTTTTTTGTTTTCGAAAAAGATAATTCTTGTATTAGCTTTGTTGATTTTATCGGCAGGGTTTCTTAGTTTTGCTGGAAATGCACAAGCAATGGCTGGCGATTTGGATTTGAGTTTTTCTCCCGGAGTATTAAATGGTGCAAATGATTTGATACAATCCACAAATATCCAATCCGACGGAAAAATATTAATCGGGGGATTTTTTACAACATACAATAATTACTCTATGTATTGCTCGTCTCAATTCTGATGGAACGTTGGATACATCTTTCAACCCTGGCACTGGAGCAAATAATAGTATATATGCCGTTGCTATCCAATCCGACGGAAAAATATTAATCGGAGGATCTTTTTCCTCATATAACGGCACAATAATAAATCGCATTGCCCGTCTAAATTCTGATGGTTCGCTTGATACATCTTTTAATCCCGGTATCGGCGCAAGTAGCACTATTTATTCTCTTGCCATCCAATCTGATGGAAAAATATTAATTGGAGGAATTTTTTCCTTGTATAACGGTACGACAAGAAATCACATTGCCCGTCTAAATTCTGATGGATCATTAGATACATCCTTTAACCCCGGCACTGGCTCAAATAGCGATATTAAATCTCTTGCCATCCAATCTGATGGAAAAATATTGATTGGAGGATATTTCACCTCATATAACGGGACTACAAGAAACTATATTGCCCGTCTAAATTCTGATGGATTATTAGATACGTCTTTTGATCCCGGCACTGGTGCAAGTAGTTTTATTTATTCTTTCTTCATCCAATCCGATGGAAAAATAATTACTGGCGGAAACTTTACTTTATATAACGGCACGACAAGAAACCACATTGCCCGTCTAAATTCTGATGGTTCGCTTGATACATCCTTTGATCCAGGTACAGGCGCAAATTATGCCGTAAACTCAATTATCGTCCAATCCGATAAGGTGTTAATTGGAGGAGCCTTTACATCATATAATGGCACGACAAGAAACCACATTGCCCGTCTAAATTCTGATGGTTTACTTGATACATCCTTTGACCCCGGCACTGGCGCAAGTGGCACAATTAATTCCCTTATCATCCAATCTGATAGCAAGCTAATTATAGGTGGGAGTTTCGGCTCATATAGTGGTGCATCTATAAATTGCATTGCTCGTCTTGATTCTGATGGAACACTGGATACTTCCTTTAATGTTAATAGTACAGGAATAAATAGTTATATAAATTCTGCAGTCATTCAATCCGACGGAAAAATATTGATTGGAGGAGCTTTTACGTCACATAATGGAATCTCTAGAAACCGCATTGCCCGTCTAAATTCTGATGGTTTACTTGATACATCCTTTGACCCCGGCACTGGCGCAAGTGGCACAATTAATTCCCTTATCATCCAATCTGACGGGAAAATACTGATTGGTGGATCATTTTCGAACTATAATGGCATATTTAGAAACAGCATTGCTCGTCTCAATTCCGATGGTTCACTGGATACATCTTTCAATCTTGGTACTGGTCCAAATAACTATACTCAGTCGATTGCCATTCAATCGGACGGAAAGATAGTTATTGGAGGAGGTTTTACGACATATAATGGCACAACCAGAAACTATATTGTTCGCCTAAATTCTGATAGATCATTGGATACATCATTTGATCCTGGTGCAGGAGCAAATAATAGTGTAACTTCTGTTGCTATACAATCTGACAGTAAAATATTAATCGGAGGAGGTTTTACAACATATAATGGTACAACTATAAATCGCATTGCTCGCCTTAATTCCGATGGATCATTGGATACATCTTTTAATGTTGGTACGGGAGCGAGCAGTACTGTTCAATCTATTACCATTCAATCCGACGGAAAAGTACTAATAGGAGGATCTTTTACGTCATATAACGGCACAACTATAAACCGTATCGCTCGTCTAAATTCTGATGGTTCGCTTGATACATCTTTTAATACTGGTACTGGCACAAATGCTTCAATTTATTCCATCAACATTCAATCCGACGGAAAAATATTAATCGGAGGAGGTTTTTCATCATATAACGGAACGGCTAGAAATAACATTGCACGGATTAATTCTGATGGATCATTAGATAATGATTTTAACCCCGGAGCAGGAGCAAATAACTATGTGGCTTCTATTGCTCTCCAATCCGACGGAAAAGTGATCGCTGCAGGAGGTTTCAACAGCTATAACGATATTCCTGTCGCATACATCGCCAGAATCAACAATCCTCCGGTTACCACTCCAACTGTTACAACTAATGCGGTTTCTTCGATTTCATACACCATCGCCACAGGCAACGGAAATCTGACGTCAACCGGAGACGGTTCCACAACTAGATATATCCAATGGGGAATATCCTCCGGAACATATACCTCAAGCTGTAACGCCGGAGCGACAACTTCTACCGGAAACTATTCTTGTTCTATGACTAGTCTTACTGCTGGCACGACATATTATGTCCGAGCTTATGCTACTAATTCCTCCGGAACCGGATACGGAGACGAAATAAGTTTTTCAACAACCGCCATAGCTGTTCCTACGGTAACTACTAATACTGTTACATCGATAAATTATACTACGGCTACTGGAGGAGGAAATGTCACGGCAACTAATGGCGCTAATCCGACAATCAGAGGAGTTGAATGGGGCACAGCTACTGGCTCTTACACTAACTCTTGTAATGCTGGAGCAGGAGGAATCGGAGCCTATACTTGCTCTATGACCAGCCTTACTTCCGGAACAACATATTATGTCAGAGCTTTTGCTACCAACTCCGCTGGAACCGGTTATGGAACAGAAATTAGCTTCAACACTTTATCTGGTTCTCCAACCGTTACTACTAATTCCACCACCAGCATTACTTCCATAGGAGCTACTGGCAATGGAAACATCACTAATACCGGAGGCAATAATCCCGAAAGATTTATCCAATGGGGAACAACTTCAGGAATCTATACCAGTGAATGTACCGCCGGAACCGGAGGAACTGGAACGTATTCTTGTGCAATGAACAGTCTTACTCCTGAAACTACTTATTACTATCGAGCTAAAGCAACTAACTCAGGAGGAACCAGTTATGGAGATGAAAGTTCTTTTACTACTATTCCCGAAGGCATAATTATTCCCGATCCAATCCCTCAAGACATGACTGACGCTTACAATGAAGGATATATATCTATAGGAACCGGAACTCTTAATAGCACTAACCAAGTAACTACAAATCTTGACCTGACTATCACATCCAATAATGGCCAAGCCACTCTTCCCGTAAACACCCAAATCACCAACACCGACTCAGGCAACATCGATATGTCTCAATTCTCCATCTCTAACGTAACCACCCAGACCAAATCAACAATCTCCACCACCAGAGGCTCAATCGAGATCGGTATCCCCAATACTAACTTAACTTTCTCCCAACCGATAGAAATATCAATAAGTGTAGGAACTCAATACAATGGAGATATCCTGACTATCCAATCCCGATCCTACAACCAATCAGATTGGACCGATGAAGGCACCTGCACCGTCACCAACGGAATCTGCAGCTTCACTACCACCCACGCCACCACCTATACCGTGAACGGAGACGGAACTATTACCGGAGAGACCAACATCAATACCAATCTCCCCATAGAATCAACCATCTCTCTCAGTTGTCCCGATTCATTGGATCTAACCTCTATCACCGGCACCGGACAATCAACAATCGATACAAGCAACGAAGCTACCTGCAACATCGCCACCAACAACTCCAACGGCTACAAGCTGGAATGGCAAGCTTCCAGTAATAATATGCAAAATTCCAATTCCGATACTATCAGTTCCTATACCCCAATAACTCCCAATGCTCCCGAACCTTGGCTCATCGACAATACCGCAAGTGAATGGGGAGCCAGACTAAAGAGCACCTCTACCGATAACGATACATCCACTTGGGGATTAAGTGATGGATATGACGGAAACTGGTTAAACATAGATAACTCCACTCCATTTGAAATCATAAGAAGAACAGAAGAAACCGACCAATCCGGATCAGATGAAATCATCCAATTCGGAGCGGAAGTCGGATCAAACAAATTCCAACCTTCTGGAACTTACACTACTACAGTTACTATGACGGCGACGACGTTGTAAGACATATATCATATATCATGTAGCATGTAGCAGGAATCGGAGAACAAAAAACATAAAATACAAGATACGAAAAACAGTCTGCGGGAAGCGGGCTGTTTTTGTTAAATTCAACATTTAAAAATACGGATAAATCTTATTTTTGATGAATTCCTATATTATCTTCGGTTTTTTTTAAGCTTTTTTTAATATGCGCTTTCGCAATGGAAGTTTTGACAAATTTCAGCCAGTCCCGACTGGGCTGTTTTTCTTCTTTAGAAGTTAATATTTCAATTACGTCTCCGTTTTTTATCGCGTAATCCAAAGGAACCATCTTACCATTCGCCTTTGCCCCAAGAGTCCTATTTCCTATGGAACTGTGAACCTTGAAAGCAAAATCGACCGGAGTGGATTCTTCCGGCAAATCGATTATATCTCCGAGCGGAGTGAAAGCGAAAATATGATTTTTGAAAAAATCAATTCGGAGACCTTCAACAAATTCTTGATTGTCTTTACCGAGTTCATTTTGCCATTCTCTAAGTTGTCGGACCCATGCCAATTCTTTTTCTGGAATATCAACCTTCGGTTTGCTTCGAAAAAAATAATCCCGAATTCCTTTTTTTCTTTCGGAATATAACCAGTGTGAAGCGATTCCAAACTCAGCCTCGTCATCCATTTTTTTTGTACGAATCTGTATTTCCAAGAAATTTCCTTCTGGTCCAAAAATCGTTGTGTGAATCGATTGATACCCATTGGGTTTTGGAAGAGAAACATAATCCTTAATCCTTCCGACCAAAGGGCGATATTTTTTATGGACTATTCCCAAAGCTTCATAACAATTGGTAACTTCCGAAACGATGATTCGGATCCCGATTAGATCATAAATCTTATTGATGTCCATGTCGTGTCTTTTCATTTTTTGGAATAGGCTGAAAAGATGTTTGGTTCTTCCGAAGATATCTATCACTTCAATTCCTTCAAGCTGAAGTTCTTTCTTGAGTTCCGTTATGACTTCATTAATGTATTTTTTTCGCAAATCATATTGGTCGCGAGTTAATTTGCTGACAAAATCATAATTTTCTCTGTCAAGAAATTTAAAGGATTGATCTTCGAGACGCGCTTTCATTTCTCCGATTCCCAAGCGATTGGCAATTGGTGCAAATATTTCCAATGTTTCCAAGGCGATTCGATGGCGTTTTTCCGGTGGCAAATATTCGAGAGTTTCGATATTATGCAACCTGTCGGCAAGCTTTATAAGAACTACTCGGATATCAGCCGCCATTGCCAGAAACATTTTCCTTAAATTTTCCAAATAGAGCTCTTCTTTTGTTCCATGGAGTCTTATTTTTCCCAGTTTTGTTACACCATCAACCAGTCCGGAGATTTCTGGACCGAATTTTTTCTCTATATCTTTAAGTGTGACTTGGGTATCTTCTGAAACATCATGGAGAATTCCGGCAGAAATCGTCTTAGATCCCATCCCGAGTTTAGCAAGATTGAGAGCAGTATGAAGTGAATGCTGGATATAATCACGGCCGGACTTTCTCAGTTGTCCTTTGTGGGCTAAGTTGGCTGTTTCATAAGCGCCACGTATCAAAGCTTCTCGTTTAAAATCTAAATTAAACCTAACGCTCTTGAGAACATCTTCAATTGTGATTATTTCCGTGGCTGACATATTTTTCAAAAGACTTGTTTTTTTGGTTATTTATGGAAGCCGAGTCAAAAGCTTGGAAATCTTTTTAAATTTATTCTTCGTACCCGCATTCTTTGTTTGAACATTTGGTTTTTCCCTTAGCGGCAAAAACCATAAGGCTTTTGCATTTCGGACAGTTTTTTCCAGTAGGCTTATTCCAAATAGCGAAGTCACACTTAGGATAGGCATTGCATCCATAAAATAATCTTCCGCGTTTTGATTTTCTTTCTATGATGTCTCCCGAATTGCATTTCGGACATTTTACTCCAACCTTATTTTCTATTTTCTTTATATTACTACATTCCGGATATTTGGAACATCCCAAAAAAGCTCCGAATTTTCCCCGTTTCAAAATCATTTTTGATCCGCATTTGTCGCAAACTTCTCCGGAAAACTCTTCATCCATCTTTTTTTCTTCCGCTGTCTTTTCGGTATGTTTGCACTCCGGATAATTTGAGCAAGCGATAAATTTTCCAAAACGCCCAAACTTGATAATCAAATCTCCTCCGCAATCCGGACACTGCTTATCGATTTTTTCTTGAAAAGATTCTTTTTTAACTTCTTTTGTTTTTGTTTTCAAATTTTTGTGGAAAGGAACATAGAAATCTCGGACTACCGGTACCCATTCTTTTTCTCCATTGGCGATGGAATCGAAATTTTCTTCCAAGGTGGCGGTAAATTCTGTGTTAACGATTTGAGGAAAATGTTCTACTAAGGCATCATTTACAACTGCTCCGATTTCCAACGGGAAAAGTCTTCGCTCTTCGTTTTTGTCGACATATTTTCTTTCGATTATGGTCGAAATGGTCGGCGCATAAGTTGAGGGCCGTCCGATTCCGTGTTCTTCCAAAATTTTTACCAGTGTCGCTTCATTATATCTTGGCGGAGCTTGAGTTAATTTCTGGTTCGGCAAAAGTTCAAGAAGATTTAGCCTATTTCCAATTTCCATTTTGGGTAAGATGTTTTCTCCGTCTTTAGCAGGTACTTTTTTTCCTCCGCCATAAACTTTCAAAAATCCATCGAATTTCAAAGTTGATCCGAGAGCGGAAAAAGAATATTCATTTTTTGATTTCTTATTTTCCGCCTTTATTTCAACTTTCATCGAATTGAAAATTGCTGGTGGCATTTGGGAAGCGATCATTCTTTCCCAAATAAGCTTATAAAGCTTGTAATGCTTCGGATCAATTGATAGTTTTAATTCATCAGGAGTTTTTTCCGGATAAGCCGGACGGATGGCTTCGTGAGCCTCTTGAGCGCCCTTCGATTTATTTTTGAAGAATCTTGGGCTTTCCAAGGCATATTTTTTCCCGAAATTCTTAGTGATAATTTTTTGAGCGGACAGAAGCGACTCCAAGGAAAGATTAACGCTGTCAGTTCTCATATAAGTTATAAATCCTTCCTCATATAGTTTCTGAGCAATCATCATTGTTTGCTTAGCGGAATATCCTAGGGTATTTATGGCAGATTGCTGGAGAGTGGATGTTGTAAACGGAGGAAGAGGCGATCGGGTAGTTTCTTTTTCTGCAATATCGGAAACGGAGAAATCCGATTCATTGAGATCAGATATTATTTTTTCTGCATCCGGCTGATTTTTTATTATAGTCTTCTTTATTCTATAGTCCCCGGCAAAAAGTTTGAGAGTCTCTGTGCTTTCTATTTTTTCTCCATTATTTTTCGTAAGTTCAGCTTCAAAAGTATTTTCCGCATCAATCCCATCTTCTTTTTTAAGTCTGGCAGAAATTTTCCAATATTCTTCTGGGTGGAATTTTTCAATTTCTCTCTCTCTTTCAACAATCAGTCGTACGGCGACAGATTGAACACGTCCAGCAGAAAGTCCCCGGCGGATTTTTTTCCAAAGAAAGGGGGAAAGTTCATAGCCGACTAGACGATCAACGATACGTCTGGCTTGTTGCGCATTAACAAGATTCACATCCAATTCTCTCGGATTTTCCAGCGCTTTTTCAATGGCGGTTTTTGTAATCTCATGAAAGACGATTCTTTCCGTTTTTTTCTCATCTTTCTTTGGCTTTTTTCCATCAGAGAGATCCAGCGCTTGGACTAAATGCCAGGAAATCGCTTCTCCTTCGCGGTCTTCGTCGGTTGCAAGGATGACCTTATCTGATTTTTTAGCAAGTCTCTTAAGTTCTTCCACCCTATCGACAGCTTTTCCCGGAATGACATATTGCGGAGTGAAATCATTTTCAATATCAATACCCATTTCTTTAGTGGGTAAATCGCGAATATGGCCATAACTGGACTTTACGGTATATTTTTTTTCTAAGAATTTAGAAATTGTTTTAGCCTTAGTGGGGGATTCGACAATTATCAGATTCATTTTTGAATTGTTAAACTGTTAAATGGTTGAATTGTTTCAAAAATCAATTTAGCCCTTTAGCAATTAAGCCGTTAAATTATTATATAATTTTGTCCGCCGATATTTTTCACCCAGCCTTTTATTTCCATTATGGAAAGACTGGAAGCAACGACAGCAGTTTCCAGTTTAGTAATTTTTGCAATATTGTCAATGTGAGTAGGGGAAGAAGACAAGGAATTAAGTATTAGTTTCTCTTCCTCATTCTCAGGATTTTTCTTGATGATTTCATTTTTTTCCGGGATGGGCGAGAAACTGAATTCTTCCAATATGTCCCCGACACTGGAAACCAATTTGGCGCCTTTTTTTATAAGATTATTTGTTCCTTCTGAAGCGGGAGAAAAAATACTTCCCGGAACGGAAAAAACTTGTCGATTAGATTCTAGTGCGTAATTTGCAGTTATCAGGGCGCCACTTTTTTCCGAAGCCTCAATAACGATTGTGCCCAAAGACATTCCGGCAATGATTCGGTTTCGGGCTGGAAAAGTCATTTGAGTGGCTGGAGTTTTTGGCGGATATTCGCTCAAAATCGCTCCCCCGGAAGCGATTATTTCCTGAGATAATCTGAAATTAGCGCGTGGAAAAATATTTTCATTATCAGGACTGCTTCCTAAAACAGCAACGGTTTTACCTTTACAATCAAGCGTGCTTCTATGAGCAATAGCATCAATACCGATTGCGAGACCTGAAATAATAATGAATCCCGCTCGGGCCAAATCATTAGCCAGTTGCGCCGCCACTTGTTCTCCATAAGGCGTAAATTTTCTTGATCCGACAATTGAAATCGATGGATAATGATTGAAATTTAAATTGCCTCTCATATATAAGATATGGGGCGGTCGGGAAATTTCCTTGAGCAATTTCGGGTAATATTCATCATCAATGGTCAGCACGCGAATATTTTCTTTTTCAATTAGCGCCCATTCTTTGTTTGGATTAATGGAATTTCTTTCATTAGTGAATTTTTGAGCGAGTTTTTCTCCGATGCCACTGGCTATAAGTTGGGACAAATCAGCTTTCCAGGCAATTTCCGAGTCATGAAAATGGTCCAAAATCATTTGCATTTTTTGCGGACCGATTCCGGATATTTTATTTATAGCGTGGAGGTATTTCATGGAGAAAGGATAACACAACTTGTTGCCCCTTGACAAATTCTGATGTTATGTGTTAGTATTTCGTGAAGCTAAAATAATTAATTTATTGCATAATATATATGAATAAGGAAAAGAATGCTAATAATATATCGCCTGCAAAAAAGGCTAAGGAAATTTTCGAATTTTATAACCTTATAGACAGGATGATTTTGACTTTGCCGGAAAGATCGCGGGATATAATCAAAAAAAGATTCGGAATAGTTGAGGATGGGACTCAACATACGCTTGAAAAAATAGGCAAGGATTATAAGATAACGCGGGAAAGAATCCGCCAAATTATTGCTGACGCCATAAAAACGATCTGCAAAAGTGAACATAAGGATGATTTTCACAAAGCGGAAGATGAAGTGGTTTTTGCAATCGAAAAAAATGGTGGTATAATAAAAGAAATAGATGCGATAAAAAAATTGAATCTGGACGGCCTGAAGGAAGAAAACGCTATTCGGTTTTTTGTTGCTTGTTCAGAAAGAATAAAAGTTAAATTTGAAAATGGCAGAGTGGAAAAATCTTGGATTTCTGACGAAGCGGTAATGGATCAGTTTGGTCGAGTTGAGAAGGAAGCAAAACTTATTCTTACGGAGAAAAAAAAGCCGCTTAAGGATGAAGAAATAATCACTCATCTTTCTGAAAAGATGCCGGATTTTTCCAAAGAGCATATTATGTCGCATCTGAGCGTTATGTCTCAAGTCAAAAGAAATGTTTTTGGAAAATGGGGACATCATAACTGGATGGATATAAGACCGAAAGGTAGCAAAGAAAGAATTCATTTGGTTCTCAAGGAAGAAGGGAAGCCGTTGCATTTTACCGAAATAGCCAAACTTATAGACAAATATGGACTTGGTAAGAAAAAATCTCATCCGCAAACGGTTCACAACGAACTTATAAAAGACGATCGGTTTGTTCTTATTGGTCGGGGAATATATGCGCTTAGAGATTGGGGATATTACGAAGGCACGATCAAGGATGTTATTAGTAATATTCTCGAAAAAAGCGGACGTCCGATGAGGCGGGAAGAAATAATAGATGAAGTCCTGAAAATCAGAAAGGTGAAAAAAACTACGATTATGATTAATCTCAACAATCCGAAATTCTTCAAAAAAAACGGTGAATTATACAGCTTGAACAGATAGGCCGGAAAGAAAATAAAAAGACTGGTTGCTGTTCCTGTTATTTGGTAAAAACAAAAAAATGGATACATTGGGAGGCGACTTAAATATCTTTCAAATAGCCGGCAAAATAGTTTATTTTGGCTGGTGGTTGATTCTGCCAATAATTTTTTGGCAACTTTTTAAAGTTATCTGGATTGATTTTGTGGCTTTTTATTCCAAGAACAGCTGGTATCTTAATCAAAAATGGTCTGTTCTGGAAATTATTCCGCCTCGTGACATTGAATCCGGTCCTAAACCGATGGAGTCGGTTTTTACCGGTATTGCCGGAGCGATAGCAGCGCCGAATACTTTTGATACTTGGATTAAGGGTCAGATTCCTGACCGATTTAGCGTGGAGCTTGTCGGCGAGGAAGGAAAAGTGCATTATTATATCCGAACTCAGAAAAAATACCGCAATATGATTGAGGCGCAGATTTATGCCCAATATCCGAATGCGCAGGTTATCGAAGTGGAAGATTATTACAGTAAGTTTCCCAAAATTGTTCCTAATCGTGATTGGGATCTTTGGGGAACTGATTTTGAATTTACCAGAAAAAAATACTTTCCTATTCGGACATACGATAAATTCCAAGAGGATATTACCGGCAATATGGTTGATCCTATGGCGGCGATGGTGGAGGTTTTGGGAACGCTTGGTCCGGGTCAGCATATCTGGCTGCAATTTGTTCTGCAAGCGGTTCCTGAGCCGGATATTATAAAAGAAAGCAAAGAAGTGATTGATGAACTTAAAGGAAAAAAGGCAGTTCAATTTTTCGGTTTTTTAGATAATATAATGGATGTTTTTTCAAATGTTTTTAAACTTATTTTCAAAGGAGAACTCAGTTTTGAAACGGCGGATAAAAAAGATGAACAGCCATTGGAATTTCGTCTTTCCCCGATGGAAAAAGAAATCCTGAAAGCAGTTGAGGAAAATGCCGGCAAGAATCAATTTACAACCAAAATGAGGATGATAATTTTGGGAAAAAGGGAAGTTTTTGATAAAAATTTGATCAGTATTTTTATCGGATCGCTCAAGCAGTTCAATGATATGAATGCCAATCAATTCAAGCCGGAAGATATTTCGAAAACTTATGGAAAGATTTTTTTCACCGAAGGCATTGCCAATTTAAGAAAGAGAAAAATTTATGACAGATACAGAAAGAGAAATATGGATGGTGTGAATGTGCAATTTTCCGTTAAAGAATTGGCTACAATCTTCCATTTTCCGAATATCGTGGTAAAATCTCCGGCTGTAACTCAAACTTCCGGAAAACTCGGTGCAGCGCCTTCAAATCTGCCAGTGGAATAATAATTGAATTGCTAAATTGTTAAATGGCTTGATGGCTGTAAAAATATAGCAACAAATACTGAAGAAATTTAACTATTTATCAATTTAACCATTTATCAATTTAACAAATGACTCAAATAAATTTTTTCGCCAAAACTAATTTTAGGAACCAGGAAAGGATTTTCGGAATCAAGGAGGATGATCGCCGCCGACATATGTATATTATCGGAAAGACCGGTATGGGAAAATCCAACTTGCTGGAGAATATGGCGATTCAGGATATTCGCAATGGCAAAGGAGTATGCGTTGTTGATCCGCACGGAGAATTTGCGGAAAAGATGCTTCGCGCCATTCCAGCCGAACGGATAAATGATGTGGTTTATTTCAATCCGGCGGACGCGGAATTTCCGGTGGCTTTTAATATTTTGGAAGCGGTCGAAGAAGATAAAAAAAACTTGGTCGCTTCCGGAATGATGGGGGTTTTCAAAAAAATCTGGCCGGACGTGTGGAGTCCGAGGATGGAATATATTCTTAACAACACTATTCTTGCACTTTTGGATTATCCTGGTTCGACGATGCTTGGAGTGAATCGGATGATGAGCGATAAAGATTACAGAAAAAGAGTCTATCCGAAAATCAAAGATCCGGTGGTGAAATCTTTTTGGATAAATGAGTTCGACAAATGGGAAGACCGATTTCGAAAAGAAGCGGTGGCAGCGATCCAAAACAAAGTCGGACAATTCTTGTCCTATACCTTAGTCCGTCATATTATCGGTCAGCCAAAATCGACCATCGATATGCGAGAGATTATGGATAATCAGAAAATCTTGATTGTTAATCTCTCCAAAGGCAGGATCGGGGAAGACGCGATGCGGCTTTTGGGAGGAATGATAATCACCAAAATCCAGCTGGCGGCGATGAGTCGGGTGGAAATTACGGAAGAGGAAAGAAAAGATTTCTATCTTTATGTCGACGAATTCCAGAATTTTGCGACGGAATCTTTTTCCAACATCCTTTCTGAAGCGAGAAAATATCGCTTGTGTTTGATTTTGGCTCATCAATATATTAATCAGTTGATATTTGACGGAAATTCGACAGTGCGTGATGCAATTTTTGGAAACGTCGGAACACTCATATCCTTCCGGGTCGGTGCGGAAGACGCGGAACATCTTGAGAAGGAATATGAGCCGGTTTTTATGATGAACGACATTGTCAATCTTTCGAAATATAATATTTATCTGAAATTGATGATCGACGGAATTGCCGGTGACGCTTTTTCCGCGACGACGCTTCCGCCGATTTCCATCGCTGATACGAAAGATAATGAAGAAAAGGCTATTCGGATTTCACGGGAACGGTATGGAAAATCCAGAAAGGAAGTTGAAGATAAGATCGCGCGTTGGAGCGGTATGGGCGGATATGACGAGCCGGAAGTGATGGTTGATAAAAAATCTTCTGAAGTTGAAATGAAAGACGAATTTGTTCCGGAAATTAACAATATCAAAAATGTAAGTATAGTGAAGGAAACTCCCTCAGCTAAACCAGCGGTGGCTGTTTCTGAGAAAAAAATTCCTGCCGTGTCTTCGGAGGCAAAAGAGGAGAAGGTGATGTATGAAGCGACTTGCGATACCTGCGAAGAAAAGATAATGGTGCCGTTCAAGCCGGACAAATCTCGGCCGACTTTCTGCCGGGAGTGTCTTAAGGATTACCAGCGTCTACGGGCGAGAAAGCAGGAAGAGATGCAGCAAACTGCGAGAAAGAATTATCCTCCGAAAATATCAAACAGCAATCCTAAGGCTGAAGAAAATGATTATCAGCCGGGCGTTGTTGTTCCGAAAGACAAACCGATGTCCCTTTCTCAGATGTCGCATATCGCGCCGAAAAAATTCAAGTCGCCAAAAAGAAATCCCAATATCGATTTGGGAGGGCTAAGAGATTTAATAAATAAGAGTCGGAAAGAAAATTAATTTGTTTTGTAAGAGTTATATATGAATAATAATCAAAAACATTTGAATCATGTAGATAAAGTTAATTTGGGGTCCTACTATACTCCAGAAATTGTTGTTGATTTGACTTATTCTATCTTGTATAAAAATATTTCTAATATTAAGAGCTTTACAATTTTAGATTCATCTTGTGGTTATGGATCATTTTTGGAAAAAAAAGATTTAATAAAAAGATTTGTGGGTGCGGATATTGATAATATAGCTATATTGGAAGCTACGAAAAAAAATAAACACGTTGATTTTATTTGCCAGAATTCACTTATGAATGTGTGCAGGGATAATCTTACTATTAAGAAAGAAGAAAAAATTATAGTTATAGGAAACCCTCCATATAATGATACAACCTCTATAATTCGTAGCTCTATAAAAGACGCATCTATTCAGAATAAAATTGATTTAGATATAAAAACCAGAGATTTAGGAATGTCTTTTTTGCTTTCTTATGACAAACTTAAGGCTGATTATGTTTGTGTTTTACATCCATTATCTTATTTAATTAAAAAAGCTAATTTTTCTCTACTCTCAAAATTTTCTAGAAATTATAAATTAATTGACGGATTAATTATAAGTAGTCATGAATTTTCCGAGACTTCTCGTGGAATAGCCTTTCCGATTTTAATTGCTCTTTACAAAAGAGATGAAATAGGGATGGGCTATGATTATATTCAAAATTATCAGTTCAAAGTAAAGGATGATGGAGTCTTTCGACTAAAAGATTTTGATACGATAGTAAACTATGTTCAAAAATATCCAAATAAAAAATTTTTAAATAAAAATGATAAACCAGTAGCTAAGTTTTGGACTTTGAGAGATATAAATGCTCTTAAACGAAACCGGACTTTTATTAATGAGGATACTTATAATACCGTTTATGTGTTAATGGAAAAACTCCCTTATTATTGTTATATTGATGTGTTTAAACAATATGCTGATAAAATGCCATATTTTATTGGAAATTGCGATATTATTATTGATAATAATAAATTTGGAAAAATAAAGGAATGCTTTATCGATCAAAGTATTCACACAAATCCAGTTTTAAAAAATAAGTTTAATTTTAGAAAAATTCCTAATGCTAAACTAAAAATAGATAATTATTTTAAAGAATTATTAGGAAGTAAGCTAGGTAAAAAATATGCCAAAAATTTTAATTAATGAAATTGAACATAAAATTGAAGTGCCAATTTTACTAACTGCAGTAAGTGGAAAAATTCGCATTAAGAATCGTTCAATCGTAAATGAATACGGAACTCCTGTCGCAGTTAGACGAGACGGTTTTGCTTTAAACAACTATGTTGAATGGCAAATCGGCTATGATGTTGTCAAAAAGGAAGCTGATAAATTAGCAGAATCATCACTGCCAGAAACAGAGTTTATTGGTGCAAATGGTAAAAACAAAGCACTTTACGAGTTATCAGAGTATATTTGGTATTTTCATAAATGGAATATTATATCCAGAGAAGAGCTAGAGAGTGTTGCTAATTACCTCAATTCGATACTAGCTAATGACTTGATTGATAATAACTCTGAATTACAGATTGATCGTAGTCATCCGATAGCAAAAAATATAAATGGATTTGATTTTGAGTACACCCAAGTTAAATATCCTCTTTTAATTTACAAATTCAATGGATATGAAATAGTTACCGAAATAAAAATTACCGAAAAACAATATGCAGTTGGCACTCAGCCAATGCTATATTTATGTTTTTCGATTACAGAATTAAAAGCTAGAACTAACTTAGTCGGACGAACCGCCGAAATGAAAGAAATAGCTCACTTTGAAATTACAGAAAGTAATATTAAAGTATTTTTGGAAATGTTAAAAATGTTTGGCACTCTATCTGATAGTCATAGACATGATATTTTACAAATTATAGATGTAATATTGACTTAAAATAAACTCGCTTAAGTTTTAAATATAGATATTTTTGAAAATATTAAAAAGCAATACTCACAGATTGCTTTTTTTCTTTTTTTAGTTTATTCTTGGAAATTATGGACGATGTAAATAAGAAAAAATTGAAAGTGTTGGTTGGGATGAGCGGCGGAGTGGATTCGTCGACGACTGCGGCCATTCTCAAGAGTCAGGGCTATGAAGTTTCCGGGGTGTTTTTACGTTTCTGGAAAGAGGAAGAAAGCAAAGAAAATAAATCTTTGGAAGACGCAAAAAAAGTCGCAGAAATACTAAACATCCCATTTTATATTGTGGATGCCAGAGAAGATTTTAAAAAAACTATCGTGGATAATTTTCTCAATGAATATGAAAGCGGACGCACTCCCAATCCGTGCATTATTTGCAACCGGGAAATGAAATTCAAGATACTTCTTGAAAAAGCGGATGAGATTGGCGCGGATTATGTTGCAACAGGTCATTATGCGATTGTTAAGAAAGAAGATGATTTCTATAAATTATTTGCGGCTAAGGATAAAAATAAGGATCAATCATATTTTTTGTATCGTCTGACGCAAAAGGAACTCAGTCGCCTTATTTTTCCTCTGGGTGAATACGAGAAAAAAGAAGTGCGAGAGATGGCGAAGAATTTCAATCTTTCGGTCTTTGCCAAGGAAGAGTCGCAGGATATCTGTTTTTTGAAGAGTTCGGTGGCGGAATTTCTTGGAAAAAATCTGAAAAGCGAAGAAGGCGATATGATAAACGAGAAAGGCGAAAAAATCGGAACGCATAAAGGTTTGCCGTTCTATACCATCGGACAAAGAAAGGGGATTGATATCGGCGGAGATGGCCCATATTTTGTTGTCAGCAAGGATTTAAAGAATAATGTTCTTGTCGTTACGAATAAAAACAAAGAAAAACAATTTGAAAAAGAGATAGAAATAAATTCGGTGACTTGGACAGGAGATATTCCTGATTTTCCGGCTCATCTTTTGGCCCGGACGAGATATCGTAATCCCTTGATTTATGCTACAATAAATGCGAAAAAGGATGACGGAGGTTTAAGAATAGTTTTTGGAGAACCGCAAAAAGCCGTTTCTCCCGGCCAATCAGTCGTGTTTTATTCAAAAGAGGAAGAGGTTGTCGGAGGAGGAATAATAAGATAATTTTAAATTTCTAATTTCTAATTTCTAAAAAATGAATAATGATTTTAGCAATTTGAACGAGGAAGAGAAGAAGCGCAAACAACGTTCTGTCCAAATGGAGGTTGTTATTTTGGAATCCGATCTGCGGAAATTTACCCGCGAAAAGGATGTTTTGGAAGCGGAAATGAGAAAGATCCGCCAAGACCAGGAACGTCTCCGGATCGAAGCCGATGAAAAAAGAAAAAAATTCGACCGGATCGTCCAGGACATCGCGACGAAAGAAATAGAAATTAAAAAACTTAAGAAAAGTCTTTATTTAATCAAATAAAATAAAAAAATATGCGAGACCTCAAATCAGGCATCTATGATATTTTTTTGGAAGAAATAAATGCGCAACTCGGAAAAATTCAGGATGAAGCGGTGAGAAAGGAAAAGAGCGAGAAAGCCCAGAAACGTCTTCGAGAGTATGAATCCCAATTCGACAAGGAGATTGGTCAGGCAGTGGCGCGTCTTATGGACAATGTCGTTTATAAACTGAAAAACGACATCAATCAGGATCTCAATCTTTCACCGGACAAATTCGATGACATCTTGAGGAAAAAGATTTTGGAAAAATTATATAAGAATAATAAGTAAATCTTTCCTAATATAAAATTATTTTATGACTGCCAATGAACTGCGTCAGAAATATTTGGAATTTTTCAAATCCCATGGCCACGCGATAATTCCGTCGGCCTCACTGGTACCGGAAAATGATCCGACCGTACTTTTCACAACCGCCGGAATGCATCCATTGGTCCCATATTTGATGGGCGAGAAACATCCGATGGGAAGCCGGCTTACTAATTGTCAGAAATGCGTGCGGACCGGAGATATTGATGAAGTGGGTGATAATCGCCACCTGACTTTTTTTGAGATGTTGGGAAACTGGAGCTTAGGAGATTATTTCAAGAAAGAGGCGATTGAATGGAGCTTCGAATTTATGATCGATTCAAAATGGCTTGGGCTTGATCCGAAAAGAATTTATGTGACGGTTTTTGCCGGAGATGAAAAATCAGGCGTGGCAAAAGATGATGAGTCGATTGAAATTTGGAAAAAACAATTTGAGAAAGTTGGAATAAAAGCTGAAATTTGCGAACTTAATCAAGAGGCACAAAAAGACAGCCGGATATTTTTGCTCGGCAAGAGGGACAATTTCTGGGGACCGGCCGGTGAAACCGGACCATGCGGACCGTGCACTGAAATATTTTATGATACTCGTCCGGAAGAAGGGGAAATTATTGGAACACACGAAGAACTGGTGGGATCTTTTCGACTGATGGAAATCTGGAATGATGTTTTTATGGAATTTGAAAAAACTAAAGACGGAAAATTTGAAAAAATGGCGCAAAAGAATGTGGACACCGGAATGGGTTTGGAAAGGACTATTACAGTTTTGTCCGGTAAGGAAAATGTTTTTGACACCGATCTATTCTTGCCGATAATCAAAAAGATTGAAGAATTGTCCGGAAAATCATATCAGGAGGAAGAGAATAAGAAATCAATTAGGATAATCGCCGATCATTTGAAAGCCAGCGTGTTTATTATCGCTGACGGAATAAATCCTTCAAATACAGAAAGAGGATATGTATTAAGAAGATTGATTCGTCGTGCTATTAGGGAAGGTCAAAGACTGGGATTAATTAATAAAATCTTTGCATCGGATATCGCTAAAATTATTCAAATAATGTATGGCGAAATTTATCCAGAAATAAAAAATGAAAAAATAATAAAAGAACTAAATGAGGAAGAGGAAAAATTTAGAAGAACAGTGATGAGAGGATTAAGTGAATTATTTAAAACAATAGGAATAGAAGAAACGATTGTATTTGGAAAAATTGAAGAATTAAAAATTGATTTGAATAAAATAAATGGCAAAAAACTATTTGATTTATATCAAAACCATGGATTGCCTATTGAGATGAGTATTGATGAAATTGATAGGCAATTATTATCAGAGAAAAGAAGAATTGATGAAAAAGATAAGAATCAGTGGATCGCCGAGTTTAATGAAGAGTTAAAAAGGCACCAAGACCTTTCCCGCACGGCTTCGGTCGGGATGTTTAAAGGAGGTTTAGCGGATGCGGGAGAAATTGCGACGAAATATCATACTGCCACTCATTTGCTCTTGGCGGCGCTTCGTGAAGTTCTTGGGCCGGAAACCTATCAAAAAGGTTCCAATATTAATGCGGAAAGATTGCGCTTCGATTTCAGCTATCCGGAAAAACTGACTCCCGAGCAAATCAAAAAAATTGAAGATCGTGTGAATGAAAAGATAGGGGAGAATATTCCGATTGAAATGGTTGAGATGAAAAAAGATGAAGCGTTGAAACTGGCTAAAGTTTCTTTTGATCCGGCGAAATATGGTGATGTTGTTAAAGTCTATAAGATCGGGGATTTCAGCACGGAACTTTGCGGCGGACCGCATGTAAAGAACACCGGAGAAATCGGAAAATTCAGGATTAAAAAAGAAGAAAGCTCCAGCGCCGGAATTCGGCGGATTAAAGCGGTTATTAAGTAATTTTCCTTGGATTTTTTTAGTTGAATATTTAGCTTATATAAAGCAAAAAAGGCCTTGAAGGCCTTTTTTGCTTGACAAATTTCAAAAAATAGTGTATATTTCCAAGTCATCTTTTTGTTTAAATTAACAAAAAATAGGCGCTGTGCCTTAACAATATAAACTATTAAATTTTAAGGAAGGGAGGAAAGAAAATGGACAGAGGTATGGAAATATTTGAAGATTTGGGTTGTGGCGAGTTTATTAATTTCGTCATCGACTCAATCATAGCTCAGGCTAGAGCTAGTGGCCTTGAAAAAGCAATGGTCCGCCTGGATGACGATAGGCTGACGACTATTATGTTGGCGTTGTCAGTCCAAACAGGACTCAAGGTTTCGGCAATCTCAATTCTGACTGACAAGCCTGTTGGAAAAGAATCGAGAATAGCTGAATTGTTTTGCCAAAGGTATGGGATTACTTTGGAAGTCTTTGATTCACTTGGTATTTATAAAGCGGCCAAGTTGCTTAGGTTTCCTCGAAGTGAGGAGCGGCTTAACGAATTTATTGAATCATCCGTTAGGGATATGGCGGATGAATATGAAGCCGTTCTGATTGGGCTGGAGCCACTTCGATTCCTTACAGAAAATCAAGTAGGGGATTTAAGCAGGTATCTCAGATTAACCGGTTTTGGGGAGGTTGTTCCTGTAGAAAATAAGCAGGAAGAAGATAAACCCGAAGAATTCCTTGAATTCTTCACAGAGATGGGAAAGCAAATGGAGGCGCTTTCCATTTCTAGCAATTAAGAAATCCGAAAAAAAGTAAGGCTTGTTGAATTTTCAGCAAGCCTTCTTTTAATTTGTGAAATAGAGGAAAAAGTGATAAATTAGGTATATATAAAACTATTAAAACATAAATCTGAAATATTATGGTTAAAGTTATTACTGATGAAAAAAAGATTGAAGAAATTCTGACTCGCGGAGTGGAACAGATTTTTCCCGACAAAGAATCTTTGAAAAAGAAGCTTATGAGCGGAGAGCGCTTGAAGCTTTATTGCGGATTTGATCCGAGCGCCAATGCGCTTCATATCGGAAACGCCATCCAACTCAATAAACTCCGGCAGTTCCAGGAACTTGGTCACGAGATTATTTTTCTTATCGGCGATTTTACCGGAATGATTGGTGACCCGACTGATAAAAGCGCGGCGCGCAAAAAAATGACTCGCGAAGAAGTTTCGGAAAATTCCAAAGAATACCAGAAGCAAGCTTCCGGATATTTGAAATTCGATGGCGAAAATCCGGCGCGTGTTCTTCGCAACAGCGAATGGTCGGACAAAATAAATTTTAAGGATTTGATTGATATTTCATCCAATTTTACTGTCCAGCAGATGATTGCTCGCGATATGTTCCAAAAGAGAATAAAAGAAGAAAAGCCGATCTATCTTCATGAATTCTTATATCCTCTGGCGCAGGGCTATGATTCGGTGGCGATGAATGTCGATTTGGAAATTGGCGGCAATGATCAGATGTTCAATATGCTTTGTGGGCGCGATCTTATGAAGGCGATGAAAAACAAGGAGAAGTTCGTGCTGACCAATAAGCTTCTCTCTGATGAGACTGGCAAAAAAATGGGAAAGAGTGAAGGTAATGCGGTATTTCTCGACCAAACACCGAACGATATGTATGGCGCAGTGATGAGCTGGGCGGACGGAATGATTGTGCCGGGATTGGAGTTGGCGACTGCTCTTCCAACTTCTGAAATTGAAGAGATTAAGAAAGCTTTGGCTGATCCGGATAATAATCCGCGCGATTTCAAAATGAAGTTGGCGTTTGAAATGGTGAAAATCAATCATGGTGAAGAGGCGGCCAAATCCGCGCAAGAATATTTTGTGAATACTTTTTCCAAAAAAGAAATGCCGACGGAAATAATGGATCTTAAGGTTAAGATTGGCGATTCGTTTCTTGACGCTATGTTTTCGGGTAATTTGGCTAGCAGTAAAAGTGATGCCAGGAGGAAACTTGAGCAAGGCGGAGTAGAAATTGATGGAAAAAAAGTTGAAGATGTTAAGGCGGAAATTACGAGAGATATGGACGGAAAAATCCTGAAAGTCGGGAAGAGGGATTTTCGGAAAATTGTAATTGAAAAATAATAAAAGACGTGCGTTTTATATCATTAAATATATAAAAATATGGAATTTAAAGAATGGCCGGTTAAAAAACCAATCAGGGAAAAGGTTGAAGAAGAAACTGTATATGAAAAAAATATAGGCGGAGAGGTTGTTACAGATAAAAGAATGGACAATATAACCAATGAGACGAATAAATTCAGTGAAATCAATCTTCCTCCAGAAAAAGATGTTAATTTTGAAATGACTCCGGACGGCCAAAAGCGTGAAGGATATCGAACGAAAAAAGAATTGAAAGCGCTGAGAAAGCAGAAGGCAAAATATGAAATAAAAGATAGGGGATTATAGGACATAAAGTTTGTTAAAATAATATTAGTCTGACCATCGCATCAAGCGATGGTTTTTCTTATTTGTCAAAAACCCTCAGGTATTTTATAATTAAACCAATAAAATAAAAACATTTTACAAATGGGATTTTTTTCAAAAATCTTGGGGAGAGGTTCTTCTTCGGGTTATTTTCTCTCTCTTGATATCGGGACGGAGGTCGTTAAGGCCTTGGTCTTTAGAATTGATTCCGAATCAGGAAATATTATCGTGAAAGGTGTTGGACGCGCTCGGCAAGGACTTAAGGATATGCATTCCGGTTCGGTTTCGGATATTTCCGGTGTGATTGAAAATTCCGCTCGCGCGATTGAACTGGCCAAACAAATGGCGGGCGTGAAAAAAGTTGAAAAAGCTATAATCGGAATTGCGGGAGAATTGGTGAAGGGAACAACTACAACCGTTCATTATGAAAGAATAAAACCGGAAATGAGAATTGACTTGCCGGAACTTAAAAATATTATCCAGAAAGTTCAGTGGAAAGCTTTTGATCGAATCAGAGCGCAACTGGCTTGGGAAACCGGACACAGTGAAATCGAAGTGAAGCTTATAAATGCCGCCATAGTCGATGTGCGGATTGACGGATATAAAGTAAACAACCCCTTGGGATTTCAAGGGCGCGATGTTTCCATTTCTGTTTTTAACGCTTATGCGCCGATGGTCCATTTGGGCGCTTTGCAAACGATTGCAGAAGAACTCAAACTTGATCTTTTGAGCATTGCTGCTGAGCCTTATGCGGTTGCAAAATCAATGGGAGTGGAAGATATAACTGATTTCAGCGCGATATTTATCGACATCGGAGGCGGAACGACTGATATTGCGGTTGTCCGAAATGGCGGATTGGAAGGGACAAAAATGTTTGCTCTTGGTGGTCGGGCTTTTACTAAGCGATTATCGCAGGAATTGGGCGTGAGTTTTGAAGAGGCGGAAGCTTTCAAGATTCGTTATGCAGAAGGAAAGCTTGGCAAAGATGTATCTATAAAAATCGAAAAAATACTTTCCGATGATTGCGGAATATGGCTTTCCGGAGTGGAATTATCTTTGCAGGAATTTGCCGACAATGATGTTTTGCCTTCAAAAATATTTCTTTGTGGAGGAGGTTCCGGGCTTCCCGGGATAAAAAGAGCTTTGATTTCTTCCGGTTGGGTGAAAAATTTGCCTTTTGCCAAGGAAGTTGAAGTGAGTTTTTTGCAACCAAGAGATGTTATTAATGTTATTGATGAGACTAGGGAGCTTAAGGATCCGCAAGATATAACACCGATGGGACTGGCCAATCTCTCGCTTGATCTGGTCGGAGAAGAAAAAGTTCTTTCGGGAATTTTGCGAAGAGCGGTTAAAATGATACAAAAATAAATTTATTTAATCATATATGAGTCATCAAACTTTTTTTATCGACATTGACGAAGAAATAACTTCGATTGCGGAACGTATTCGCAAGGCGGAAAACAAAGAAGTCATTCTGGTTGTCCCCAAGAGAGCGCTTCTTATCCAAAGTATCGTTAATCTCAAGCTTCTTCAAAAAGAGGCAAAAAATCTTAAAAAGAAACTCAGTATAGTTACGCAAGATAAGCTCGGTAAAATGTTGATAGAGAAGGTCGGTATAGAATTAAGGCAGAAATTGGAAGATGATGAAGAAGCAATATCGGATAATCCTTCTGATATTAACAATAAAGAAAATATAACAAAAGAAAACGTGGAAGACTTAAAAATAACAAAAATAAAAAAACGTTCAAAAAAAATGGGATCAGAAAATTTCTTTGATGATTCCGCCAATGAAACTATTAAGGATAATGAAAAGGATAGTGAAAAAGACAAAAAGATCTTGCCGGTTATTGAAAATGACTGGAAAGAAGTGTCTTCTCAAGGTTTGGAAGATATGGAAAAAGATGGCTCCGAGGAGAAAATTATTAATCGAGAACTGGTTGTTGATATAGCGTCGGATATTAAGAAAAAACGTCCAACGAGCATGGATGTTTCCGTCCGGCGCAAAAAGGACAAACCTGTCGAGACCATAAAAAGCGAGGGAGAATTAGAAATAAATTCTCAACCGGAATCTTCATTTTCTAGAATTGAAAGAGTTTCCAATATTTCAAGAGAGAGAATTATTCCAGCTGATTTTTCCTCAGAGGATATCGAAGAGGAAGAGCCCACAGTTTCCAATCGGGATGATAAGTTGGAGAATTTCTTTTCCGGGATGAAAAAAAATGAAGAAGATGAATCGGAAAATATTTCCAATGGAAAGAAAGCTGGAAATTTAGGGAAAATTGTTAAAATGATTTTTGTTATTATTCTTATTCTTGGAATAGGCGCACTCGGTTATGTCGCTTATATTTTTGTTCCAAAAGCTACAATAACCATTGCTACTAAAAATGAACAAAAATCGGGAGAAATAGAGGCAATAGGCGATGTTCAGTTATCGCAGCTGGATTATTCCAGAAGGGCTGTTCCGGCCAAATTGGTTAAAATTGAAGATGAAGTTTCCAAAAGCTACAATTCAACCGGAAGCAAATCGGTATCAAACAAAAAAGCTCGAGGAATAATAACGATATATAACGAATATAGTTCTGCTTCTCAGCCACTGGTCGCCACGACGCGCTTTTTGAGCGAAGATAATAAACTTTTCCGGCTTGTTAAACAGACTACTGTTCCCGGAATGACTGTTGAAAATGGAGTTTCAAAGCCGGGTTCGATTGAAGCGGAAGTTGTGGCGGATGAATCCGGAGAAAGCTTCAATATCGGTCCTGCGAAATTTACTATCCCGGGATTTAAAGATAGCGGAACGGAAAAATATTCCAAATTCTATGCCAAATCGACTTCTTCCATGACTGGTGGTGGAAATGGAAATGAGGAGATGACTTCAATTTCTGATCATGATATTGCTAATGCTAAAATGGATATCAATAACACTATTCAAAATTCTATCAAGGAAAAACTTAAATTGGCGGCCGGTAGCGGATTTATAATCCCAGACGATGCTTTCGATATTAAAGAACCGACATATAAGATTTCCAATTCTCTAGGCGAAGTGGTTAAAAATTTCGAAGTCACTGCTAATGCTTCCGCTCAAGCGATTGCCTTTTCGGAAAGTGATCTTAGGAAATTAGCTAGTTCGATAATTGCAAAATCAGGAAGTGGAAAATCGGACATTGATTCAAAAAATATAACCTTAGAATATGGAAAATCTACGCCTGATTTCACGCTCGGAAAAATTGATATTCGCGCCCATGCCGAGAGCAGTTTTAAAAGAAGTATCGATATTGATAATTTTAAAAAAGGGCTTTTGGGAAAAAATAACGAAGAATTAGAGGCTTATATAAGGAATTATTCTGAAATAGAAAAGGCTGAAATAAGCTATTCTCCGCAGTTTTTCAACAACCGTGTGCCGATATATGAAAGTCGGGTAAATGTGGTACTTGACAAATAAAAGCAACCTCGCTAATATAGTTAAAGATACTTATTAAAAGTAAATATTTGCAAATAGAGGGAAGTTTTTTATGCAAGAATTCGGATCGGTCCGTTTCCCGAATTATACGGATGCGTCCCAAAAAGGCGCCTTTGTTGTTTCGGGAAAAATTCCGTCTATTTTTTTATTTAATCCATTAAAGATTTTCATGTCTAACGACAAAGAATTGGTAAAATTAGAAGGAGTCGTCGAGGAACTTTTACCAAGCACGACTTTCAAAGTTAAGTTGGATAATGGGCACGAAATACTTGCTCATATTTCAGGCAGAATGAGAGTGAACTATATCCGGCTAATTCCAGGAGATAGGGTTTTGGTTGAGATGAGTCCTTACGATCTTACTAAAGGAAGAATAATTCAAAGAATGAAATAATAAATTTTATGAAAGTCAGAGCATCAGTAAAAAAAATATGCGATAAGTGCAAATTGGTTAAGCGCAAAAGAAAACTTTATGTTATTTGCGAAAACCTGAAGCACAAACAAAGACAAGGATAGCATTTGTTGAAAGTTGAAATTGTCAGAGTTTTGATAATCTCAATTTTTAATCAATTACAACAATTATAACAATCCAACATTATGATAAGAATTGCCGGAGTAAATATTCCAGATGAAAAGTTAATAGAAGTTTCCTTAACCTATATTTTCGGAATAGGCAGAAAGACTGCAATAAAGATTTTGGACGAACTTAAAATTGATCGTTCCAAAAGAGCTAAGGATTTGACCGAAGAAGAACAAAATAAAGTTCGGACATATGTTGAAAAGAAAGCTAAAGTTGAGGGAGAATTGAAACTAGAAATCAGGGATAATGTCAAACGTTTGAAAGAAATCGGTTGTTATCGTGGCACTAGGCATCAAAGAGGGCTTCCTTCCAGAGGACAACGGACAAAAACCAACAACAGAACCGTTCGAGGAAATGTCAGGAAAACTATGGGATCCGGAAGAGTTAAGACCGAGAAGACTTAGAATGTTTTTAGTAGTGTTTAATTTTATGATTTTCAATTAATAATAAATATGGCTGAAGAAAAAGATTTAAAAAAAGAAATAGAAACCACGAAAGAATCATCCGCAGAAAAAACGGCCGTTTCTGAAAATGCGACTCCGACTGAGGCGGAAATCAAGAAAAAAGTCAAAAAAATCAAACGCCAAATCATAAAAGGGAGAGCGACTGTCAAATGTTCTTATAATAACACCATTATAAGCATTGCTGATATGAATGGGGGAACATTGGCTTGGGCTTCATCCGGACTTATCGGTTTCAAGGGAGCGAAAAAAGCTACTCCTTATGCATCAACTCAAGTTGTGGCGAATGTCAGTGAGAAAGTTAAGAAATACGGACTCAAAGAATTGGAAGTTTTTGTTAAGGGAGTGGGTTCCGGAAGAGAGGCTTCTATAAGAGCTTTGGCGAACAATGGTTTTGATTTAGTAAGTATAAAAGATATCACCCCAATACCGCATAACGGTTGCCGGCCGAAAAAGCCGAGAAGGGTTTAAAATAAGCATATAAATTTATCAAGTTAAATATGGCAAGAGAAACTAACGCAAAATGTAGAAAATGCAGAAGAGCAATGGAAAAACTTTTTTTGAAAGGTGATCGTTGCTATAGCGCCAAATGTGCTGTGGTTAAGCGCGCTTATGCTCCCGGAGTTCATGGAAAAAACATGACAAGGAATAAGAGCGAATACGGAATGCAACTTGCGGTCAAACAGAAAATAAAGAGAATATACGGAGTTTTGGAAAGACAATTCCGCAAACATTTCGAGGAAGTCAGACACAAGAAAGGAGTGACTGGAGATCAATTGATACAAAGACTAGAAATGCGTCTTGATAACATTGTTTATCGCATAGGTTTTGCCACTTCAAGAGCATTGGCCAGGCAACTCGTTAACCACGGTCTTATTGCTGTAAATGGCAAAAAACTTTCCATACCTTCCTATGAAGTAAAGGTTGGACAAGTAATTTCCATAAAAGATAATAAGAAAAATAAGAATTATTTCAAAAATATCGAACAATATTTGAAAAATAAAAAAGATTTTCCTTCGTGGATCAGTTTTGATGAAAGCAAGTTGGAAGGAAAAATATCAAATCTCCCAATTAAAGATGAAATCGGCATCAATGTTGATGCCCAGGCAGTTGTCGAATACTATTCAAGATAAATTAAAAAAGCCGACGTTGCTGGCTCCGGATTTTGAAATAATAATTTTCAAAATTTAAAAAAGCCAGAGAGTTACGGCCAAAAGCAATATGCAAATATCACTCCCTCAAAAGCCAAAATTTACTCCGATTGACGAAAAAAGCGGAAAATTTGAAATTGAAGGATGCTACCCGGGTTATGGAATGACGCTAGGAAACGCTCTTCGTCGAGTGCTTCTGTCTTCTCTTTCCGGAGCAGCTATAATTTCCGTCAAAATCAAGGGAGTGAAGCACGAATTTTCAACGATTCCGAATGTCTTGGAAGATGTTATCCAGATAATTCTTAATCTCAAGCAGGTTCGTTTTAAATCTCATAAGGAAGAAGGAACTGTTACTGTTTCTCTTAAGGTTAAAGGCGAAAAGAAAATTACAGCTGGAATGATAGAATGTCCTTCAGATGTCGAGGTTATTACCAAGGATGCTCATATTGCAACTATCACTAGTCCGAAAGGCGAGATTGAGATAGAAATGGAGATTGGAACAGGTATTGGCTACGTTCCGGTTGAACAGCAGAATCGCGAAACTAAAGAAGTTGGAACGATTGCAGTGGATGCGATTTATACTCCGTTGAGAAGAGTCAATTATACGGTGGAAAATATGCGTGTCGGAAAAAGAACCGATTTTGAAAAGATAAATCTTGATATTGTTACTGATGGAAGTATTTCTCCGGAAGAAGCTTTTTCTAAAGCAGTAAGAATTCTTGTTGATCAGTTTTCGGTATTTTCTGATTTTGAAGAAAAGAAGATTGAAATTGAAAAAACTGAAAAAGTGAAAGAAATCAAAGAGGAAAAAGTGGAAGAAATTTCTGAAGATAAGAATGAAGATCCGAAGGAAACTGCAGTTGCTGATCTTAAAAGTCTCTCCACCCGAACACTTAATGTCTTGGAAAAAGAAGGCATAAATACAATAGGGGATATAATGAAGCTTACAGAGGATCAAATTGCCGAATTGGAAGGGATGGGAGAAAAAGGAATTAAGGAAATAAAAAAAGCTATTGGAGATTTCGGAATAAATTTAAAAAAATAGTAAAGATTAAATCGTGATTATGGCGGGATATATGTGTTATTTGTTTCGCCAGACGTTTTATACTAGATAATTATGCGTCATCTAAAGAAAGGAAAAGAACTGGGAAGAGTCAGTGATAAGAGAAAAGCGTTGTTTCGTACAATGCTGGGAAGTTTGATAATGAATGAAAATATCAAAACCACTGAAACCAAAGCTAAGGAAATTAAAGGCAAGGTTGATCGTATTATAAATAAGGCCAAAAAAAGCAAGGATGAGAAGAAAAAAGTGGCAGTTATTCGTGATTTGAAAAAATATATTCCGGCTATGGCAGTTAAGAAAATAGTTGGTGAATTTTTGGATAAGTTTTCAAAAAGAAACAGTGGCTATGCCAGAATAATTAAATTAGCTCCACGGAAGAGCGACGGAGCAAAAATCGCAGTTATAGAACTTATTACAGATTAAATTTATGAAAAAACCAATTGACAGAAAATATCATTTATTCGATGCCGAGGGAAAGACTCCTGGAAGATTCGCTACTCAAATCGCTACGATTCTTCGCGGAAAGAATAAGATTGATTTCACTCCGCATATTGATGCGGGAGATTTTGTTGTTGTTATAAACTCTGACAAGATGAATGTTTTGGGAGGAAAAGAGCAGAAAAAAGTTTATTATCGATATTCAGGATATCCGGGCGGAATCACTGCTACGAGATTTGAAGAGCAGATGGAAAAAGATTCCAGAAAAATAGTCCAAGATGCGGTTTATGGAATGCTTCCGAAGAATAAATTGAGAAGCAATATGATGAATAGATTGCTTGTCTACAAGGACGATAAGCATGATCATAAGATAGAAATAAATCATAATGCATAAAATATTATAATGAGCATCATGAAATGTAGTCGGTTATAATTTACGATTCATGAGGCCAAGATTTGTTAATATGGCAACTAAGAATGCTAAAAAAGAAAATATCAAGAAAGACGATGTGAAATATTTCTATGCCGTCGGAAAAAGAAAGACTGCTATCGCTCAAGTCAGGATTTATCCGGTTGAAAAGTCGAAAGATTTTTCCGTAAATGATAGGAAGCTGGAAAAATATTTCACTATTCCAAGGCACGCTGAAGCGGCTAAGGCTCCTTTGGTGGCGACTGGTCAAGAAGAAAAATTCGATGTTTCCGTGCATATTATAGGCGGAGGAATTAATGCGCAATCTGAAGCAGTGAGGCTTGGAGTTGCAAGAGCTATTTTGAAATATGACGAATCTTTCAGGAAGGCTTTAAGAGACTTGGGTTATCTTACTCGGGACTCAAGAATGGTGGAAAGAAAGAAACCTGGACTCAAAAAAGCAAGACGTGCTCCGCAGTGGGCAAAAAGATAAAAGCGCTGAAGCGCTTTTTTTCTTTTTGCCCACTGCGGACAAAGGGGGTCGGGGAAAAGTATTTTCCCCGTTTGGGGTGACCGAGCGACTAAGCGAGGACAAGAGGGCGGAAGCCCTATTGGGAGCAAAGAGACCCGTAAGTGGGCAAAGCGTTAGTTTTTATAGAGAAATTTATGAAAGCATCCAATTTTTATCGGGTGCTTTTTTTATTGATTTTTTAGTGTTGACATATGTACAGAACGGCCTTATATTATTGACAGTTATTTGAAATATTATTATTGGTCGTAGCCAAAAGACACCAAAATCAAGGTATTTTTGGCTATGACCAAATTAGTGGATTAGATGAGGGTAAAAATAAAAAAGCGCAATTTAGCGCGAAGGAGGAGATTATGAGAGAAAATTTTGCAATTGCAGAAGTGTTGCCAAGAAAGCTCAATGCGATGGTGAAACGTATCATGAGGCAAATGGGAATTAATGATCCCAATGAGGCGGTCCGTCGGATTAATTCTGAAGAATGGGTTGTTTCCAAAGCCATAATAAGTAACTGGCGTGGACTCAGTGGAGTAATTTCTCTTGGAACTTTTACTTCTGATGGCACGACTGGTTCGCAGTGGATTAATCGTCTTGAGTTAAATGGATCCATAATTACAGGCTTGGCGAAGGATGTGCTTAATTCTAAGAGTTTCAAGCCGACAAATGGATTAACATTTGAAATTGTGGTACTCAAGGGAATGCTGTGGGAAGATGGTGACCGTATCACAAGGATGATTCGCGAGGGTGCCTATTCGGGAAATTTTGCTGGTGGCAACAAACTCATTGATCCAAATCCAGAATTCGCTTGTCTTATTCGGGAAAAATTATCAAATAAGGAAATTGAAGATATGAATCTTAACCATATCGTTGTCATGCATAAATCCATCAACGATTCCGATGGTGATCCGAGTCTGCTTGGCCTTCACTGCATTGGTGGCAAGTGTCTGGATACTTTAATTGAAGGATATGATGATGATTGGGGGGGCGATTGCTATGGGTTTGCTTTTGCTCTTGCAAGTTAGTGCTTGGGGTTTGAAATATTAGAATAACCCTAAATTCAGTCTTTAAAAAAAGAGTCTTGCGTTGAATCTTCGCGCGGGGCTCTTTTTATTTTTTTCATATTGACAAAATGTTTCCAAAGCGCTAGTTTTTAGGAAGTTATTTTTATTTGAAACCTTTTAAAACAAGGAGAGAAATTATGGAAAATGTAGTCCATGCTTCTCCTTGTAATGATTGCAAGGAGAGAGAAAAGTTCGATTTTTTCGGATGCACGAAAAATTGCAAAGCATTCTTTGAACATCTGAAAAAGGTTTTTGAGAAAGAGTGTAGTCCCTGTATGGATTTCCGCTGTGCTATTCCTAGGGTAAATGAAAAAAACCGGGAAAAATGCAGGAAATGTCCTTTGCCAGGAATCTATTCGGAGAGGGTAGGTATTGGACCAAAAAGCAAATTGGGCAGAAGGATAGAAACTGATTCATATCTCTATCCGTATGAAGGAAAATATCCTTGGGAAGGGAAAAGAAGATGAAAGTGCCGGTTAATATTATTAATCGGCACTTTATTTATTATTATTTTAAAATAAAAAAACCCCGAAAACTTTCTCGGGATTTTTTCAAATTTTCTTTCAAGATTTATTTCTTCTTTTTCTTCGAAGTCACTTTTTTAGTTTCAGCTTTCGGTTTTTTGACTCTTTCTTTCTTATCGGCCTTGGCTGTTTTCTTTTCCGCAGCTTTTTCTGAAAGTTTTTTGAAACGATCCACTCTTCCAGTTGAGTCAACAATCTTCTTCTTTCCGGTATAGAAAGGATGGCAAGCTGAACAGATTTCAACTTTCATTTCCGGCACTGTGGAACCGGTTTTGATTATGTTACCACAGGCGCACATAATTCTTGCTTCCGGATTATAGCTAGGATGGATCTTTTTCTTCATTTAATTTATGCGACAATGCAAATCTGTCTAATCGGCAGAGTAATTGCAAGTTTGATTATTAATTGAATTTCCTAATAAATTTAGCATACATTAAGTTAATTGACAAGAGCGAGGTCAACTGGTATATTTATTAGGTAATAAATCACATACTTTTTCTGGCTTCGTCCTGTCCCATTCCTTTAGGAAATTGGGTAAAAGAAGCCAAATTCGGCAAAACCGGAAAAGAAGAAGTAGAGGCGTTTTGCCCTATTGGCAAAACGGTAATAATTAAGGAAAAAATATCTATGAAAAAAGAAACGAATGTTTCTGCTAAGGAAGCAGAGGCAAAAGTGGGCGATGCGAATCTCGGGAAAAATAAAGGCGGCGAAGATTACTTTGCCGATTTTGATTTCTCAAAATTGGATTTGGATATAAATGAAATGTTCAGATGCGGGGTACATTTTGGACATCATAAATCTCGGAAAAATCCGAAAATGAACGAATATATTTTTGGAGTGAGGAACGGTATAAACATAATCGATCTCGAAAAAACAATTGAAAAGATTAAGGAAGCTTTTGCTTTTATTGACAAGTTGGTTTCAGAAGGAAATAATATTATTTTTGTTGGAACAAAAAAGCAAGCCAGTAATTTGATTGCTTCGGCTGCAAAAAGAGCCGCTATGCCTTATGTGGTGGATCGATGGCTGGGAGGAACATTTACCAATTTTGAAGCTATTTCAAAAAGAACCAAGTTTCTTCGTGAAGGAGAGGAGAAGATGAAAAAAGGTGAATATTCGAAATATACAAAATTTGAACAAATGAAGATTGCGGAAAATTTGCAAAAACTTGAAAATCGAATGGGTGGAATTAAATATATGGAAAAAATTCCCGGGGCGATTTTCGTTACAGGAGTTATTGAAGACAAACTGGCTATTAAAGAAGCGAAGATAAAAGGAGTTCCGGTTATTGCTTTGGTTGACTCGAATGTTGATCCGAAAGATATTGATTATCCAATTCCAGCCAATGAAGACGCTGTTTCTTCTTTGAAACTTCTTATCGGCTATATCACAAAAGCTATTCTTGATAGTAAGCAGAAATATGCTAAAAAGTAATTCAAAAGAATCCGCAGTTTTAAAATAAAATTTTTTAAGAATTGCGTGGTTCCAACCTTAAAAATATGCCAAATCTTGAACAAATAAAAAAAATAAGAGAAATTACCGGTGCCGGTATCGTTGAGGTTAAGAAGGCTTTGGAGGAGTCGGAAGGAGATGAAAAAAAAGCAATGGAAATTCTCAAAGAAAGAGGACAGCAAAAAGCTTTTAAAAAATCTGAAAGGACGGCTGGAGAGGGAATTGTAACTTCCTATGTGCATTCCAACGGTAAAATTGGAGTTTTGGTCAAACTTTTGTGTGAGAGCGATTTTGTGGCAAGAAATGAGGAGTTTATAAGCCTATCGAAAGATGTTGCTATGCATATAGCGGCAATGTCTCCAAAATATCTGAAACCCGAAGATGTTTCTTTTGAAGAAATCGAAGAAGAAAAAAAGAGTTGGATAAAAACCCTGAAAGACGAAGGGAAGCCGGAAAATTTGATTGGGAAAATTATTGAAGGCAAGGAGAAGAAATATCGTGAAGAAGTGGCGCTCATTTCTCAACCGTTTGTGAAAAATCCTGATATAACCGTTGGAGATCTTATTATCGAAAAAATTTCCAAAATAGGAGAAAATATCCAAATAAGTGATTTTGTTAAAATGGAATTGTAAAATAATAAACCAAAAATACCGATGAATTTTTTAGTCAAGATATATTCATGGGAAAACCCGAGAATCTGCCAGTCTGATTTGCGCTTGGAAAAGGGAGATGAGGTAATTGTATTAACTGAATCTTTTAATGAGTTTGGCATTGTCGAAGGAATCGGTTCTGAAAATGAGAATAGCGCTTGTGATATCTTGCGTAAAGCTACAAAAAAAGATGTTAATGCTTTTGAACAGCAGGAAAAAGATAAGGAAAACCTTATTGTTATTTGCAAAGAAGAAGTTAAGCGCTTGGAGCTTGAAATGAAAATAGTTGATGCTCGCTTAAGTTTTGACGGTAAACAAATAATATTTGTTTTTACGGCTGAAGGTCGGGTGGATTTTCGCGAATTAGTTCGAATACTCTCCGGAAAATTTAAAAAAGTCATCAGGATGCAGCAAATTGGATCAAGAGACGAAGCTAGAAAGCTTGGAGGCTACGGTATTTGCGGGAGGAGACTTTGTTGTGTTAATCTCAAGGGCAATCTTCCAAGTATCACAACGGAAATGGCTCGTGCCCAGCAAATTGCTCATAGGGGAACGGAAAGAATCTCCGGTCTTTGTGGAAGGCTTATGTGTTGTTTGGCATACGAGGAGAGTCAATATAGAGAAATGCTTTCCGGAATGCCAGAGATTTATAGTATTATCGAAACCAAAGAAGGTAGGGGAACAGTTATTGAAATCAATGCTGTTTCTCAAGAAATAAAAGTAAAATTGGAAAGTGGAAAATATATAATCATAAAGAAGGAAGATACAAAATAATTTATGCCATATTCAATTATTTCTCCCATCCTAGTTGTTTTGAGCGTGATTGGCATTATTCTGATTCTTATGAAAAAAGCTCCGGAAATTGGTCGCCTGGATGCTTTAAAAGAAAATGAAAAAGACAATGTGAAGAATGGGGAAAAGGAAAATTATTTTACCAAAACTGCCGTTAATCAGGCTGAAAAAAAATCATGGCTTAAAAAAAATATAAGCCTTATATTTTTAGCGCTTCTTGGAATTATAAAAATATTATTTTTAAGTCCGAAAAAGTTTTTTAACAAATGGCGAGAATATTCAAGAAAAAGGAAAGCTGACCGAGAGGCGGAAAAAGAAAATTTTTTTAAAAAAAATATCGTTTCAAAAATATCCAATGAAGAAAAAGTTATTCGTCCGTTTATAAGTGATAAAATTGTTCAGCCAAATATCGATGAGGATAAAAGAAAAGAAATAAAAGAACGTTTAGAAGAGCTTTTGATTAATCGGATCGCTTCCAATCCTAAAGATTTTGAAGCCTATGAAAAATTAGGAGAATATTATATGGAAACAGGAAATTTAGAGCACTCCAAAGAGTGCTTTAAGCAAGTAATGAGGCTGGATTCCAGCAATCGGAGTGTTCTTTATAAAATTAGGAAATTGGAGAGAATGCTGAAAAAATAATTATTATTCTAGCATATAGACAAGGGGGATAATTTTTTGTATCATAGCAAGGTAGCCAAAATAATTGGCATATTTGGGTTATGTCAAGTTGGACTCTCATTAGCTTTTTTAGATGAATTTGTAATTAGCCACCTTAGCTCAGTTGGTAGAGCAACAGTTTTGTAAACTGTGGGTCGTCAGTTCAAGTCTGACAGGTGGCTCGGAAACATATATCATATATCTTATAACATATAGCAGAAGTGTAGTGGTATTTTTCACGTTATTAATTTTTTATTATATGATTTATGTTCTGTGATATAGAGGATTATTGGGTAGGTGGCGGAGTGGTCAATCGCAGCTGACTGTAAATCAGCCGACTTCGGTCTACGGGGGTTCGAATCCCTCCCTGCCCACAGAGAAAGTTAAAAATAAAATATAAAAAAGTAAGAAGTCTTTATATGATTTTTGATTTTTAAATTTTTATTTTTGATATTTTTCTGCCGTTGTAGCTCAGCTGGTAGAGCATTTCCATGGTAAGGAAAAGGTCTCCGGTTCAATCCCGGACAACGGCTCCGTAATTAAATGATCAAATTGTTAAATAGCTAAATTGTTGTTGATTTATTGACAATTTAATAATGTAGCAATTTAGCAATATAAATATATGACTAGAGAAAATCTGGTGAAGATGAGATGTGAAGTTTGTAAGAGAACGAATTATTTCACTTCAAAAAACAAGAAAAAACTTAAGGAAAAACTGGAACTTAAGAAATATTGCCTGAAATGCAAGAAGCATACCGCGCACAAAGAGGTGAAATAACATAATGCTATGGCAGAAGCGGGCTTGCTCGCCGAAGCTAAAGATTCGGCGGGATTCGTACAGTGTTAGTACGGCGGTCTCCAACCCCGCCTTTCGCGAAAGGCGGGGCGATTCCATAAAAATATGTATTATGTATATTTGCTAAAAAGTCGTAAAGATCAGGGATATTATATAGGGTTTTCAGAAAATATTGATTTTCGATTTCAACAACATTGTAACGGATTGGTTGTTTCCACAAAAAATAGAAGGCTTCTGGATTTGATTTATTTTGAATCATATTCATCAAAAGAGTTGGCACAAGAAAGGGAGAAGAATCTTAAAAAATTCGGATCGGCCTACAGCGGACTTTTGAAAAGATTGTGCGAAAAATAAAACTGCGGGATTCGTACAGTGGTAGTACGGCGGTCTCCAAAACCGTTGACGTAGGTTCGATTCCTACATCCCGTGCATCGTGAATTCGAACCATAAAGAGGCTTGAAGAAGGCCTCTTTTTTGGTTGTAATATTTTGTGATAAAATTAATTTATTGGTATTAAACTAAAAAATTATGAATCTTGAACAATCAAAGGAAACAAAAAAAACAAAAGAAAAATTACTTGAAATAACTGTTGAAACTAAACGGCTTATTTTAAAACCAGTATCTTTAGAATATAAGAATATAATCTTTTCAGAATTTACTGATTATACGACAAAGTTTATGTATCCCTCAGCACCAAAAGATGTAGCAGATACTGAAAAATTTATTAAAAAGTCAATGGAGGATATAAAAAAAGGGACAGATTTCGTAGCAAGTATTTTTGATAAGAAAACAAACGATTTTTTAGGTGGTGTAGGAATTCATCATATAGATACAAAGACGCCTGAATTGGGGATATGGATCAAAAGATCAGCTTATGGCAACAAATATGGGCAAGAGGCAGTGGCTGGTTTAAAAAAATGGGCTGATAAGAATTTAGAATATGAATATTTATTATATCCAGTTGCGAAAGAAAATATTGCTAGCCGAAAAATTCCAGAATCTATGGGCGGTAAAGTGGTAAGGGAATTCATTGGTAAAAAAGAAAACGGAGAGGATATGGAAGAAGTGGAGTATAGGATTTATAAATAAGATTAGGTTAAATTTGAAATATAGATTATTTCATTTTTTTCATAAATAATTCTAACATCATCAACTAACCTGCGTATCTTAAATTCGGACTAATTAGAGGCTTTTTAGAAGCCTCTTTTCATTATAATTTGACTAGTGATTTTTTAAGTGTTAGTCTTTCGGCAGTTCTTAAAATTTTTAGTATTGATATGAAAAGTATTGTTTATCTAAAATTAAAATATCAAAGGGAGGAAAGACAGAATGGATGATGCAGATTTAAAAGAAATAGCGGCAGAAAATCTTATGAAGTTGGAGGATAATACTTATCCCGGGAGAGGAATTATCACGTGAATAAGCGAAGATGGGAAAGATCTTCTTCAGATTTACTGGATTATGGGCAGGAGCTCAAGTAGTCGTAATCGCAGGTTTATTGATGATGGCGACGGATATATGCGGACAGATTATGCTGATTCATCAAAAAAATCTGACGATTCGAATATATTCTATTCTGCAATGACGGAAGGTGGCGGTATTTATGTTGTAAGCAATGGTCATCAGACAAAGGATATTTTCCAGGCGCTTTCTAATGGGTTCGGTCATTTTATAGCCATTCAGGATTGGAATTATGAAAACGATCATCCGAATTTTACTCCGATAATTTCATCTTCTTGTATGCTTATACTTGGAGATGAAGGCACGGATTGTTTCGTTGATATATCCATTATTAAAAAATCCCGATTCGGAACCGCCGGTTCTGAAAGACAGCTTTTTAACTATGCTGATTTTATTCCCGGATTAGGATATTGCATCACAACATATCAATGTGATGGAAACCCGTTGTCGTCATTTGTAGGCGAGCCATATCTTTTGCCACTTGTCGGTTCGGCCGAACAAGCTGCGCAAAATATTTGGAACATTTTGAATGAGGCCAATCGAGTGGCTATTGCGATAAAATCAATCAGTTTGAAAAATGGAGAAAGTTCCATTTTTATAATCAATAAGTATTGATTTAATTACAGGAGAGTTGGAATAACAGGCAATTTGTCATTGGACAAATTGCCTGTTTTTAGAATTTTTTATGAAAAATATGCTATAATAAAAGCATATTTTTTAATGGAGAAATAGATAAATCGCATGTCTAAGCATGAATATTCAAAAGAAGTTTGTGATAAGCTTTTTAAGATAGCTAATAATCCGATTTTAAAAATAGGTTATCGGCGCACTCGTTATGAATCCGGAGATAAACTAAATGTTGAAATTGAGAGTGTTTTTCCAGCGGTTAGGGGGCTGGCAATTTTTGGGGTTGAAAAATTTATAGGCGGAGGTTTCGCGGGACAAGTTTATCGCTGTCGATTGGAAAAATTGGAAATTTCAGGAGAAAAATATATTAAGGAACTTGAATTGGGTAAGTTATACGCGATAAAAATAAATGTTCCACCTTCCGGATTTTCTTTATGGTTTAGAAATGTTATCTATTGGATTGCCTTTCAGGGACCTTTTGGCGCCCAGCATAATTTAGGCGCTTGCAGATCAGGACTTCTTTTGCAAAAACTTATCCGTCGCGGAGCAAAATTAAAATTCGGGAGAGAAACTGCCGTTAAGGATGCGATAGCGTCTTTTTATGATCCGCAAATTGGTTCTTATGGTGAAATAACAGAGTGGATTGAAGGTCGGATGTGGCTTCTTGAAACTGACTGGGAAATGAAAGGTCGTAAGGAGTGGAAAACAATTCAACTCGATCAGACAGGTAGCCCGGAATATATTGCTAAGAGACGTTTTATGTCGGAAATGAAAAATCTTCTTCATGAAATGGGTGCAATTGAGCTTGCAAGACAATATGAATGGTGGACGATGAAGAGTCAAACCAACTCTATAAAACGCACGGATATTTTGGATTCTTTCGGTCCTGGTAATGGCCTCTGCGCGATTGATTTTCGCTCAGGATTGGCTCTTTTGCCATTTTTTCCAATGAGTCCTGTTGATTTCAAATTGATTTTTGAAGGATTAGTTCGAGGATCAATCGTTCAATTTGACCGTTGTGATACACGTAAAATGCGTGAATTTTTTGAAAAAAATTATTCTAATTTTTCCGATCTTCAGCCGGCAATTGAAGAATTCTTCAGACAAAATGAATTTTATAGAAGATCTGTTCCTGATATTGCTCATCAAGGAACGAGACTATTTTACGATTCAGGACTCAGAAATGATGTTAAAAATGGTCTTATTGGTGGTTATTTTTCAAAAAATATTATTGATAATAATTTTTTTGAAAGTTTGAAAAATGATAAATTTAGATTTTTTGTTTTTTATCTTCTTGGTATTTTTCCTATAGTAGGGAAATTTATCAGGAAAATTTGGGGCAATCGTATTTATCGGGAACATTTTCTGAAGATATTTTCATCTTCTAGCTATATAAATATTTTTCTTAAATCTCATGTTGCTGGAAGACTGATTGATTGGTATCGCGCAGGAAGAATTGATGAAAGGCATATCGAATTTCTTTTAAGATTTCCTTTTTTCTTTACCGTTGAAAGAATTATGTTGGGTTTTCTTCCTTCTTCCTTACATATTATTTTTATAAGGCCTCTAAAAATATGGCACAAAATTAGAAATTGGCTTATCTTTATTAAGAAATTTATTAATATTTCTGAATTTCGTGAAAAATGGTTTCTTAATGAAATAGAACTTGGCAAAAGAGATGGAATGATTACGGAAAAAGAATTTTTAAAACTTAAAAATTCAATCAGAGATCCTTTTGTTGTAAACTACCTCAGATGTCTCGGGATTCACTTTTCATCGGTTATAATAACCAGGCTTGTTGGGATTTCAGCTGGATTATTTTTGTCTGCCTGGGTTCTTTTTGATGGTCACTCTTGGGCCGAATCATTGACAGTTTTTGGCCTCACTTTGATATTTTTTCAGTTGATTCCAATTTCTCCAGGGTCGTTGTTTCGTGGGGGATTTGTCATATATATGATGATAAAAGAGAAGAATATCAAAAATTATATAATAGCTGCTCCGGTTTCTTTTTTGAAATATGTTGGATATCTGGCGTTTCCTCTTCAGATGGTGGCTTCTTATCCACACCTGGCGCGATTTATGGCGAGCCGATGGTCTACTAATATAGCTCATCATATTCCGGTTTTTGGCGAGAAGGGAGCGCTTCTGGAACATTGGGTTTTTGATATTTTCTTTAATTATCCTCAGAAAATTTTCAGATGGTTGAAATTCCGCATACATTTTGTGCTTGATGGATGGATGATTTTCGGTTTTGGAATTATAACTTCGCTATTTTATTTTTGGCCACTGAAAATTTTTGATCCAAAGATTTATATAAACATCATCCTTTTTTTAATAGTTATTTTTATTTTTCCAAGAATAGTTTTTTATCCAATAATTAAAAAAAGAATTGAAGAGGAAAATCCAGTTCGCTAATACTTTATTAATCATTGATTTTTAGTTTTTGAAAATATCTAAAGTTTTATAATTTTGGGCGATTTGCAGCTAGCTGCAAATCGCTCGTTTATTTATCCGAGAAAATTGACAAATAAGGAAAATTGATATAGTATGCAATGTTGTTATTTGACAACAAAATAAAGCCAAAAAGTGGCTTAAAATTAACCTAAAAAACGAAAGGAGCGAGGATTATGGAAAAGATCGAAAGATTTTTATCAGATTATTCCTGGCTTCTTAAGTCGGGGATATGGCTGGCGCTTGTCCTTTGGGCGGCACAGTTCAGTTGGGTAATTTCTGAGATTTATAAAGAGGAGAGCTGGAAGGTTGAAAGGAAACTCGAATTGGAAGAAAAATTTTCCATAGAGTATCACAAAATTTATAAAAGATTACTGAAGGAAGCTAAAGCTAAGGGAGAGTTTTATGGTCCCAAGGATTACTTTGATGACTATAAGGAAATAAAAATCCTGCAGAATGAAATCGGAATCGAATATGATTCTGAACCGTTTATGCTTTCAGATATTGGGGAATTGAATTTGCTGATGAGGGGAAATATAGGAGAAGGCAGAAAATACTCTTGGGATGATGTTTCAAGCGAATCTAGAAAACTTCATGAATGGTTGAATCGTGGCGGAGCAGCAGGGGATGAATTTTATGCCGATTTGGATAAATTACCCTGGAGTTATAAACTTGGAAAAATTTGGAGTTGGTTCTCTTCTTTGTATTGCCGAGGATTTTTTCTGGTGATATTTTTGTATCTTATCAGGATGTCTGAACGGGAAGGAGTTCTAAGAATATTTTTTTCTGAAAAGAAAAGGTTCTTCCTTGCGATTATTCTTTGGCCGGTAATGGTCTTTAAATATCCCTTTAATATTTTTAGGGAAATAATTACTGAAGCTGAATACCGGAGAAGAAAAGAAAAACTCTTCTCTTTCCTCAGTGGTGAAGAAAAAAGACTGATTCGGGAAGTTTCAAGAAATTGTTTATTCAAAAAGCAGCAATTTGGTTTCTTTGAATTAAAGCCAGTCCATTCTTTTGCGGGAGCTTTAGTTGTAACTTTGTTTTTTGCAGTATTGCCTTATTCGAACAAGGTGGAAGCCAGGCCTCTTTATGATTGCAATCAAATTTCTGTTTCTCATGAGGAATTCAGTGATCATCTCGCAAGGATGGAAATTGATGAAGATGATGAATTGTCATCTTCCTTCGGAGGATTTTCAGTGGATTGTTTAGTAGGAACATTTATTCAGGAATATTTTCCGCTAGTTGCAAGGTTCTTCTGTTTAATGCGGAAGTTTCATTTGCAGGAAGTCTTCCGAAAAATTGCACATATCCCGCTTTATGGCTGTTTAAATTTAGTGTCTAATTATTATGAATGCACAATTTAAATAGCCGAAGAAAAAAAGCTTTTCTCCGGCATTAAAGGAGAAAAATATGCGCAAATTAATTATTGTAGTAGTATTATTATTAACTATTATTATAACTGTCTCAGTTTCAGCAGAAGACAAAAAAATTTCCACCACTATCAACCTGAAAAATGACTGGGGTGATGCTTCAGGAAAAACGGTTGATACCCAAAGAGCCTTCATCTTCTGGAACTATAAGGATGTTGGCGGAGGCGGGATAGATATGGCTATAACACGAAGGAAGGATTATTTTCAAGTCGATCCGTTTCTGACATTCAATCGAGGATCGTGGTATTTCGTTGGCGGAGCGTCCGTTGATAATTTTTCCCAGTATATCCAAGGCGGTTTCTGGTATATGAATTCTATTGGAAAAACATTTGTTTTTGCTGATATCAGAAATTATTTTGCCACCGGGGGAAATGCCAAAGATTATGTTGAAGGATTTTTTGAAGTAACGCATCCAATTGGAAAACGTTTTTTTATGGGAGCCGATTTGGATTATGTTCTTTGGTGGGAGGGAAGTCACAAGTGGCTTCTTGTAGGGCCGATCATTGGCATGAAGTTCAATAAGAATATTTCATTTTATACGAGAATTTCTCGCGAGTGGAATATTATTGATGATAAATCCGACGGTTCTAACCGGTTCCGTTTAGGGATGACTATCTCGTTTTAAAAACGACGGGCAACTTGTCATTAGACAAGTTGCCCGTTTTTGTATCTTTAAAAACAAAAAAATTGGCGCCGGATTTGCCATTTGGTGTATAATGAAAGCGATAAATAATGATAAAAAATATGCTCGAAAAAATGGAATTTACAAAGAAAGCTGAAAAGCCTGGCGAAAAATTGGCTCGTTTTATGGAGGATATTTCCCATAAATTAAACAAAGAGATTTTCGAATATGGTGAAGAAAAGCCTCTTTTGGATAAGAATAACTCTATTAATATGGAGGCGTTCGGATATTCCGATGTCGAAGTTGACAAACAGAAAGTTTTTAACAAAGATATTGAATGGAGCGGAGCTACTGATCCGGAAATCATGGAGTTCTATGGAGGGAAATATGGAACTGTGAGCACTAGCGATGTAGTTAGGGAATTTCGCAAAAACAAGGAAAATAATCCCAGCGCCCAATTGGAAAAGGCAATCACGGGACTTTTACATAAAGTTTTAGGATCGGAATTTATGGTTATGCGTTCATCGGACTATGATGATTATTTTTACGGAATCGATAACGTGATTGTTAACCGGGAAACTGGAGATGTGATTTGCGCTTTTGATGAGGTTCACGATGAGAAAGATGGTAAGCGTCAGTTGAAGAAAATCAAGAAAATAAAAGATGTTGCGGGAAGAGGTGGAGCAACCTTGAAATACGGAATAACTTTTGAAAAAGACGAGGTGACCGGAAAAAACAAGCTGGTAAAAAAATCCATCAAAAATATTCCGGTTTTCTATCTTGGACTTTCGAGCAAAGAACTTTCCGGACTTGTTTCCCGGATGGATTTTTCTTCTGGCAGTGAAGCTAATTCTTTCGAGTTGGAAATATTTGGAAATCTTGTCGAATCATTGAAAGGTCAGATTGGAATTTTGGAAAAATATGAAATTGAAGAAGGAAAAATCATCCATCATGAAGTTAAGAAAAAACTGGACAAATTCAAGATTTTATTGTCTGAATTGATTGAATCAAGGCTTAAAAAAGCCGCTTAGTCGAGGTATTCCGATAAAATTCAAAAATTGATATTTTATAGTCCGGTTCTTGACAGCTTTTTTACCTTAGTGTAGACTTAACTAGTAATTTATTTGAAATAAATTTGGGGCGATTAATAAGCCTCGAATTTTTATTACTAAACAGGAAATTTTATGCTGGCAATAAGACTTGCAAGAGTAGGAAAAAGGAATAAAGCTCAATTCAAAATAACGCTTCAGGAGAAAACAGTTGCTCCTGGGGGACGTCATGTTGAGATTTTGGGGTCATATGACCCTCATTCTAAGCAGGTAGTTCTCAAAGAAGATAGAATTAAATATTGGATTTCTAAAGGAGCGGAAGTTTCCGATACAGTTAACAATATTTTGGTTGGAAAGCAGGTTATTTCCGGAGAAAAAATAAAGGTTAAGGTTCCCAAGAAAAAAGTTGAGGAAGTGAAGGAGGAAGCAAAGCCTGAAGGCGAAGTCTTAAAAGAGGAAGCTAAGAAAGAAGAAAAAATTGAAGAGAAAAAAGAAGAAGTGAAGCCGGAAAAAGAGGATAAGAAATAGTATTAAAAAAGGTCAAATATTTTCCGCAGATAATAGGCGTCCAAATAAGTCCTATTGAGGAAATAATAGCAAGAGATTGCGATTATTTTGTCTGCGGAAACGCAGATTTTTATTTTTTAACCATTAAAAAATATGCAAACAAGACAGCAAAAAGAAATAATCGTGAAGGATTTGGCTGAAAAGCTAAAAAATTCCAAAGCGGCTGTTTTTGCCGAGTTCAAAGGATTGGCAGTCAAAGATATGACGGCTCTTCGCAAAGAACTTAGAAAAAATGGAGTTGACTTTAAAGTTTTAAAAAAGACTTTGATTAGTCTATCTCTGAAAGATGCCGGAATTGAAGCAAAAGATAATAATCTAGAAGGACAAATTGCCATTGCAGTGTCATCCGGAGATGAAGTGGCGGCAGCAAAAATTATAGCTGATTTTGCCAAAGCAAATGAGAATTTGAAGATTGCCGGAGGAATATTGGGAAAAAATATTCTTTCCAAGGAAGAAACGGTTGCCTTGTCAAAACTCCCTTCAAAAGAAGAACTGCTTGCAAAATTTGTCGGTTCTATCAATGCTCCCGTTTCTGGATTCGTCAACGTTTTGGCTGGGAACATTCGAAATTTTGTGCAAGTTATTAAAGCTATTTCCGATACGAAGCAAGTTTAATTTTTTAAATAAATTATTAATTTTAACAGGCTAAGAAAGTATTTTTAAAAAACTTATTAGCTTGCAAATCTAAAAAATATGACAGAAGAAAAGAAGGATGTACAAGTTCCAGAAAAATTCCAAAAACTTGTTTCTGAAATAGAAACTATGAGTGTTTTGGAACTTTCTGAACTCGTGAAAGTTTTGGAAGAAAAATTCGGAGTGTCAGCTGCTGCTCCAATGATGATGGCTGGTGCAACTCCAGCCGCAGCTGGTGCGGCTGCGGCCGAAGAGAAGTCTGAATTTGATATTGAGATTGCTGAAGCGGGAGCTTCTAAGATCAATGTTATAAAAGTTGTTAGAGAAGTTACTGGACTTGGTCTTAAAGATGCGAAAGATTTAGTTGACGGAGCTCCAAAAGTAATCAAAGAAAAAGTTGCTAAGGCTGAAGCAGAAGAAATGAAGAAAAAATTGGAAGCAGCCGGCGCTAAGGTTAATTTGAAATAAGAGGTTTGAATTTTTCTTAAAAAACCTGTCCTGAAATACGGACAGGTTTTGTTTTTTTTGGAATATTTCATATTCTTTAAATGTAAAATTGATACAGGGAGAAAAAGCCTAAATAAGGGTTTCTTACTTGACTAAAATTGATAAAGCTGGTAGTATTTCCGGAACAGAAAATAATTGTTGAAAAAAAGTATGGAAATTATCGCTAAATTAATTTTTTCCCTTATTTTAAAGGATTTATCCGTTCTTTCAGTTTGGGATTTTATTGCTCCTAAAGAAGCTGGAAATCAATTTTTTTGGCATATTGCCAAATCATAATTTATAAATCGCTTTTTAAGGGCGATTTTTTAGTCTATTCTATTTTAATTTCAGGCATATGATATTCGACTCATTATTCCAATGTTTCAAAAAAATTAGGACACTTAAAGAAAGCGAGCAAAAGTTCCGTGTTCTTTTTGATAATATTCCGGTGATGGCTTATGTCATTGATAAGGATCATAAATATATCGCCTACAATAAAGCCAGTGCGGAATTTTTTCGCGAAAATATCGGGAAAACTACCCAGGAATTAAAAGGGCTTCCTCCCGAAATAAGAGAAGTCTGGTATAGAGCGGAGGATCAAGTTATAAAATCAGGAAGACCGGCTTGGTATATTGAAAAATCAAAATCTCGCTATGATCAAGAGAGTGTGTATTATGAAAACTGGCTGAGTCCGGTGAAAGATAAGGAGGGGAATGTCGAGATTATGATCGGAGTTTCTCATAATATAACCAATCTCAAAAAGAGATACGATATTGCCAATCAGAGAAAACAGATGCTTGAGGAACTTGTGAAAAGTCGTACGGAAGAATTGGAAAATATGAATAACAAATTGAAGCGCACATTGTCAGAATATGAAATAGTCCAAAAAGCTTTGGAAGAAAGCGAGACTAAATATCGTATGCTGGTTGAAACATTGAATGATAGCCTGATATTTAACAATGAAGATGGAATAATTACTTTCGTCAATCAAAGGACTTGTGAGATGTTGGGTTATGAAAAAAACGAATTGATTGGTAGGGAGCTGACTTCTTTGATTCATGAAGAAAGCCTGAAGGTTTTTCAACACAACATCCAACAGAAAAGCATCAAAGGTTTGAATAAGAAATATCGGGGGAAATTTTTGAAAAAAAATGGGGAGTTTGTAAATGTGATTGTTTCCCCCAAGTCCATATTAGATGAAAAAGGACGCTACAAGGGAACTCTTGGAGTTATTATGGATATAACCGAATTGAAAGAAACTGAAAATCGTTTGTTCGAACTTTATAAGCATTTAGGAACTATAAATCTTCAGATATCTGTTTTGCTTGACGTGCATAAATTCAGCAATAAGATAGCGGATCGGGAAAAAATAAATGATTATACATTAGTTTCTGCTTTAAGTCTTTCCAACGCGGATGTGGCAGCTCTTTATAAATTTGATCAGGAAAATTTTTCTTTTAATATCATATCTTCAACTGATAGAAATGGAAAAGATGATTTTGATCTTAAAACTATTCCAGGAAAATTATCAGAAATTCAAAAACTCATAGAAAGACGCAAGATAATTCAAGGAAGTGTTATTGATGAGGAAGATGCGGTGGGAATGCTTAAAAGCAAGTTTTCCTATTTTTTGGCTTTGCCTTTGGTAAAAGGGGATAATGTCGGCGGAATGCTTATTTTGGGATATTATGGTCATCGAGAGGGAAGCATTCATGAACTTGATCTTTATGAAGCTTTTGCCGCTCAGATTTCTTTCGTGCTTTTCAACGCCGGAACTATAAGTTAAATATTTTCCTTGATCTTTATTTATAGTACAAATAATGAGAATATAATAAATTTAGGCTGGGACGAATCTTGATTCGAACCAGCCTGTTTTTTATAGAAAAGATAGTTTTATTAATGTTGAGGCTCTGGGACGAAGTTGGAACTTATTTATCTCTTAGAGTTGAATAATTTTCTTGGTATATATTATGATTTCTATATGTTTTTATTTTCTCAAAATATGGTGTAAAATAAAGAAAATAGCAATTTCTTTTAATTAAGGGGGTTTTATAAAATAAATTTAAAAAATATGGCAGATTTAAAAAAGGATATTATTGGCATCACTATCGGAATAAGATTTGGCAGATCATTTAGAATGTCTGATATATCCGGTGAAATAATTGATAATATCTTATACAGCGAAGAAACTCCATTTGGAACAGATTTTTTTCCTCAAGTTCAAGAAAATTCAAAGAGAGAGAAAACTTTATTTAATCCTAGTACCTCCGAATATCTAAGAATCAATACCGATGATTTAATCTTGGGAATAGAGATTAACAATAATTTCGAAGAAAAATTTAATTGGCTTAAGGATGATGTTATAAAATATTTAAAAGATATCCTTTTCCACAAATATAATATAAAAAATATCCAGAGGTTAGGTATTATCTTTTCTCATAAAATCGCTAAAAATAAAAAACTTAGCGAAGCAATAAATATACTTACTGCAAGCAATGTATCTGATCCTGATAATATAAGCATTTCTTTTTCAAAAAAAGCTTCAACTGAGGAGGCTCTTATTAGAAAAGGTGTTAGTGATTATAAAAATAGAATTTATAATTTTTACGATTTAAAAGAGTCACTTAGAGTGGATCTCGATTATCAATACTATTACGAACCAGCTATTGAAGATTTGCGAGAATGTTTTACTGAAAAAATACTTGAAAATTCTAAGAAATTCCTAGAAAGTGATTTTCATAATTGGTTAAATGCATATAAAAATGAAGAAACCGAATAGATATAATCGGGTCGGAAAAGATTGGAACGAAAAAGAAGCTTATAAAAATTTTTTATCTTCAAAATTTTATTTAGATAAAACTGAAGAAGATTCTGTTGATATAAGCAAAACAGACGAGTCATCTTTCAATGAAGAAGAGATGAAAACTCCAAATGTTCAAAAAAAATCAAGTCGCTTAAAAGTGAAAGATTTCTTTTTAGAAAATTTTGCTATATCAATATTTTCAGGTATACTAATAATTATTTTCGGTGGTTACGTTTATATTAATCGTGAGCAAGGAATACAGGGATCACAAATAAGCTCTTTAAAAGAAGATGTAAAAGATATTAAAGATGACATTAATAATAATGAAAAAAATCAGACTGAGATCAAAGAGAATTTTAATATTTTTAAAGCTCAAATAACCACAGAACTAGATTTTTTAAAAAAACAATTAAATGCTAAAGAATAAAAAATATGAATGAAGAAACTTACAAAGCAAATGTTATGTGTGGTAACTGTGACTTTATGGGTGAAATAGATATACCAAAAGGAGTAAAAATATCTGATAAGGAATGTCCGAAATGTGGATGTCAAGAATTAACCCAAGGCTTTTCAGATGAACCACCAGTTCGACTTTCTACAATTGATGAAAGATTCTAATCAATATTTTTATAAAAAAATGGAACTAGAAGATTTTATTTCAAAGACATTAGTTGATGTAGTAAGTGCTGTTAAAAAGGCAAATGCAGAAACTGGCGGAGGTGTGCAATTTCAACTACGGTCAGGAGAAGAGGTATCTTTTGATATAGCTATAACTGTGACCGAAGGAGCGAAGACGGAAAAAGGAGGGGGAATTAAAGTATATGCCCTAAATATCGGAGGTGAAAAATCAAATACATCTGCCAATGAACATGTTAGTAGAATTAAATTTAAAATAAAACCAAACCATAACCTTGGTTAGCTTTTCTCGATTATTAAAAAGATATACATTAATCTGATTTAATCAATCAGTTTTTTTATTGTGTATTGATTTTTGTCCAAAAATAGTGCAAAATATAAGCACAATTGAATTGACCTAAACTAAGCCTTTTTGGCTTGGCATGGTCTTAAAACCAAATGCATAATAACGGTCTCATGATCGGTATCATGCATTTGGTCACATCTCGAAAGGGATGTGGGAGTTCGCGAGGATTCCGCCGACGTGGGACCTTTTTTGTTTGGATAATTATTTTTTTAAAAATATGTTTTTTATAATAATTCTTTCATTAATCGCTTTTATAATAATCATTATTTATAAAGCTAATAAGAATTCTTCTGGAGATGGTCAAAATATTCCGATTCCTGCAGCTCCGATGCCGAGAGAAAAATGGCCTTTTATCAAAAAGAGTTCTTTATTAACAAAAACAGAAGCCAGATTTTATTTGATCTTAAAAGAGATTTTGCAAAATGATTATCTGATATTTTCCAAAGTGAAAATTGGAGATGATATTTTATATCTTCCAAATTATTCATTTCAAAGGGAAGCGAATAGGAATAGAATAAAATCAAGACATGTCGATTTCTTGATTTGCAATAATTATACCAAGCCATTACTTGCAATAGAGCTTGATGACTATACTCATAATCGCACAAGTCGAATTGAAAGAGATAATTTCATTGATGAAGTTTTTGAAGATGCTGGACTTCCAATCCTGCATATTCCAGTTTCATATAATTATGACAAAGAAGATTTGCTAAATAAGATAAAAGAGAAAATTGTTTCATTTTATAACTAGTTTTGACAAAATTGTACTCTTGGTATAATCTATTCTTGGAAACTTAAAAATCTTAAAATTCCTGCATACGATAGCAAAATAATATTAGTCGCTCGCTATCGCGTGTTATGTACTAGGCCAGGATTGCTATGAGCAATCTGCCACTTTATATTTTTGAGCGCTACATTAAATTAGGAAAAAATCATTTCAGATTGAAATGTTCCTTATTATGTAGCCTAAATTTAGACATTAATAGAAACCAATCTCAATCTGAGGATTGGTTTTTTTGTTTCCAGAATTTTAATTTTCTGGAAGCATGCAATATAAATTTAGCCAAAATTTAAGAGATCAAATTACTGAATATTTTAAAAAATATCATGATTTGACCATTTCCCAAGAAGAAGCTGATGAATACTTGGATTCATTGGCTGATTTAGTATTGGCGTTCCAAGCTATCAATGACTGCCGGCGTTCCAAGTTTCCAGACCGTTGAGAGGAGCAAAAAATGTTTCATTTTTTGCTTACTGGCGGTCTGGCACGTTTGCCGCCGCCGTCAAGAGAGGGAGGGAGTCTTGCGACCGACCTTGACGGCACTAGGCGGGAAGTGTGCTACCCCTCTAATACTTAACTTGATTATAGCCTCACTTAATACGAATATGCGTTACCAAGAAAAAGTAGTTATGTCTGGAAAAATATTGGAATATTATAGATATTCTAAACCTATTTTTCGTGGTTTTAAAAAAAATGAAAAAGATAAAGAAAAGATAAAGTTAGATGAAGAATCAAAAACTGATCCAACTTTATCTTCTTCCAATGAAAAACGCGATGATAATATTATTAGAGCCAAAACTAAAATAAAAAGATTAGTAAATTCTAATTCTGATATGAATAAATTTGTTACATTAACATTTAGGAAAAATATTACTGATATTGAAATTGCTAATAAGTATTTTACTAATTTTATAAAAAAATTAAAATATAAATATTTGGATTTAAAATATTTAGTTATTCCAGAATTTCAGAAACGTGGCGCAGTACATTATCATTTATTATGTAATTTAAATTTTATTCCCAATAAAAAATTATCTGAAATATGGGGTCATGGATTTATAAAAATCAATAGAATTAAAAATGTTTCCAGTATTGGATCTTATGTTTCTAAATATTTGACCAAAGATATTAAAATGTCTAGAAAGAAAAATTTCTTCTATTCAAAAAATCTCAATCTTCCTCAGGAATTTGTAGATAAAGTGGAAGTTGAAAATTTGTCATCTTTTTACAATTTACCTGATTCTAAGCCAGAATATGAAACCATTTTTTCTAACGAATATGTTGGTAATGTTGAATATAAACAATTCAATCTTGAAAAGCTTACTTGATTTTATAAAAAAATACTAGTATTTTATGAAATATGAAATATATCATCTATGCTAGAAAATCTACTGAGCAGGAAGAACGACAAGCGATGTCTATCGAATCGCAAGAAATAGAACTTTTACGTATGGCAAAAAGATTTGATTTCAAGATTGATAAGACATACAAAGAAAGTATGTCTGCCAAGAAGTCAGGCCGGCCTATTTTCAACAAGATGATTGAATATATCGAAAAACAAAAGGATTGCGTAGTGCTTGCTTGGAAAGTTGATAGATTAACAAGGAATATTTCTGATGGAGCAAAAATCACCGAGCTTCTAGAAAATGGAAATATAAAAGAGATTAGAACGATTGATAAAGTTATCATGGATAATCCATCTGATAAATTCATGCTTATTATGGATTTTGGAGTTGGAAAAAAATATTCTGATGATTTGAGTGTGAATGTAAAAAGAGGGAATAGGACAAAATTAGAAAAAGGTGGTTGGCCAAATATGGCTCCTCTTGGATATGTTAATAATAAAGCTAATAAGACTGTGGATATTGATCCGCAAAATGTTCATTTTATCAAGAAAGCTTTTGATTTGTATTTAACTGGAAGCTATAGCGTAAAAGATATAGCTGACATTCTGTATCAGGAAGGTTTCAGAACTAAATATGGTTGCAAGGTTCATAAAAGTAAGATTCATAAAGCACTTAGCAACCCGTTCTATTTTGGAATAATGTCGAGGGATGGAAAATATTATCAGGGAAATCATGAGCCGATCATATCCAAACAAATTTTCGATAATGCGCAAAATATGTTATTTGGGAAAACTCATAGCAAGAAACAAAAACATTTTTTCCCTTTCCGTGGTTTTCTTCGTTGTAAGAGCTGTGGCTGTGCTTTAACCGCTACGATTAAAAAAGGTCATCAATACTATTATTGCACTAACGGAAAGGGAAACTGTGAAGAGCATAGGAAATATATGCGTTCTGAATATCTCGCGAAAAAGGTATCTGGAATTTTTGATGATATCAAATTTGATGAAGGAATAATCGAATTGGCATATTTGGCGAAAAAGGAAAAAACCAAGAATAATGAAAACTACCAAGAAAATGCCAAAGAAAATATCACTAAACAGCTAGAATTGATTGCTAGGAAGGAAACAAAGCTTTTAGACAATCAACTTAATGATTTAATCACTGATGAGGTTTATAAGTCAAAATTAGAAGAATTGAACAAGGAAAAAGTAGTTTTGGAAAATGAGCTTAGAAAAATCAATCAATCTACCAATGGGGGTTTAGATACTTTGGAACAAGTGAAAGAAATCTTTTTAACCGCTAATAAAGCCAAAAAAGATTTCTTAAATGCTGATCCTAACAGACAACGGACTATCCTAGAAAAGCTACTTTGGAACCTTGAAATTAAGGACAAGGAAATTGCTTATGCTAGCTACAAAATGCCATATGAGGCATTAAAAAAATCACCCAAAAATGGTGATTTTTCCAGTCTGTTGGGGTGGAGGGATTCGAACCCCCGCATACCAGGACCAAAACCTGGTGCCTTACCACTTGGCCACACCCCAGAGATTAATTTCTAATTTTCAATTTCTAATTTTCAAAAATTATTTGGTAGTTGTTTTCAGTTTTTGGGAAATTTTTTTAAATATCAAAATCAATTCGTGCGCTTCCTTTTGGATTTTTTCTAGTTTATTTTTTATTTCTGGATTGGATATTTCTAATAGCTCCAGCCAATATTCAGTTTCCTGAGCTTCCTTTCGACAGATATGGATTTTATTATTGAAATCATTTTTCGAAACCGCTCCATTAGCTTCTCTATAATTTGCTCCAATGCTTGTTGCTGATTTCAGGAGTTGGGAGATAATATTACTATTTGACGTGTTTGTTTGGATATTTTTAATCAGTAAAATAATATCTACGCTAAACTGTTTCGTTCTTTTTTCTAAATCATATTGCATATAATTTTCAAAAGGTAATTATTTTGCCAGTTTAGAAATTAGAAATTAAAAATTATAAATTTTTACTCAACTATTTTTCCTCCCATAATTTCCATTGCTGAGCTGAGAAGCGACGATTGTTCTCCCGGCTCTTTTTCTGTTTCTTTTTCTTGGGTTTTTTTCGGTACGATATTTTTATCGATGGTTACTTTTAGCCTTATGCGCAACCCTAAAATCTTACTAAAAACATCCTCGATTGTCAATCGGTTCTTCGGATCATTGAGTTTTTCCTGATAGAAGCTGTAAGGAGTTCCCAGTGTTATTTCTTTGCCATTGACTTTGATTATTTGGCAATTTGAGAGTAGGGCAGAAAGGGAGTGGTTGAATGGCCGGATGTCAATAAGGAGACGATTCCAGTTTGCCTTGGCCGTATCATAATCAGTGGAGCTATTCTTTTCGGTATTAATCTGATTTTCTATTTTACTATTGGAAATGGCATCATCAAGTTTTTTGTCATATTGCCGAATAGCCTCATTGTTATTTTTATCAATCATAGGAGCTACTGCATAGGAAGTTATTTTTTCAGGTGTAATCGTTTTTATCGGAACAGGGGAGGAATCGGGAAAATTATTTGTTGCTCGGATGATGGCGATTTCAAGGGCGAGTTGCGGAAGAAGAAAAGATGAAATTTTATTTTGACTTTCAATGAGAAGATTTATTATTCTTATGATTTCCGGAAGGGTAATTTTTTGGGAAAGCTCGATGATTTTTTTCAAATGTTGCGAAGTCATTTCATAGGTGAAATAATCTTTCAGTTTTTCATCGACTTTCACAAGCATCAGCTGACGAAAATAATTGATGAGTGATTTGTTGAAAACTTGAAGATTATAGCCCTCTTGGATTAGTTCGTTTATTTTTGCGATTGCACTGGATGAATCTTTTTCGATTATTTTTTCACAAATGATCTCAATAAATGCCCGATCGGTTGTGCCGAGTATTTCATCAACTTCTTTGTTGGTGATATTCTTATCTTCCAGTGAAATGATTTGTCCCAAAAGCGATTCGGCATCGCGCATTCCGCCTTCGGAGGCAATGGCAATCATTTCCAAAGCTTCTTTTCCAACTTTAACTTTTTCATTTTTGGCAATAAGGGAAAGTTTTTCGATTATATTTTCCAAGGGAAGCCGGGTGAAATCAAAGCGCTGACAGCGGGAAATTATTGTTTCCGGAACTTTGTGAATTTCGGTGGTAGCCAAGATGAATATTGAATGTGTCGGCGGTTCCTCCAGTGTTTTCAAGAGTGCATTGAAAGCACCCCCGGAAAGCATATGTACTTCATCAATTATGTATACCTTGTATTTGAGAAGGGTCGGTGGAAGACTGATGGTTTCTTTGAGTTCGCGAATATTATCAACGCCGGTATTTGATGCCGCGTCAATTTCAATAATATCCAAAGTTTTTCCGGTGGTGATGTTTTCGCAGGAGCGGCACTTCTCGCAGGTGATGGCTTCTTTCGGGTTTTCGCAATTTATCGTCTTGGCCATAATCCGAGCAATTGAAGTCTTGCCGGTTCCTCGGGGACCGGTGAAAAGATAAGCATGTCCAAGCCGTCCATTCTTAATCGAATTGGAAAGCGTTCGCACTATATGGGATTGTCCGATTATTTCTCCAAAATTTTTTGGCCGATATTTTCTATAGAGGGTTTCTGACATAGGAATTTATTCGTTGAATTTGAAAAACAAAACTAATGAGCGCTTCTTGAGCACCTCTTATGAGCATTATAGCACCAAAATGGGGGAGTGGAAAATTCGCCTATTGGAGAACGGTATAAGCTGAATTAATACGGAAGATTTATAAAAAGCCGCTCCGACGTACGTCGGAGCGGCTTCTCTAGTATTTTGTATGAAGTTTTTCTAAATCTGATTATTGTTGGAATCGTTCTTTTTGAAAACGATGAATTTATATCCCAAGAAATTCCATATGAGAGAAGCGATGGTGGCGACGGCGGCGCCGATATTGCCGAGGCGCTTCGGGTCGATTTTGGAATCAGCAAAGATAGTGACTATGATATAGGCCAATACGGCATTTATTATGAGTCCGATTATGCTGACCAAGAAAAAACTTCCGAATTCCTTGTTGCTGGATTTGTTCTCGCTGCCGAATGTCCAATGCTTGTTCCAGAAATAGCTACCGATATTGGAAATTATGAAAGAGATCGATTTGAAAGCTATGAATCCTATTCCGGAAGCTATGCCGGTTGTGGCCATCAAGACATTAAGGATTCCCCAATCGAGAAAAGTGTTGAAAGCGCCGACGGCGGAAAATTTGGCGATCTGCAAGACGATTGGAATGAATTTTGCAATGAAGGCGGAAATAATAATGGCGATATTTGCCAGAACGGCAAAGGCGATCACTATCAAAATATAAGTCAATCCGTTAAGCGGCAAGAAGGGGAGGTTGATATTTATGAGGATCGGAATCGAAAAAAGCCCGAAAGAAATTCCAATAAAAGTTATGAGAATAAAATCTCTTCGGGAGAGTTGGTTATTTGTTTCCATTTTTTTATATGAAGATTATTTATATTGCCAAATTATTCGTTCTCTAACTCTTTCTTGAGTTCTTCGAGATCCGGTGTCCATTCGTCGATTATTGATTCGTTATCTTTTTTTTGGTTTTCTTTACTGGAAATATCGTTGTCGGAAATTATTTCGTTGACATTTCTTGGTATTTTTATCGGTGCCCCGTCTTTTGATCTTTGAAGAACATTTTCAATAGCGCCCCAATCGGAATCAATATCGCGCGGAACGACTAGGGTTACTTCATCTCCCGGTTCCACTTTAAAGTATGTGATTGATGCCAAAAGAACCTTATAAGCTTTTCCTTCGGAAGTGATGAAATAATTTCCTTCTGAATCCTGATAGACAACTCCGATTTTTATTTTTCTTTCAACCGGTCCGATTTGTTTATAGATAAAAGAACCATCCGGAGTAATGGTTAACTTGAGCATGTCTCCCTCGACAAGCTTAGATTTAGATGCATAGTTAGCCGGCACCGGATATTGCTTGCCATCCGAGCCGATCATTATTTGCCCGTCAAAAGTTCCTTCGATTATTCTTCCATCTTCATCGTTCTCTTCGATCTTCTTTTTTCGTCCGACTTTCTTTTTTCCTTCAAGCTGCAAGAGCATCGCCTTTGCTCCTTGAAGAGTTTTCTCGGCATTATATATCATTTCGCGAAGAGCCTGAATTTTTTCCTGTGAATTATTAGTGTTATTATTTTTGTCTTCCATTTTAGTGCGCCCAAGGAATTTCCCCCTGGATATTTTTATATTTATTTTCTTGAAATCTTTTATTTCACCTAGAATTATACAATTGATCTAAAAAGCATGCAAGAGCAAATAGGTGTGGATAACTTTTAGGATATTTTCGTGTCGGAAATATTTAAAATAATCGTGAATCATTTATAAAACAAATTAATACAGATAATCTTTCATTTTTATTTTTGATTAATAGGATCTAAAAATTTTAAAGAATTAGGATATGGGAGAAATTCTATAAAAAACTTAAAAAATATCATTTTTGGGCAAAACCTGTTGATAACTTTTTTACCGATGGCTCAATAAAGCCATTTTTTTATCTTTAAAATTATAAAATTAAGGTGTTGACCGCTGTAGCTTGGTGGATTAAAATAGATTTAAGTAATACTAAAGTGGAATGAAGTGGGGAATTAAAAGATTTTGATTTGGCCAAAAGCTATCCCGCAAAAATTCCAAAAGTAATTTTTCTTTAAAGATGGTTTCGAGTGAGTGGATCGCCTACGGCTCAGCTCCAGTTTAAATAAAATATTTCGAGAGAATTTTTGCGGGATGCTCAATTTTATAGCTTCTCGTTTCACTCGAAGATAAAATTGGCATGTTCATCGGAGAATATCAACATTCAATAGATCCTAAAAAAAGATTGGCAGTGCCTTCCAGGTTTCGTGTCGAATTAAAAAATAAAGTGGTAGTGACAAGAGGTTTGGATAAATGTTTGTTTATATATCCGATCAAAGTCTGGGAAGAACTGGCGAACAAACTTGGCACGATGCCGGTTGGAGAATCAGCCACGAGAAGTTTCATTCGTCTTCAGCTGGCTGGAGCGGTTGATGTGGAAGTGGACAAGCAAGGGCGAATTCTTATCCCCGATTATCTTAAAGATTATGCAGGACTGGAAAAAAATGTAGTGATTGCCGGAATATATAACCGCTTGGAAATCTGGGATGAAGAAAAATGGAAGAGTTATAAAAAAGATGCAGAGAAAAATACGGATGAGATTGCCGAGCAGTTGGGAAAATTGGGAGTGTATTAAAAACAGAGAGCAGTGAACAGGAAACAGTGAATAAAAAAATTCTGATTCCTGATCCTTGATTCCTGATTACTGATAAATGTCTATTCATAAACCGGTTTTACTCAAAGAGTCGATTGAAAGCTTGAATTTGAAAAAAAGAGACATTGTTGTTGACGCGACATTGGGCGGAGGAGGTCATAGTCTGGAAATTCTGAAAATCATAGGAAACGAAGGAAAGCTTGTTGCGATTGATGTCGACAAAAAATCCATAGAAAATTTCAAACTTAAAATAGAAAAACAAAAACAAAATCAAGAGGGGGAGATTTTTCCGGTTCAGGGAAACTTCGCGGATATTAAAAATATTCTTGAAGAACTTAAAATCGGAAAAGTTGACGCTATCTTGGCGGATCTTGGATACTCTTCTGATCAATTGGAAGATGAAAATATCGGAATGAGTTTTCTTAAAGATTCGCCATTAGATATGCGGCTCAATCGTTCAGGCGAAATCAGTGCGGAGAAAATCGTGAATGATTATTCGGAAGAAGGTATTAAAAAAATTCTTGAAGATTTTGGTGAAGAGCGTTATGCAAAACAGATTGCCAGAGCGATTGTGGAAAAAAGAGAAGAAAAAAGAATAACCACAACAAAGGATTTGGTTTTGGTTATCGAGTCGGCTGTGCCGGAAAGTTATAAGCACCGCAAAATCAATGCGGCGACGAAAACTTTTCAAGCCATCCGGATAGAAACCAATAAAGAATTTGAAAATTTGGATAAGTTTATAGATTCGGCCATTGACTTGATAAAGCCTAGGGGACGGCTTTCCATCATATCTTTCCATTCATTGGAAGACCGAATCGTAAAATCGAAGTTCAGGGAAAATGCTAGGGGATGCATTTGCCCGCCGGAACTCAAACTTGAGCGACTGCAGAAAGAATATATTTCTGCTGTTTCCGAAGGAAAGCTGGATGTTTCAAGGCTGGAAAAGGCGCTCAAGTCGGGTTTTTTTGAATCTTTCGATTGTCCTTGCGGACGCGTTCCCAAGATAAGAGTAATCACAAAAAAGCCGATAGTTCCAAGCGATGTAGAGATCGGGGATAATCCCAGATCCAGAAGTGCCAAGCTCAGAGTCGCTGAAATGATCGGCTAAAAATAAAAAGAGATAAAAAAGTTTTCAGGGGGACTGAAAACAAAATGTCGAGCGTATTAATAATGAACGGAAGAAGCAGAAGGATCTTTGCGGGCGGAATTCGCGAGTCTTGTGGAAATCGAGCAAAGAGATCCACGGCTCTTTCGTTTAAAGAAAAATCAAAAAGAAACATAAAAAATGAAAATGGCGATGCCGGTCTTTTTGGTGTCGGTTTTTTTGTAGTTTTATTCGCAGTTTTTTCCTGCGCTTTTTATTTGTTCCAAGTCAATGATATGGCCACGATGGGATATCAGATGCGCGATATTGAGAGCACTATCCAAAGTCTTGAAAAGGAAAATAAAAAAATGCAAATTAAGGAAATCGAGCTGAAGTCGATGCATAATCTTGAGAAGGCAACGGAGAATTTAGGCTTGATCGGTTATTCCGATATAACTTATATGGAATTGAAAGGGCCGGTGGCGATGAAGTGATGTTTCTCAATGGGGGAATATAATTTCAATATTGAGAAAATAGAGATGGTTAAAGAAAAAAGAACAAAAAATTTTAAGATCGGAAATCATTGCAATTTTCCTATCAATAAAAAAAAGAAAGATGGTTTTGCGCCAACAAGGATTAATTTTTTGATTCTATTCATTTTTTTGGCGGTCGGAGTTATTTTTATCAAGCTTTATGTTCTTCAAGTCAAGGCTTATGACTATTATAAAAATCTTTCCAATAATCAACATTCGGTTTTCAAGGATCTTGTTCCTGAACGGGGAGAAATATTTTTGAGAGACGGCAATGGATATTTTCCGGTGGCGATGAATAAGGAAACAAAAATGGCCTATGCTGTTCCGAAGGAAATTGAAGATATGGACAGCACGATCAACGGTATTTCAGAAATATTGCAGCTTGAAAAAGAAATACTCAGGGAAAAATTCAAAAATAGGGAGGATATGTATGAAGTTCTGAAACATCGTTTGAGTGAGGAAGAAATAGGAAGATTGACAAAGGAAAAAATCAAAGGAATTCGTTTGGCGGAGGAGAGTTATCGATATTACCCGGCCAGAGAATTGGCGGCGCACGCTCTCGGGTATGTTGGATGGCGGGAAGATAATTTTGGCGGAAGATACGGAGCGGAACTATTTTTTGAAGACAAACTGAAGGGAGAATTCGGATCAATGTTCCATCACCGCGACACTTTGGGACGTTGGATATCGATCGGAGAAAAAGAAATTATCCAAGCAAAGAAGGGGAATGATATCATTCTTTCCATAGACAGCGCCGTTCAGTATGAAACTGAAAAAATTCTGGAAGCAGCGGTGAGCAAATACGGTGCGGATCGGGGAACAATCATTGTCATGGAATCGCAAACCGGACGTATTCTGGCGATGGCGAGCAACCCGAGTTTTGATCCCAATGATTATGCCAAAGTGGAAAATATGGAAGCTTTCCGGAATTTGGCGGTGAGCGATACCTATGAGCCGGGAAGCATTTTTAAGCCTTTTACCATGGCGGCGGCGTTGGATAGCGGGAAAATAAATCCGCAGACGACTTATTATGATTCCGGAATGGTCAAGGAAGCTGGCTATACGATTAAAAATTCTGACTTGAAAGCTAATGGCAAGCAAACAATGACGGAAGTTTTGGAAAAATCTCTCAATACTGGAGTGATTTTTGCGGAAAAACTTTTGGGGAACAGGAATTTTTCCGATTATATCAAAAGATTCGGATTCGGCCAGCGTACTAACATTGACCTTCCGGGGGAAGCTGTTGGAAATATAAATAATCTTAAAAATTTAAAAAGCGATATTCAATTTTTTACCGCTTCTTTCGGACAAGGAATAACCGTAACTCCCATACAATTAGTCAGCGCTTTCAATGCGATTGCCAACAATGGAGTGTTGCTCAAACCTCAGATAGTCGATAAGATAATCCACAGTGACGGGAGGGAAGAAAATATCGAATCTCAAGAAGTAAGGCGGGTGATTTCACCGATGGCCAGTCAAGCGACATCGAATATGCTTCTTTCTGTGGTGAGAAACGGTCACGGAAAAAGAGCCGGAGTGCCGGGATATAAGGTCGGAGGAAAAACCGGAACAGCTCAGGTGGCTAAAAGCGATTCACGAGGATATGAAGATGGAAAAAATATCGGTTCGTTCGTCGGGTTTGCACCGATTGATAATCCGAAATTTACCGTCCTTGTGAGACTGGATAATCCAAAGAATGTTGAGTGGGCCGAATCATCAGCGGCACCGGCTTTCGGAGAACTTATGAAATTTCTTCTGGATTATGCGCATATTGAACCGACAGAACAGTATTCTCAAAAAGAACTGGACGATTTTTATAAAAACCATACCTTGAAAGAATATCTGATTCAAAAGGAGAAGGAAGATAAAGAATTGGAAAATAAAACTGAAGATAAGAAAGATAAAAAAGATAAGGAATAAGCTATTATGAAAAAAGAGAAAAAAATGAAAAATAAAGATGAGACATTAAAGCCGAAAAAAATAATAATTCTGGAGCGTATTTTGCGGTTTATGGCGGCGGAAGTTCTGAAGAAATACAAACCGAAAATTATCGGCATCACCGGATCAATCGGAAAGACTTCGACTAAAGAAGCAGTTTTTTCCGTTCTTTCCGGGCATTTCAATGTCCGGAAAAACGAGAAGAATTATAACAATGAAATCGGACTGCCGCTCACCATAATCGGGGCGGAATCCGGCGGGCATTCCATCTTCAGATGGTCTTTGGTATTTTTCAAATGGCTCGGAATAATAATCTGGCCGATCAAATATCCGGAAATCCTGGTTCTTGAAATGGGCGCGGACCGTCCTGGCGACATCCGCTATCTCACCGGTTTTATAAGGCCCAATATCGGAATCCTCACTGACATTTCCTCGAGCCATCTGGAATTTTTCAAAACCATAGAAGCAGTGGCCAAGGAAAAAACCATCCTCCTGCAGTCGATATCGGAAGACGGATTGGCGGTTATGAACATCGACAATCCCAGGATTATGAAGATCAAACAGCAGCTCAAGCACTATGAGATCGGGGCGAAAATAATGTCGTTCGGCATCAAGGAGAACGCCGATTTGCAGGCGGAAGACATTTCGTTCAACTATGCCAATGTCGGCGAAGGCTCAGGAAATAAAGAGCTTAAAGGCCTGAGTTTCAAATTGAATTACGAAGGAGCGCACATTCCTTTTCGGCTCAATAATATCCTGGCGCGCCACAATATCTATGCGGCTCTCTCCGCCATAGCGGTGGGTCTGCGCTTCGGACTCAACCTGGTGGAAATCGGGGAAGGCATCGAGAATTTTTCCCTGCCGTCCGGCCGGATGAATCTGATCCGGGGGATCAAGAATTCCTATCTTATCGACGATACCTATAACGCTTCGCCGGCTTCGACCATTGCGGCATTGGATCTTCTGGGAGAAGTGAAAGGTGGAAGGAAGATTGCGGTTCTTGGCGATATGCTCGAGCTCGGACCGGATACGGAAAATGGCCACAAGGAAGTGGCGAAGAAATTTTTGGAAATCAAAGGTGATATTTTCATTGCGGTCGGGCGCCGGATGCATTTTGCCGCCCAAGAATTGGAAAGGCATAATTTCGGAAAAGACAGGTTGTTCATATTTAAAAATCCGATGGAAGCCGGAAAGAAGCTGGAAGGGATGCTTATGGAAGGAGATTTTATTTTGGTGAAAGGCTCGCAAGGAATGCGGATGGAAAAAGTGGTGGAGGAAGTGATGGTGGAACCACTGCGTGCTAAAGATTTGCTCTGCCGGCAAAATAACGAATGGCGGAAGAAAGAATGGAAGGAGATTTGATTGATTTGTCATTCCGAATTTATTTCGGAATCTGGAGATTATGAACCCCGTCTGCCGACTAGGCAGGTAAGTTCAGAGTGATACAATGAACATTTTTTTGCTCCGCGGTCCCGCTCAAAAGCGGGACCGCGGCTTTCATTTCTGCCCAAAGCCCCAGTGGGCCTGTTTTGGTTTTGGCTTTATATTTTTCTTAACAAATATTAATAATATTAAAGGAGTCGATAAAAAAGCAATATGCAAAAAATGCATATTGCAAATTCAGATAAAATTATTGCGGGTTTATTGGAAATCATATGGCTTATATATTTCTGGATGAAAGCGGAGATTTGGGTTTTAAGCAAAAATCAAGCAAATGGTTTTTCACTATTGTTCTTATTGATAATCATAAAAAAATAGAAAAAGTCATAAAAAACATCAGGAAAGGACTTAAGAAAAAATTCAAACTCAAGGAATTACATGCATATCATGCGGATTCAATAACCAAACATAGGATGCTTAAAAAGCTTTCAGAGATAGAAGATTTGAAAGTTCTTTGTGTGATTTTAAATAAGAAAAAAGTTTATATAGATTTGCAGAATCAAAAAAATTATCTTTACAACTATACCGCCAATATTTTATTGGATAGATTGCACAACAAAAAGATCATCAGAACTGATGAATCGATAAGTTTATATATAGATCAGAAAGATACCAGCAAATTTATCAGAGAAAATTTTGAAAAGTATCTCAAGGAAAATCTGACGAAAAGAGGGAATAATGGAATTATTGAAATAAAAATAAAACCATCGCACACGGAGAAGTGCTTGCAGGCAGTTGATTTTGTAAGTTGGGCGATTTTCAGGAAATATGAGAAAGGCGATTACGAATATTATGAAGATATAAAAGACAGGATTATCGAAGAAAATCTGTTATTTTCGTAAAAGAAAACCCCCTGCTTTGACGAGACGCCTTACGGTATCTCAACACAGGAGGACTTACTTCTATGAGATAATACTAGCATATATTAAAAATATTTCAAGTATTGTTGGAAAAAACGCTATGGCAAGCCTAAAAATAGGCTTGTTTTTGTTTTTTGGTGTTAAAAAGCAACTATCCGGAATTTCCGGATAGTTCAAAAAGAAGGCAATAGAGAGATTGCTCGTGATATTAAGCATTATAATCTCGACATGATTTTCTGGAAAATTTACACAAAAAAGCCTTGATAGGCTTGTTTTGGTTTTGGCGGAAAATTGAGGAAATGTGGTATGATTAAATTGTAGTCGGGTTTATTTATTTTTTAGGAGGATTAGACATAATTTATAGTTACATTTTAATTAGTAACTTATCGATTATGTCAAAGATAAAAAGACTTTCGAAACATGAGATGCCTAGAGAGAAGCTTATTGAAAAGGGAGTAACTAGCTTGAAGGATAGTGAGCTTATGGCAATATTGTTGAGAACAGGTATTGAGGGAAAAGATGTCCTGAAAGTTTCCGAAGAGATATTGGAAAAATTTCCGAAGAAGAATCTGTTGTCATTAAATTTTGAGAATCTTTCTGGAATAAAAGGAATCGGTCCTGGGAAAGCTTGTCTTCTTTTATCGGCTTTCGAACTGACAAAGCGGGCGCTTGAGGTAGAAGATAATAATTTGCCTACGGTAAATTGCGTCAAGGATGCAGTGGCCCAGCTTCAAGAGTTGCGTAATGCTAAGAAGGAGCATTTCGTCGTTCTTCTGCTGGATGCTAGAGACAGGTTGATTCATAAGGAAACTATTTCAATCGGTACGATTGATGCCAGCATGGTCCATCCTAGGGAAGTATTCAAGCCAGCGATAGATTTTTTGGCCGCATCGGTAATAGTCGCTCATAACCATCCTTCCGGAGATGCTAGCCCTTCCGAATCTGACATAATTCTTACAAAAAAGCTTATTAATGCAGGGAAAGTGCTTAGCATAGATATTGTCGATCATATAATAATGACTAATAATTCTTGGATAAGTCTTAATTCATCTATAAATGAAAACTGAACATTCTTATAAGACAAAGGAAGATGTGCTTGATGTTGCTAACCTTGCCATAGATAAAAGATTGAAGGACTTCATGGAAGAAGAGGACATATCTTCGGTCTTGGAACAATTGGAAAAGTATAGGACCAATAGGAAAGGTTTTTTCGGTGATTTAGTAGAAAAATATATATTTGGATTAGATGTTAATAACAAGAGCGAAGCTGATTTCAAGATTGCAGGAATCGAGCTGAAAACAAGTCCTTTAAAAAAGAACAAATCAGATGATTATAGATCTAAAGAAAGGCTGGTTTTTTCGATGATAGATTATGACAGGATTGTCCATGAAAAATGGGAGACATCTTCCTTCCTGGAAAAAAACAAACTTGTCCTGATAATGTTCTATCTTTTCGAAATGCAGAAGAGCATCCTGGATTATAGATTCAAATTCGTACATCTTCTTGATTTTTTATCTGGATTATCCGAGCAGGATATGGAACAGATAAGGAAAGATTGGGAGTTTATAGTGAATAAGATACGGAAAGGAGAAGCTCATCTTCTTTCGGAAGGAGATACTTTTTATCTCGGTGCTTGCACGAAAGCCAAAAATAGCACCGTAGTGCGCGACCAGCCACTTTCAAGAATGCCGGCCAAGCCGCGGGCATTTTCTCTGAAGCAGACATATCTCAATTATCTGGTCAGGAAGAATTTGCTTAAAGAGGATGTAGATTCTGATTCGCTTTTTCGCATAGAGAGAAAGGTTGCAACTATCGAGGATATGGTGACTGATAAATTTAAGAAATATATCGGGAAGACAGATTCTGAAATAATGGATGAGCTTAATTGGCATCCGAATAAAAGACCGAAGAATTTCAAAAGGCTGCTTGCTAATAGGATCATGATAGGTACTGGATCAAACAGGATAGAAGAATTGGATAAGGCCAATGTAACTTTGAAGGTTATAACATTGGAGCATACTGGAACATTGAGGGAATCATTGTCATTTCCGGCTTTCGATTATAATGATTTGATAACGCAATCGTGGTATGACGAAGAAGATGAAACGATGGCGGATTTCCATGCCCAGCTAGAGATGAAGAAATTCCTTTTTGTAGTGTTCCAAAAAGAGGAAGGAAGCGAAAAGATAATTTTGAAAAAGATAAAGTTCTGGAATTTCCCCATGAAAGACATAAGTGAAGCTGAACGTGTTTTCGAAAGAACTGTTGAATGCATAAAGGAAGGAAGGTATGAGGATTTGCCGAAAATTTCAGAAAGCGAAATTGCCCATGTGCGTCCTCATGGCAAAGATTCTTCCGATACCCTGAAGACCCCGCAAGGTACTAGCGAAGTAAAAAGATGTTTTTGGCTAAATGCTAAATATATAAGGAAAATGCTGGAAACTTGATCAAATTTGATCGATTTGCTATAATCTGATAGGATGTAATAGTAAATAAGAATATAAAAAATATGAAAGAAATAAAGGTGGTAGAGCTGTTTGCCGGAGTAGGAGGATTCAGGCTAGGCCTTGATGCTGCAGGGGGTAAAAAAGATATCAAATACAGGACAATATGGAGCAGCCAATGGGAGCCGGGCGCATCAAAACAACATGCTTCAGAAATATATGTTTCCAAATTCGGCAAGAAGGGACATTCTTGCGAGGATATAAAATATGTAGTCGATGAGAAGTTCCATGAGATACCGGATCATGATTTGTTGGTCGGAGGATTTCCTTGTCAGGATTATTCAGTCGCTAGGACGTTGAGCCATGCTGCAGGCTTGGAAGGAAAAAAAGGAGTTTTGTGGTGGTCCATATATGAAATATTAAGAAAGAAGAAAAAGAAATCTCCCAGCTTTCTTATGCTTGAGAATGTTGATAGGCTCCTCAAATCTCCGGCGAAAATGAGAGGGAGAGATTTTGCGGTCATGCTTTCATCGCTTTCATGTCTAGGATATGCTGTGGAATGGCGGGTCATAAACGCAGCGGAATATGGATTTCCTCAAAGGAGGCGCCGGGTATTCATAATGGGATATAAGAAAGGGACATCATTATACGGAAGTATAGAAAAGGAAAAGAATCCGATAAGATGGATATCAGAAAATGGAGTGATACCTAAAGCTTTCCCTGTGCATAAAAATGTTGAAAGAATGAATGAATTCAAGATAAGCAAGGACCCGGCTGAAATCTCGAAATATTTTTCTGCTGATGGGCCGAAATCGAGCCCTTTTGAAAATTCCGGAATCATGATTAATGGAAAGGTATATACGGCAAAGACTTTTCCAAAGTATTCAGGCAAAAGAATAACGCTTGGCGACGTAGTTCTTGATGAGAAGGATGTCCCTGAAGAATTCTTCATTGATGAGAAACAATTGAAACAATGGAAATTATTGAAGGGCAGCAAGAAGGAAAAAAGAGTTTCAAAATCCGGACATGTCTATTACTATTCCGAAGGAGCTATGGTTTTTCCAGATTCTCTCGATAAGCCTTCCAGGACGATAGTGACAGGAGAAGGAGGCAGTTCGCCTTCCAGGTTCAAACATGTCATCAGGACAAAGTCTGGAAAGCTACGAAGGCTCACGCCTTTAGAACTGGAAAGGCTCAATATGTTTCCTGATAATCACACTGCCGGGGTCCATGATGTGAAAAGGGCTTTCATAATGGGCAATGCCTTAGTGGTCGGCGTCATCAAGAAGCTCGGGATATCATTGAGAAAATCAATCTGACTTATGGCTGACATATTCGACAAAGAGAAACGCAGCGAGATAATGTCGAAGATACGCGGCAAGAATACTAAGATAGAGACGGAAATATTCAGCAGGCTGAGAAAGGAAGGGATATATTTCCAGAAGCATTACAGGCTGAAAAACAGGCGGACATGCAGCATCGATGTCGCGCTGCCGAGGAAGAAGAAAGCGATATTTATCGATGGAGATTTCTGGCATGGCTATGATTTTGCCAGGCGCAAGAAGAAGCTGCCGAAGAAATACTGGGTGGAAAAGATAGAAAGCAATATTGTGCGTGATAGGAGGAATCGGGCAAGGATGAGAAGGGAAGGATGGGAAGTCTTGCGGGTGTGGGAGCATGAAATAAGGAAAAAACCTGATAGGACAGTTGAAAAAGTGATTGAATTTCTGGAAAAATGAGAAAGCATTTTGAAAAAACCGGAAAGCATCAGAATAAAGTTTCGCGCGACATTCTTTTTATTGAACGCGATTTGAATTTTTTGAAACCCGGCGGAAGAATGGCGATAGTTTTGCCGCAAGGAGTTTTAAATAATACGCAGATGGAATATGTCAGGAAATTTATTTTGAAAAAAGCCAGACTTCTTGCAGTTGTTGGACTTCATGGGAATACATTCAAGCCGCACACTGGAACCAAAACTTCAGTTTTGTTTTTGCAAAAATGGAAGGAAAACGAAGAAATCCCGGAGGATTATCCGATTTTTATGGCGGTTTCAAAAAAAGGCGGAAAAGACAATTCAGGAGAATATATCTATCAAAAAGATAGCGAAGGAAACGTGATGTTTGATGGAACAGGAAAAAAACTGATTGATCACGATCTTGATGAAATCGCGGAGGAGTTTTTGAAGTTTATGAAAAAATAATTTTATGTTGGAAAATTTAAATAAAAAACAGTATCAATTTAAATTATTCGTTGACGAGCTTGGTGTTGCTAATCCAATAGCTAAGCAGTCGGAAGTTTATATTCTTTCTGGATGTTCTGTTGATGATAATGAAAGACAAAATATTAAAATGTGGGCTGATCATATAAAATTTAAATATTGGGGAAGAACTGATGTAGTCTTTCATTCGAAAGAAATTGGAAGAAAGGAAAATAATTTCGGTATATTTAAAGAAAAGGAGATATTTAATAAATTTATTGATGATTTAGAAAAATTTTTGGAATGTTCGAAATTCAAAGTGTTTTTTGTTATTGTGGATAAAGAAAAAGCGAGAAAACTGGGATGGAATCAAGATAAAATATTCAAAGAAACATCCGATAAGATGATTAGAAATTTTTTGCTAGCCATGCTATCTAATGATTCAAAGGGAAAAATTGTGGTTGAATCTGCCGGAGCGGAAAAGGATTTCTATTTTCATAAAGCACTTGGTTTTTATCTTGGTGCTGGAATTCCAAAATTAAAAGTTGATTATAAAAAAATTCAAGAAACTATTACTTCTATTTCATTTGTGACAAAAAATAATCATGATATAGAAGAGCAAATTGCTGATCTCTTTGCTTATGCAGCTAAATGCAAATTTTTTATAAAAAATAAAAAGTCTTTTAAGAAAGGTAAATATGAGGATATGATAATATCTTTATTGGATAAAAAAACATTTAAAATGTCGGCTAAATTAAAAATTAAAAAATCTAAATATCTTAAAGAAATTGATTCTTTTATGATTTTACCTGAATAAACAAAAAAACTGGCTCGCGGCATCACGCTCGCTTCCCAGTCTTTTATAGTCAGAGTATAGCAAAATAATTGAATGTTGTCAATTGTTTGTCATATTTACTAAAAAAATACCTTTAATTAAGCCAAATATTTTAATATGAATAATTTTTCCATAATCCAAAAATCCCAACTCGAAGGCGCGACAAGAATTGATGCTGAATATTATCAGCCCGAGTATTTGGAATTAGCAGAAAAACTTAGAAAAACAAATATCATTTTCTTAAGAGATTATGCCGAAAAAATCAACAGAGGTTGCCAGCCAATTTATGATAATAATGAAAAAATTCTCGCAATGAAAAGTGTTTATGTAAGGAATGATTTTTTGGATGATAAATGTGATGAATTTGTAAGTAAGAATTTTTATGAAAAAAACAAAAAATCTCAAATAAAAAAATTTGATGTTTTATTGAATTCCACAGGCATTGGAACATTGGGAAGATCCAATTATTACTATCTTGATAAAAAAGCAGTTGCAGATGGACATGTAACAATTATAAGAACGCGTGAAAAGCTAAATCCGATTTATCTTGATATGTTCCTAAAAACAGGCTATGGGCAATTTCAAATAAGTAGGCTTTATTCTGGTTCCTCTGGGCAAATTGAAATTTATCCTGGCGATATCGGGTCAATTGAGGTTTTTTTGCCAAATTTTAATGAGCAAAAAAACGTAGCCGATATATGCGAAATTGCGCATGATGAGGAGGGGAAATCGAAATTACTTTATCAACAAGCTGAAAATTTATTATTAGAAGAATTAGGTTTGAAGGATTTTAATAATGAGGAAAAATTGTCATCAATTGTGAATTTTTCAGATATTGAGTTGGCACATCGTATTGACGCGGAATATTTTCAGCCAGAATATACTCAGATTATTGAGAAAATTGAGAAATATAATGATGGGTGGGATTTAGTGGGGAATCAATTCGAACAAAACGCAACTCTTTCAAAGAAAAAAGGTGAGTATTGTAATTACATTGAAATTGGAGATATAAATATTACAAGTGGAGAAATAACACCTAATAAAATAGAAACCAAGAACTTGCCAGCAAATGGCAAAATAGAGCTGTTAAAAAATGATTTGCTTGTATCCAAAGTCAGGCCATATCGCGGAGCGGTATCATTTGTTGATTTTGAACCCGACAATTTATTAGGCAGCGGAGCGTTTACGGTGTTGCAGGAAAAGACAAATTATAAAAAAGAAGTTTTAATGGTATTTCTGAAAACAAAACCCATAAAGGATTTGTTATTGAGGTATAATTGCGGGACTTCTTATCCTGTTATAAAAGACGAAGATATTTTGAATTTAAAAATACCTCTATTGAGCAAAGAAACGCAGGAAAAAATTTCTGATTTAGTTAAAAAATCTTTTGAATCTCGCAAAAAATCCAAAGAACTCTTAGAAAAGGCAAAAAGGAAAGTTGAGGAAATGATTGAGAAATAATTCTATGAAAATTTATTTATTAGAAAATTTATGGCAGGCGTTACCAATCATATTTTGGAATCTTTGGGATAGTAAGATTATATTGTATTTTGGTTTACTTATAATTGGGGTAATTTTTCTAAAATACCTTTTTTCAAGTCCACAGGAATTTTCAAGAAAAATAAACTGGTTTATCGGCTCACTTGCTTATAAATTTTGGCTTGTTGTAATTTTTGTTGTTGCCTATAAATTGTTTGGAAAAGATATTTTTAATTCATCCATTTTGGCAATTTTTAGCGCATTGGCTTATTGGTTAGTTAAAAAAACTTGGAAATTTTTTTGGGCTTGGAAATATTAAAATTTGGAATTATAAAAAATAATTTTAAAACAAAAACCTATGCCAAAACGAACAATCTATCTTCTCGCTTCGACGGTTTTGGGAGTGGTTATCTTTGGTTAAGGCTGTTTGACAATAAAATTAACATATGTTAACATTATTATATATTTAAGTTAACATTAAAATATGGAAAATAAAGCAAAAAAAACTCATATTTCCGTCATAGAAATGGCTAAAAAGCTCGGAATCAGCCGGGTGGCGGTTTTTAACCGTATCAAAAAAGGTCAAATTCCGGCTGAAAAAGTCGGACGGAATTATATCATTTCAATGGATGTTGCCGATGAAATCGTCCATGGAAGAAATCTGCCTTTGACGGAAGAAAATAAAGAATTCATAAAAAAGGCGGTGGAAAAAACTGTCAAAGAATATGGCGAAACTTTAAAGCTTCTGGGCAAGGAATAATATGCGCATAAATCGTGTTACAATTTTGGATGTCGAATATGTAGCTCATCGCTTGGCGCGTGAAACTATGGACTGGTCAGAACCGATTCCTGATTTCAGTACGCGTTATACCAATGCGCTGGAGCGATGTGTCGATCAGCCGTATCAGACTTTCGGCGGCAGGCAGCTTTATCCCGGCTTGATAAAGAAAAGTTCAATATTATTCTACTTGATGATTAAAAATCATCCTTTTCAAAACGGGAATAAGAGATTGGCTATGGCGACTCTGCTGTTCTTCTTGTATAAAAACAAAAAATGGATCAAGGTGGATAATCAGGAATTATATAATTTCGCCAAGTGGGTGGCGGAAAGTAATCCGAAGCTGAAGAAAGCAACCATGGATGCGATTGAAACATTTCTGGAGCATTATATTTTAGATTTGTAATTTATAAAACAAAAATCTATGTCCAAACGAACAATCTATCTTCTCGCTTCGACGGTTTTGGGAATAATCATAGCCATTATCATAAACGCGAAAATCGAGATGTGGTTCATCAAAGAAATCCTATCAGCCGGAAATCCTCCGGTGAGTTTCGGCTCATGCGGATTCGTGCCGCCGTTCCTTTCGGCCATCATCATTATCTTGGGCGCGGCTTTCGGTTATGCCGTCGGCAAACGCTGGTGGAGAATCGTTTATGTCGAAAAACGCCATTGGAGATTCTGTTGTAGGAAAAACAATGAACAATAATCTCCTCGTTATAATAATATTTTAAAAATTGTCGAGATGATTTCTGAATATCGATCAAAAAGTAGAAATATTTTATTCATTGCTTCGCTTACGATTTTGGCGATCGGACTTTTGGCATTAATTTATCTGCCAGTTATTTTTCAGGAGGGCAATCCCTGGCCAGAAATCAAGGGTATATTCCAATTGAAATTTGGTAATAGGGAAATTGTGCAGTTGTCGGTTTCGGATAATATATTTATGACTGAAAATAAGAATGGGACTGCGATATATGATTTTATGAAAAGCAAAGGATATGAATTTACTGAGCAAATGGGTTCGGGTTATTTTTTTGAGTCTCACTCGGGACAAAGCGTCATTGCCACTCGCAGAAATTATAGTCGCTATTATTCGCTTTGGAATATTATGGAGAATAAAACAGGCTCTCTAATGAATTAGAATTATGAAAATAATCAAATGGTCAGCCAGAATATTGTCATTATGCATCTTAATTTTCGCTTTGCCGTTTTATTTTGGCTACGGCAATCCGTTGCCATTTATCAAGCCGGATTACTCATTATGGGAAAATGTTGCCTTAACCATGATGCCGTTGGTTTTTATCGGTTTGGCTCTGGGCTGGAAATATCCAAAAATCGCCGGCTGGCTGATAATTATCTCAATCACAATCGGACTTGTTGTCGGTATTTTAACGGACGCGAATCTTAGTATTAATTTGGCCATGCCTATTGTTCCCGGAATCTTATATTTAATATATGGTTATAAGAAATAATAATACTTTGTAAATGATGAATAATAATCTCCTCGCCATAATAATATTTTTCGCAGTGGTGAATGTATTCGCTTTTTTCGTGATGCTTTTTGACAAAAATAAATCAAGAAATCCAAATGAAAGACGAATTTCGGAAGTTGCAATCTTTTTCATGGCGGCTTTTTTCGGCAGTCTAGGCGTATTTTTGGGAATGTTGGCTTTCCGCCATAAGACCCAGAAATGGCATTTCATTTTGGGAATCCCGCTGCTTTTTTTGGAAAATTGCGCTTTCCTTTATATTATCTATCAATTCCTTAATGATTAAGAAAATAATAAATAATAAGTAATAATGCATATGAAAAATAGCAGGTATCTTTTGGAAATTACGGTTTTTTTGTGCGGGGCGGTGGTGATGATTTTCGAATTGGTCGGTTCGCGAGTCTTGGGCCCCTATTTCGGAACGTCAATTTTCGTCTGGACGAGTCTTATCGGAATAATTCTTGGCAGTTTGAGCTTGGGATATTATTATGGTGGCAAAATTTCCGATAAAAATCCGAAATTTTCAACTTTGGCTTTGATAATTTTTATTTCCGCGATTTTTGTCGGACTGACAATTTTTATCAAAGACCCGCTGCTTCTTTTTCTGCAAATGAGTTTTTCCGATATAAAAATCGGAACACTGATCGGTTCGGTAGTTTTGTTTTTTCCAACCAGTTTTCTCTTGGGAATGGTTTCTCCATATGCCGTTAAATTGAAAATGGAAAATTTGGAAAATTCCGGTTCGACTGTGGGAAATCTTTATGCAATTTCCACTGTGGGCAGTATTTTTGGAACTTTCCTTTCCGGGTTCTATCTTATTCCTCGATTCGGAACGAACAAGCTTTTGGTAATTCTTGCAATAATCTTAATAATAAATTCACTGCTTCTGAACTGGAAAAAATTTCTTGAGTTAAGAGCGGTGGCCCTGTTTTTATCTTTTGTTATTTTTTTTACCATAGGCGGAGTCAATTTTATTCCTGATAAGGAAAATTTTATCGACGTGGATACGCCGTATAATCGAGTGTGGATCTATGATAAAAAATTCAGCGTGAACAATGTCAATATTAAGGTGAGAAGGATGGGAATTAACAATGAAAATCATTCCACGATGATAATCGGCAGAGATGAATTGGCGAATAAATATACACGTTATTACCATTTGGCGAAATATTTCAAGCCAGATTTCAAAAAAACCTTAATGCTCGGTGGCGCCGGATATTCCTACCCGAAAGATTATTTATTGAAATATCCTCAAGCGACAATGGACGTGGTGGAAATTGATCCGAAAATCACCGAACTTGCCAAGAAATATTTCAACTTGAAATATGATCCGAGACTGAATATTTTTCACGAAGACGGTCGGGTATATTTGAATAAAACCAAAAATAAATACGACGTGATTTTCGGAGACGCTTTTTCTTCCCGGCATTCTTTACCTTATCAACTGACAACCAAGGAAGCCGTTCAGAAAAAACACGAAATATTGAACGAAGACGGAGTGGTTATTCTAAATATCATATCGTCAATCGAAGGAGGGCAGGGAAAATTTTTGAGGGCGGAATATGCGACTTATAAGAGTATCTTTCCCCAAGTGTATCTGTTCCCGACTGAAGACAAGAACAACGGAGCAGAAGTGCAGAATGTGATTCTTGTGGCTATGAAATCGCAAAAAGGATTGTCCTTTAGCGGTAGCGGGTCGGATGAATTGGATAGTTTTCTTCAACAATTGTGGAAAGGAGAAATTGAAAACGATATGCCAGTTCTGACTGATGATTTTGCGCCGGTAGATTACTATATCAACAGCACAATATAATTTTTTATATCCGGTAAGAATATTGAAAAATTGGCATTTTACTTTTTTCCCCGCCAAAGTTATACTTAAGAAGCAATAAAAACTAACCTTTAATTAATACTAATCAAAATGTCCGCTATATTGGAAACCCTGCTCGGTTCAAAAGAAAGAGCAAGAATCATAAGATTCTTTTTGCAGAATCCGGAAAATCAGTATGATTTTTCCGAAATCAGAATTAAAAATATGCTTCAGGGGGCAAAGGTGAAAAGGGAATTAGAAAGTCTTGTGAGAATTAAGTTTATCGACAAAAGGTCGAGAAAAGGAAAGCCGGTCTATCAACTTAATCTGGAATTTGATTTTTATCCGGAACTCAAAAATCTCATTGCAAAATCAAACACTTCTCCCAAGTGCCACAGCATCAAGAAAGTTGGCAAAATCGGAAATATCAAACTGGCCTTGGTGAGTGGGGCGTTTATAAATTATGCCAAGAGCAAGGCGGATATGATTATTGTCGGAGAAGAGATCAGTAAGGCCAAACTCAGAAATCTTATGAGTAATTTGGAAGCGGAAGTCGGGAAAGAAATCAATTTTGTCATTATGAATATGGAGGAATTCAAATATCGTCTCAATATGCTCGATAAATTCATCTTGGAATTTATCGAAGGACCGCACGAAGAAATTATTAATAAAATTTCCGGTTTCAAACAATTTATTGCTAAAAGAAAACTCTAGTTTTTTAGGAGAAATCAATGCTTTACGCGCTTTTAATCTTATTATTTATAATAATCGCCATTCTTCTCTATTTTGTTTTTGATGTGAAAAAGAAATTGGAAGGCGGAAAAGACAGTGAAAAAATGGCGGTTGTTTTGGAGCGTCTTGAGAGGCTTAGTTTTGAAAATCGCGAACTTCGACAGTCAATGGATATGAAACTTTCCGAGTCTCACCGGGCCAATCAGGAGCAGATGAATCAGGCGATGCGCACTGTCCAAGGCATTTCCGGACAATCAGCCAAACTCATAGGCGACGTGACGGAAAAACTCACTAAACTAGACGAGACTAATAAACAAGTCATCAATTTTTCCGCCCAACTCCAAAATCTCCAGGATATTTTGAAAAATCCGAAACAGAGAGGCGTTTTGGGAGAATATTTTTTGGAAGAGACATTGAAAAATGTTTTGCCGCCCAATTCTTACCAGATGCAATATAAATTTACCGATGGAGTGATTGTGGATGCGGTGGTTTTCGTTCAGAAAAAAATAATTCCGATTGACTCCAAATTCTCACTGGAAAATTACGAAAGAATTCTTTCAGTCAGTGACGCGACTGAAAAGGAGCGTCTGGAAAAGCTTTTTAAACAAGACCTTAAAAACCGCATTGACGAAACTTCCAAATATATCAAACCGGAAGAGAATACGATGGATTTCGCTTTTATGTTTATTCCGTCGGAAGCCATCTATTACGACCTTCTTATCAATAAAGTCGGTACGGTTCAAGTTAATACGCGAGATCTCGTCGAATATGCTTTTTGTGAGAAAAAAGTCATTATTGTTTCGCCGACATCTTTTTTAGCCTATCTCCAGACAGTCATGCAGGGACTTCGGGCGCTTCAAATTGAAGAAAGTGCCAAGCAAATCAGGGTTGATGTGGAGAAGCTTGGGAAACACGTTTTGGCTTATCAGGATTTTATGAAAAAAATCGGAGGAAGTATGAGTACGACCGTCAGCCACTATAACAATGCTTTTAAAGAATTGGGAAAAATCGATAAAGATGTCGCCAGAATTTCCGGCAAGGAGCGTCTTATTGAAGTCGAAACTATAGATAAGCCTTCCTTAGAATAATTAAATGTCAAATGCCTACAAACTAATCAAAGATGAAGAAAACGGTTCAGTGAATAGATTTAAACTTTTTTTTCAGGAAGGTTTTTTTTCCAGTAAATTCGCACTTTGGTTTCTTGCAGTCGGTCTTTTTATTAATTTGGCTGGCTGGATTTCTATTTGGATTTTCATTGACCAAACAGCTCAAAAAATCATTCTTCATTACAATGTTTATTTCGGAGTGGACATAAAAGATGATCCGAAGAAGGTTTATTTTTTGCCACTTATCGCCCTCATAATATATTTATTAAACTTTCTCTTGGCATTCTATTTTTATAGAAAAAGAGAGAGAATCGCGACTTACATTTTACTAATAGCTTCTCTTATGGTACAATTTACCGTTGCAATATCAATAGCCAGTATTATCTTAATAAACTACTGAAAAAGGTAAAAATAAGCGATAATAATGAATTTTAATATGAAAAAACCAGAAACGGAGAAAACTTCCGATTTTTATTTCCCAGACCCGAAAACTAAAGATGGCAAAGGACGTTTTGTACAGCGATTTCTCGAAATTATTCCGGGAATTTTTACTTGGGTTACTATTTTGGGAATGATATTTTTTTCTGCCGCGTTTCCTTTTTATGTGGCCATATTTATAATTGTGTTTGATGTATATTGGATTCTTCGGACGATTTTTATCGCATATTATTCAGTCCAAGGGTATAAAAAACTTAGGCGTGGAAAAGCTATTGATTGGTGGGAGCGTTGTCAGAATATTTCCAATCCGACTGAATATATGAAAATGATCAAAGATCGTATATTGAGGATGAAGGAAAGTCTGAAGGAAAAAAATGGCATGAAGAGAAATGAAAAAAAAATCTTGAAGAGAGAAATAAAATTACAAAAAAAATATCTATCGGAAGTGGAGAAAATAAGCCTTATTAAGGATCAGATTCTTGATTGGAGGGGGATTATCCACGTGGTTATGATGCCGACAGCCTCAGAACCTGCTGATGTCATTGAACCGGCTATTCAATCTGTTGCGGATGCTAATTTTCCCAACGAGCAGATTATTATTCTTTTGGCGACGGAGGAGCGGGAACCGGAAGAAAAAAGACTTGCAAAGGTCAAATATCTTGAGAATAAGTTCAAAGGTGTTTTCCGGGATTTTATTGTAACGACCCATATTGTTCAAGATGATGAGATGAAAGCGAAAGCGTCCAATGCTACTTTTGCCGCCAAAAAACTGGCCATTTATCTTCAAGAAAGAAATATCGATTTCAAGCGGGTGATTTTTTCAAATTTTGATTGTGACAGCGTGGCGCATAAGGAATATTTTGCGGCGCTTACCTATGAATATATAACTGATCCAAAAAGACTCAAAAGAAGCTATCAACCGCTTCCGATGTATCATAATAATCTTTGGGATACCAATGCTTTTGTGCGGGTTATTGTGACCGGTTCGAGTTTTTGGCATATTTTCCAAAGTACGCGATCGGAGGGAATGGTGACTTTTTCTTCCCATTCTGAGCCGTTTGATACTTTGTATCGGGTTAATTTCTGGCCGAAAAATATGATTAGCGAGGACTCGATAATTTATTGGAAATGTTTCACTTATTATAAAGGGGATTACAAAGTCAAACCGATATATCTGCCAATTTCACTGGATGCGGTTTTGGCGGAAACTTATTGGAAAACGATTGTTAATCAATATAAACAGAAAAGACGTTGGGCTTATGGTATTGAAAATTTTCCGGTCATAATGCGCGCCATAATTCCGATTAAAGAAATCGGGATTATAAAGAAAATAAAAGTGGCTTTTGAAATGTTGGAAGGGCATCATTCTTGGGCGACATCCTCTTTAATATTGGCGGCTCTTGGATGGTTGCCGCTTATTTTTGGTGGAGAAGAATTTAATCAGTTGGTAATTGCCCATAATCTTCCTCTTATTACAAGATATCTTATGACTTTGGCTATGATTGGTTTAGTTGTTTCGATGTCTTTGAGTTTCCTCCTTATGCCGCCACGACCAGCCAAATATAGCGCTTGGCGCAATATGTATATGCTCCTACAATGGGTTCTGGTTCCTGTCATTGCTCCTTTCTTGGGATCATTGCCGGCAATAGATTCCCAAACCAGAATACTTCTGGGAAAATATTTCGGAGAATTCTGGGTGACGGAAAAAATGAGAAAAGATTGAAATTATAAATAATATTTTTTTAATTACAAATGTTAAAATTCCTGTTTCCTTTTCTGGAATCTTTTTTTATCTCGATAATTTTAATTCTCATTCTTATTCCGATTGCAAAAAAGATCGGATGGACCGGTCGTCATTCGAAACGGCATATTCACAACGGTCAAGTATTTAGAATTGGCGGAATAGCGATTATCGCAGTTTTTAATTTGGTTATATTTATCAATAAAGATCTAGTGATGACTCCGGAGCTTTATGCTCTGATTTATTCTTCTTGGGTTTTGGCAGTGGTGGGGATTTGGGATGATATTCGCGAAATTTATTGGCAATTTCAGCTCTTTGCCCAGATCTCTGTAGCATTTTTCATATTTATTATGGGAATAAGGATTTATTATATTACCAATCCTTTTTTTGGAGGAATAATCGATCTTGATTTAGGGCACACGGTTATGATATCAATGGTTTTGGTTGTTGCATGGGTGGTTTTAGTGATGAATTCGATGAATTGGATTGACGGAATTGACGGTCTTTCCGGAGGAATATCTTTTATTACAGCCGGAACCATTCTTTTTCTCACTTTTAAGCCGGAAGTCAATCAGCCGCCTATTGCGATAATTACTTGTATTTTTATGGGAGCAGTGCTGGCTTTTCTTGTTTTTAATTTCAATCCGGCTCGCATTCTGGCTGGAACTTCGGGCGCTATGTTTATGGGTTTTGCTATTGCTGTTATGGCTATATTTTCCGGAACCAAGATTGCAACTGCCGGGTTAGTCTTAGCGGTTCCGATTATGGATTTACTTTGGGTAATAGGGGAAAGGATAGAAAATAAAAAATCGATATTTAAACCTGACAATAACCATCTTCATCATAAACTGATTTCCATCGGATGGTCGCAGAAGAAGATAGTTTTTGCTTATTATTTGATTACTTTGGGAGTTGCAGTGATTGCTCTCAATACCAGAATAATTGGGAAAAGCATTACCATAATGGCGATGATTGTGTTTATGCTAGGGGTATTTTGGTGGATAAGAAGCAAAACTTTAAAAAATATCGCTTAATTATTTCTATAAAAATCCAAAAACGCGCAATGCCTTAATAATTTCATTAGCTGGTAAAACATAAAGCGTTGGATTATTCTAAAAATGCAAAAGCCTCTCCCTTAAGGGAGAGGCTTTTGCTATTATAAAGAAAAGTATTGATATACTTATCGATAAAGAACGAGAGAAGCTCATTTTCAGCTATTGAAGTGACGGAACCAGGATGACATACTTGTGCAAATTATTAAGTTGATTCTCATTTAGATCTTTCGATCTTGAAATAGCGTCTTGAATGAGAGATTTTGAAAATTCCATGGTCGTTCCTATTTTTACTCCTCCCTCAGTAGAAACATTTTTTCGGAGATAATCTTCGATATAAATCTTTTGTTCCTTAGTGATGGAAGCGTCAGGATTTTTTTCCAGATAATCTGCCAAAGCCCTTCTGGCTAGCTTTGTTTTACTGTCTCCTTTAGCGGCTGTTTCAATGAATGATTCGCTAGTTTCTTTTCCAGCGGGAATAATATTGGCATTTTGCGATTTGTTATCATCCTCTTCTTTCATAGAACTGTCGCTGGTGTTGCTGTCAAGAATATCATTAAGAATATCTGATTGCTCTGTTCCTTCTCCAATCTTATCAATTTCCACTGATCTGTTGGAGAAAGAATATATTCCCAAAGCGATTATAACAACAACTACGATGCTGACAATGATTCTCAAATTGTCCTGAAACCATTGCTTAAATCCGGTTTCTTGCGGAGTCTCTTCTTGATTGAATTCCATATTTCACCTTCCTTTCTATTAGCTCCGTTTTTTTTATGGCGGAGCGATTTAATTATTAATGTGCTTGCGTTGAAGCGCAGGATGCTTTTTAAAGGCTATCCAAATTTATTCTGTTATTAAATTTTATCAGAGATAAAAAGCGCGTCAATATAGACACAAAACATTTTTTGGGGCATAATAAAAGGATATTTTAACACTTTGGAAGGTTTTATTTTTATAATTTAAGGTGTTTAGAAGCTTGAAAGGCGGTTGCAATTTTTTGGAATTTTATTTTTAAAATTGATTCTTTCATTAAAAATTTTTTAAAAATATTTTTGTAATCTGAAATTATTTCAAAAAATATTAATAAAAATTTTTGAAATAAAATATAATTTTTGATGTAATAGATTGCGTAAATATTTTTTAAAATCATTTTTTTAAAAATATTTGCCTGTGGATAACTTTTTTCTATTGCAAATAAAAAAATATACTGTATAATTTAAGTGCGAAATATTTTTTAATAAAAAATATTTTTGTAAAAAAAGAAACAGGTCGAAACAAAATATAATTTCCGAAAAAGTTTCGGAAGAAATCAAATAGAATATAAAAATAGAAAGGAAGGTGAATTAAAATGGCTGCTAAGAAAAAAGCTGCAAAAAAAACTAAGAAAGTAGCAAAGAAGAAAGTTACTAAGAAAAAAGCTACCAAGAAAAAGAAGAAATAGTCTTCTTGATATAGATGATGTTTCCTCAGGGAAGCGTCAGGTCTGAGTTTTCTTAAACGGAAACTTTAAGATCGCGCAACTGTCCTTTTTGATAGGGGCGCAAAACAAAAACCGCTAACATGCGGTTTTTGTTTTGCGCCCCTGTTTTTCGTTCTAAAAAGCTGTTTTTATCGCTATATAACAATTTCGGCAAAACGCCATTTCCCCGCCAAATCTTTGTGAAAAGCAATCTTTTTAGCGAAAGAGAATATTTTTTTCATTTTTGGCTTTTGCGCCGGTCCAATTTCGCAAAATAGTAAAATATTTTTTGAGGATAGCGATTTTATTTGATTAGATAATTTTTGATAAGCATCCAATCCATCTTCTCCGGAGTAAAGTGCTAAATCGGGTTCGTATTTTAGTCCTTTAGCGTCTTTATCTTTTAAACTATTTTTCCAATTTTCTTCGAGATAAGGGAGATTGGCCAGAATGATTAAATTGCTAAATTGTTTTATGGCTGAATTGTTCTTTAAGAAATATTCAAGCAGGTCAGATTTGAGGAAATTTATTTTCTTCTCCACATTGTTTTTTTTAGCGTTATGTTTTGCAACTTGAATAGCTTTTTTGGAAAGATCTGAACCATAAAATTTAAAATCAATATTTTTTAAGTTAGAATTATTTTCAAAACTCCTAACAATCGAAATTATTATATTTCCACTGCCGGTTCCAATATCTATAATGGTTTTATTTGTTGAAGATGTTGAAGATAAAATTTGATCCAATGCTCTTTCCACAAGCAGTTCGGTTTCCGGGCGGGGAACGAGCGTATTTTTTGTTACTTTAAAATCCAGACCGTAAAATTCTTTTTTTCCTAAGATATAGGCGATCGGTTCGTGCTTCTGGCGTCTTTTAATAAATTTTCCATATTTTTCTTTCTGGGCCTTAGTCAGGTTTTTTTCCGGATGGGTCAAGATGAATTCGCGTGGCTTTTTTATGGCTTGGGAAAGCAAAATTTCCGCATCCAGTTGCGGTGTTGAACTGTGTTTTTCCAGTTTTTTTGCGGCTTCAAAAAGCGCTTTTTTTATATCCATTGCATTTTCTATTTTGACAAAATATCAAAAATAATGCTAGCACGCCGAGTTGGATAAGGCAAACTGGTTATAGCAAAATAATTTCTGAAGTTTCCTACGAAGCTCTTCCTAGATTTTTCGGGAACTTAAAATAATCAATCTGCTGAAAAACAAAAAACAGGCCATTTCTTAGAAATTATGAAAGGGTCTGTTTTATTTTTCCAGCATTCTTTTTTGATTTTCCTGAATAAGCGCTTCGATTATTTCTTCGAGATTGCCGTCGAGAATGCCATGGATATTGCTCCAATTTTCTTTGATGCGATGATCAGTGATGCGATCTTGCGGAAAATTATAAGTCCGGATTTTTTCACTGCGGTCGCCGGTTCCGATCTGAGATTTTCTGGCATCACCTAGCTCTTTATTTCTTTTTTCCTCTTCCATTTGGACAAGTCTTGAACGCAAAACCTTCATCGCTTTTTCTTTATTCTTTATCTGGGATTTTTCATCTTGGCAAGAAATAATCAGTCCGGTCGGAATGTGGGTGATGCGGATAGCTGATTTAGTTGTGTTAACAGATTGCCCGCCGGGACCAGAGGAACAAAAAGTATCAATACGAAGATCTTTTTCTTCAATTTTGAGTTCTACTTCTTCGGCTTGCGGAAGAACTGCAACTGTGGTAGTGGAAGTGTGGATGCGGCCATTTTTTTCTGTTTCCGGAATTCTTTGCACGCGGTGCACCCCTGATTCATATTTCATTTTTCCGTAAACTCCGGAGCCGTTAATTTCAAAAACCACTTCTTTATATCCTCCGATGCCGATAGTATTGGAATTAAGAAGGGAAGTTTGCCAGCGATTTTTTTCGGCAAAACGAGAATACATTCGAAAAAGGTCGCCGGCAAAAATCGCTGATTCGTCGCCACCGGCGCCAGCCCTAATTTCCACAATGACATTTTTTTCATCGTTGGGATCTTTCGGGATCAAAAGCATTTCGATATCTTTTTCCAATTCTTCTTTTCTTGTTGCAAGCGTGACATTTTCTTCTATCGCCATCTGTTTCATTTCCGGATCTTCCGAGTTGGAATTAACTATTTCAGCGTTGTCTTGCATGGCTTTTTCCGTATTTTCCAGTTCGTTTATCTTTCCGATCAATTCCTCCATCTCAGCTTGCCTTTTTCCGAGTGCGGCCATTTTTTTCGCATCATTAAAAATATCCGGATTGTTCAGTTCGGCGGAAATCTCCTCATATTCATTTTTTGCATTTTCGATTTGTTCACGCATAGTTTTAATAGTATAATTCCAGTATAAACCGATTGTCAACAAAAGAAAAGTTAATCTTGCTTATGGAAAATATTGAACAATTAAAAAATGAAATAGCATTAATAAAAGAACATAACCAGGCGAGTGGAAGCGGATAAGGCTTGGGAAACGAGCCTGATGCGCAAGATTCTTGTTGCAATCCTGACATATTTTGTCGTAGTTCTGTTTTTCTTCGCGGCTGATCTCTCGAAGCCCTTTGTGAATGCTATCGTTCCAGCTTTGGGATTTTTCCTTTCCACTCTTACGATTTCTGTCTTGAAGAAATATTGGATCAGTGAAAATTTGAATTAGTTTTTTATAATTAATAAGATAATAAATAATTAGAAAAATAATGAAAAAAGTTGCAATAATCGTCATACTGCTTATCATAATATTTTTTACCGGATATTGGATATTTAAAGGCAGTGATGAAAGTGATAATAAAAACGCTGATATGAAGCAGGAAGAATCTTCCAAAGATGAAAAACAAAAGGAAAAAATGAAAATGAGTTATCAGCATGAGATTTATAATTTCATTGTAAAATATCCGGAAGGATATGAGTTTTTCGAAAATAATTGGGAAGATAAAGGAGAAGAACAGCCGGGAAGAGTTATTTATGATTTGAAATTGGGAAACAAATCAGTTTCCAATATTGATAATGATACAAATAAGGAAATCGTGGTTTATGTTGCGAAAATTGATAAAAAAAATCCGCTCAAAGCGCCTTATGGAATGGATCCAAAATCGGAAGAGGAAACGACCATTGGTGGAGAAAAAGCTATGAAATATGACGGTGGAAAAGTTTATACAGTCGCTAAAGACAAATACGAATATCTTTTAGTCTTGGGAGATGAAGCAGATGATTCTATTAAATCAGATTTTGAGAAAATTGTTTCTGATTTTAGATTCCTTAGGGAATTTTCCGATAAAAATGTTTCTGAAGAATAATTTCCTCACAGATAAAACATAAGAACATAAAATATGAGTTATATTCAGGCGATAGTTATGGGAATTGTGGAAGGGATAACGGAATTCTTGCCGATCTCTTCAACCGGACATCTTATCCTGACAGCTGATTTTTTAAATATTCCGCAGACAAATTTCTTAAAATCTTTTCAAATTGCCATTCAATTCGGTGCTATTTTGGCGGTAGTTTTTTTGTATTGGAAAAGAATATTCTTAGAAATAGATACGATGAAAAAAATTTTAACAGCTTTTGTTCCAACCGGAATAATTGGTTTTATCTTTTATGATTTTATAAGAGAATCTTTGATAAGCAATAAAAATTTAGTGGCAATTTCTTTGGTTTTAGGCGGTTTAGTGATAATTTTTTTCGAAAAATTTTTATATGGAAAAAAATCTAAAACCAAAAATATCAATAATATTTCATATTTCCAAGCGATATTTATCGGATTTTTTCAAGCAATTTCAATCATTCCTGGAATATCACGTTCAGCTGCGACGGTAATAGGAGGGCTGATTTTTGGAATATCACGTCGAACGATCGTGGAATTTTCTTTTATTCTGGCAGTTCCAACGATGGCAGTTGCAACGGTTTTTGATCTTTTTAGAAATATTGATTATTTTAATTCGGATCAACTCGGAATATTGGGAGTTGGATTTTTAGTTTCATTTTTAATGGCAATTTTGGCAATAAAATTTTTGCTTAATTTTGTGAAGAAATATTCTTTTGTATCTTTTGGAGTTTATAGGATTGTCATTGGAATTCTGTTAGTCTTATTCTTGTTGTAATTTATTTATTTTTAACTGATAACATTGCAAAAAATGGAAGAATTTTCCAAAAAAGTTATTTCTATCGTAAAGAAAATTTCGTTCGGAAAAACTTTGACATATAAAGAAGTGGCATCTCGGGCAGGAAATGAAAAAGCGTCACGGGCAGTCGGAAATATACTTAATCGTTATTATAAATTTTGTCGGAGCAATAAAATTACTACGATTCCGTGCCACCGTGTTGTGCGGAGTGATGGAAAAATCGGCGGATATGTTTTAGGTGAAAATGAAAAGAAGAAATTGCTGAAAAAAGAATTATTTAATATTTAATACACAATAATAAAGATTATGAAAATAGAAATAGCCAAATCGGCGGGATTTTGTTTTGGAGTCAGTCGAGCGGTAGAGATGGCCAACAGGGCATTGGAAGAAAAAAGAAAGCCGGTTTATAGTATCGGGTCGCTTATTCACAATCCTTTGGTGAAAAAAGAATTGGAAGAAAAAGGATATGAATTGGTTGAAAAACCGGAAGAGGTTGCGGAAAATTCTATATTTGTGGTAAGGAGTCATGGAATTGCGAAAAATATTTTGGAAAATCTAAAAAGAAGAGAAATTGAAATAGTCGATGCAACTTGTCCTTTTGTTAGGCGCGCTCAACGTATTGCTGAAAAATTCTATGAAAGTGGAAAACAAGTTGTTATTTTTGGCGATCGTAATCACGCGGAAGTTATTGGAATAAATTCTTGGACGAACGACACCGCGATAATCGTCGGGACGCCTGATGATGTTGAAAAACTTCTCGAAATTGATTCAGCGGGTCTTCTTAGTCAGACGACGCAGAAAAAGGAAAAATTTGAAAAAGTAATTTCTGCTCTTAAGAAAAAAGTAAAAAATATTTTTATAGAAAATACTATTTGTTTGGACACTTCCAAAAAGCAGGAAGAGGTGAATGATTTAGCTAGGAGATCTGATCTGATGATAATTATAGGCGGAAAAGACTCTAGTAACACTACAAAACTTGCTGAAATTGCAAAATCGTGTGGAAAGCCTACATATCATATCGAAAATGAAAATGAGCTGGAAGAAGAATGGTTTAAAAATATTGAAAATGTCGGCATCGCCGCCGGCGCTTCGACGCCACAGAAAATTATTGATAGAGTTGTTGAAAATATTTCCAATATCAAACTCTAGAATAGAATCAAAACTCTGTTTGCAAAATTACATGAGCGGATTTTTATTTTACAAAAAGTGGACTTAAAACAATTTTTCGGTTATAATTTAGGCAAGAAAGAGTAATTTTTATCTTCAAATTAGGACTTGATATCCTAATCGTAGTCTATTTTTATGGCGAAAATAATAATTGTCGAAGATGATCCGATGATTTCCGAAATTTATGAGAGAAAGTTTTCCGAGGCGGGTTTTCAAACTCTTGTGGCAGTGGCGGGAGACCAGGTCTTGGAGATGGCGAGATATCAGAATCCCGATTTGATTCTATTGGATCTGATGATACCAAGAATGGACGGATTCGAGGTGATTAAAAATATAAAAAACGGAACATATCCGAGTAATATAAAAATAATCGTTTCAAGTAATCTCAGTGAAAGAGAGGATAGGGAGAAAGCGATGAAACTCGGAGCGGACGGATTTGTGACGAAAGCGGATTATACTCCCAGTGAGTTAGTCAAGGAAATTCAGAGGATGATGGATGTTTTTGTCGAAGAAAAAAAGAATGAAGCCAGGCGTTCGGGACTTTCCGAAAATAATTCCGGAGAAAATCCGAAAAAAATTCTTTTGATTGAAGATGAAGAAGTGTTTGTTGATATGTTCGGAATGAAACTCAAGCAGGATGGTTTCGAAGTTGATTTTGCCAAAACAGGACCGGAAGGATTAGAAAAAGCGAAAAACGGGAATTATGATCTTTTAATAATCGATATGATTTTGCCAGAGATGAATGGAGATGAGATAATTGCCAGATTAAAAATGGAAGAAAATACGAAAAATATTCCGATGATTCCTTTTTCTGCATCGCTTTCGGGCGAAGACGAGATTCTTGATCGAGTCAAGGAATATGGCATAAAAGATGTTTGTCTTAAGACCCAGCTTATTCCGAGCCAACTTTCAAAAAAAGTTTCAGAAATTCTTGGTATTTCGGAGAATTAATTTTAAAAAAAACAAAAAAATAAAATTATGGTTTTTCACAATGAGTTCTTGGATAAGAGAAAAATCAAAGTAATAAATATCGTCTCTCTTCTATTGGGTTTCTCACAGGCCTCGATAATTTATGTAATGTCTTCTTATTTCGCCAAAGCCTCCGGTTCGGAAAATGTCGGACTTTTTTATGCCGTATCTTATTTGATATTGCTTATTTGTCTTTTAAATATGCACAAATTAGTCAGGAGAGTGGGAAAATCGGTTGTTTTTTGTTTCTCTATTTTAATGAAGATAGTGATGTTGATTTTTTTATCCAATACTGATCCTTCAGTTTTTAGCGTTTTTTTTCTTGTTGCTTATATGGTTTTTGAAGGAATGGGTTGGGTGAGTTTGGATACTATTTTGGAATCATATTCTTTAGATGAAGAATCCGGGCGAATAAGGGGAAGACATCTCACCATCTTAAATGCGGGGTTTCTTCTTGGACCTTTTATTTCAACTCAGCTTCTTGATAAGTTTGGTTACTATGGGATATTTATTTTTCTTCTCATACTGAATTCAATCATATTTCTCGTAGTGCTTACGAAGCTTAATAATGCGCCAAACGATTTTAGGAAGTATATTTCCATTACGGATATGATAAAAAAGGTACTAAGAAGAAAAAAAATATCTCGCATTTATTATATAGCCTGTGTTTTGGACTTTTTTTATGCCCTTATGGTTATATACACACCGATTCACCTTCTTAACATAGGTTTTAACTGGGATAAAATCGGAACAATACTCACGATAATGCTTATTCCTTTTGTTATCTTGCAATATCCAATGGGGATAGTCGCTGATAAGAAAAAAAATGAAGGTAAGCTTTTGGTAATCGGAGTGGTGATTATGGCTGTTTCGACTTTTGCCATATATTTTATCGGATCAAGAGATATTTTGATCTGGTCCTTGGTTCTCTTTGCTACTCGTTTAGGGGCGGCGATAGTCGAAGTTTTGCGCGATTCATATTTTTATAAACAGATAGACGGAGAAGATGTCGATCTTATTGATTTTTTCCGGACAGCTGCTCCAGTGGGAAATATTATTGCAGCGGGCATTTCTTTCGCTTTGCTTTCATTTTTACCGGTCAAAATAGTCTTTATTCTGATTGCGGTGGTTGTGTTTTCTGCGCTTATTCCGGCTTTCCATCTGGATAAAGAAAAAATTCTTCGATATTAAAATGATTTTTGGTTTTTTCCAGAGCGCGGTCCGGCGTATGCCGGACCGCGCTCTTAATAAATTTGATTTTAAAATTGTGTTTGAAATTATAGTGATAAAGTGATAAAATGTAAAAGTGCCGTACAGAATTGTCTGTAATTTTTTATAGAGGATAAAAATGGCTTTTTGAAGCTTATTTTAAAGATTGTGACGTATCATTTTAAGCTGGAAAAATTTGAGGGTCCTTTGGAACTTCTTCTTGAACTTATCGAGAAGGAGAAGCTTAATATTACCGAGTTGAGTTTAGCTAATGTCGCCGATCAATATCTTGATCATATAAGAAATGATGAGAAAATTTGTCTTGAGCATCTGGCTGATTTTCTGTCAGTAGCTTCCAAGCTGATACTTATAAAATCTCGAGCGCTTCTTCCGATGTTAAAACTGACAGATGAAGAGGAAGAAGAAATAAAAGATTTGACTTATCAGTTGGAGGAATACAAAAAATTTAAAGAAGCTTCAAAGAAAATTCAGAGAATGTCAGTTTTGGGTCGCATAAGCTATTCCAAGAATGGGTATCAAGGGATAAAATCGATATTTTATCCCCCGGAAGATTTTAATGTTTTTGATTTTAAGAAATATTTTCTTCAAGTGCTTTCCGACATACCGATAATCGAAGTCTTACAAGAAGAAATGATTACGGAAGTTGTGACATTGGAAGATAGAATAGTCGATTTGGAAACAGCAATAAGAAAAAAAGTCGAGACTTCATTTTCTGAACTTGTTTCGATGGCAAGCGATAAAGTTGAGGTTATTGTCTCTTTTTTGGCGATGCTGGAAATGGTAAAGCAGAGAATTGTCCAGGTCGATCAAGGAGAGCTTTTCAGCGAGATAAAATTAAAAATAGTTTTGGAAACAAATTAAAAATATCAAAATATGGAAATGGAAAAATTAAAATCAGCGATCGAGAGCATCCTTTTTATTGCCGGTGAACCGGTTAATATTTCTCGTCTTGCCAAATCAATGTCGGTTTCCAATGAAGAGGTAGAAGAGGCGCTAAAAATGTTGTGTGAAGAATATTCCTCAGGAGGAGGATTGGTCATAATAAGAAAAGACGATACTATCCAAATGGCAACTAATCCGGATAATGCTCTCATCATCGATGATATGGTGAAAAATGAGATTCAGGAAAATCTGAGTCAAGCTTCTTTGGAAGTGCTTTCCATAATTTCTTATCGTTCTCCAATCAGTCGTTCTGAAATTGAAGCAATCCGAGGTGTTAACTGCAGTTTTACTCTGAGGTCGCTTCTTATGCGTGGACTTATTGAAAGAATTGATAATCCGAAAGACAGTCGAGGTTATCTTTATATGATATCTATTGAATTTTTAAAAAAGTTGGGAGTTGATGGTGTCGAGAAACTACCAGACTGGGGAACTCTTTCCAAAGATTCAAGAGTAGACAGTATTTTAGGAAAAAATTCCGAATCGATTTCGGAAAAAAAATCGGACGAAAATTCTGCAGAAGAAAATTAGGAATCCTAAACATAAAAATTTAAGCTTTTATTTGATAATGTTTGAAATAATCCTTACAATAATCCTGCTTCCTTTTATGCCATTTTTTGTCAATGGCGATATGATGGATGGAATGAATCTTGATTCGGAAAACAGGGAGATAATTAAAAATAATATCGGTCGGGAAATTTTTGGAATCAAAGATGGAAATATTCCAAGAGAAAAACTTCTTAGGAATGATCTCATGCTTCTTGATTCTACCAATAATGAACCTTTGCCGGTCAGAAAAAAGGATACCAAAGAAATCAAGCTCTGGGCGTCTTCCTCGGTGGCTATTGATGTTGATAGCGGAACCATATTACACTATGACAACGGTCGAAAAAATATACAAGTTGCTTCGCTTACGAAAATGATGACGGCTGTTTTGGCTGTTGAGAATATTAAGGATCTTAATGAGGAAGTTGTAATAACTTCAGAAGCGCTTAATGTGGTGGGAACGGTTGTAGGTTGTCCAACCAGTGTTTTCTGCAATGCTAATAGGATGTATCGGGGAGAAAAAATAAAAGCAATAGATCTTTTGAAAGCTACTTTGATGAATAGCGCCAATGACAGTGCGACTGCTCTGGCCATACATATCGCGGGAACCCCGGAAAAATTTGTTAGTATGATGAATGAAAAAGCGCGGGAATTCGGCTTGAGAGATACTAACTTTTGCACTCCGTCAGGTCTTGAAATTGATGGTAAGGAATCGCAGTGTTATTCTTCTGCTTACGATATTGCCAGAATCGCAGCCTATTCCATGAAACATGATATAATTTGGAATATAATGAGAACGAAAGAAGATCAATTTTATTCAACAGATGGAAGATATATGCATCAACTTAAAAATACGGATATACTTATTTCTGAAATGGATAATTGTTTGGGAGGGAAAACCGGATTTACTCCTTTGGCGGGAAAATCACTTCTTCTTGGAACAGTCGATCCAACCGGAAAGCACAAAGTTATTTCTGTAATACTTAATGATGAATATCGCTGGGATGATATGCGCTATTTGATTGATTGGATATATAAAAGTTATGAATGGAAATAAATATATTTTTTAATTATTCAATAAAATGGAATTTGCACAAATACAAACGATTCCGATAGTTGCCAACACTCTTAAGGTTTTGATTGCTGGTTTCTTAGCTTTTATTCTGGCTTTTGCCTTTACGCCGATTCTTACGCATTTTCTCTATAAATATAAAATCGGAATAAAGATAAAAACCAACTCTGTTGACGGTCAAAAATTGACTTTTGTGAGCGAGCTTCACAAGCACAAAAGCGGAACGCCGGTTATGGGAGGAATATTGGTTTGGTTTACAGTTTTAGTTTTGGTCTATTTGTCGCATTATTTTTTCCCACTTTTGGCTCAGTGGTGGGACACTAATTTTTTGGCCCGTCTTGATTTTTTAAGCCGGAAACAAGTCTGGCTCCCTCTTTTTGCTCTCGTTTCGGCTGGAATATTGGGACTTTGTGATGATTTTGCCAGTGTCAAAGGCTGGGGAAAAAATAAAGGTGGAGGTGTGAGATTTTTAAACCGATTCGGTTGGCTGATTGTTATTGCGGGCTTAGGTGCTTGGTGGTTTTATTATAAGCTTGGTTGGGATCAGATTCATATTCCGGCGATTGGAGATTTTTCTATCGGTTGGTGGTATATTCCGCTTTTTATGTTTGTTATCCTTTTTGCGGCGATATCTTCCAATGAAACCGATGGCTTAGATGGTCTTAATGGGGGAATTTTGATGATTGCTTTTTTTGCTTTTGCTATAATATCTTTTTCACAGAATAAGATGGATTTAGCGGCTTTTTGTGCGGCAATCTCTGGTGCCCTTCTGGCATTTTTATGGTTCAATATTTATCCAGCCAGATTTTTTATGGGAGATACCGGGGCAGTTTCATTAGGTGCGACACTTGGAGTAGTGGCAATGCTGACAAATTCCGTTATTCCTTTTTTTATAATCGTGTTTATCTATATCATAGAATCCGGTTCGGTCGCTATTCAGTTGACTTCAAAAAAAATATTTAAGAAAAAAGTTTTTTTAGCGGCGCCGATTCACCATCATTTTGAAGCCAAGGGTTGGCCAGAAACAAAAGTTACTATGCGCGCTTGGATTATTACTGTTGTTATGGCTATTTTTGGAGTGCTTATTGCAATTCTTGGTGGCGGGCATTTTATGAAATAATAATTTTTTAAATTGTCGTAAAAAATGAAAATAATTTTTTTAGGAACAAACGGATGGTACGGCACTCATAATAGTAATGCGATTTGTACTTTGATAGACAGCGAAGAAGGATATATTATTTTTGATGCGGGAGATGGAATATATAAACTCAGAGATTATGTGAAAGAAGATAAACTGATCTATCTTTTTTTAAGTCACTTGCATTTGGATCATACGTTTGGTTTTCATATAGTGCCTTCTGTCTTTAGGAAAGAAAAATTCAATGTGATATTGGAAAAAGGAAACGAGAAACTTCTTCGAGAAATCATAAGACATCCTTACGCTGTTCCTTTTAGAGATAACTTCCATTTTAATGAGATTTTGGAGGGAGAATATGAAAATCCTTTGAAATTTAAAAGTCTTAAATTGAGCCATATTGATCCGGTTATGGGATATCGGGTGAATCTTGAAGGAAAAAAGATTGCTTATTGTCTGGATAGTGGAGTTTGTGATAATGTTGTAAATTTGGCGAGAAATACTGATATTTTTATAACAGAATGTTCCAGTTTGCCTGGACATTCTAATCCGGAGTGGGGGCATCTGAGTCCGGAAGAAGCGGCGCAGATGGCAAAAGATGCGGGAGCGAAAAAAATGATAATGACTCATCTCTCGATCCATTATCAGAACGAAGATAAAAAATTGGAAGCGGAAAAAATCGCGCAGAAAATTTTCAAAAACAGCCTGATGTCTGAAGATGATTTGGTAATAAATTTATAAATATAAAAATATGGAACTAAGAAAAATACAAGATGCCGATTTGGAAAATAAAAAAGTATTATTGAGGGTGGATTTTAATGTTTCACTGGAGAATGGACGAGTTAGTGAGTCTTTTAAGATTTCCGCCGCTAAAGAAACTATTGATTATCTTTTAAACAAGAAATGCAAAGTGGCTCTGATAACTCATCTTGGAAGGCCGGACGGAAAAGTAAATCCGGAATTTTCTTTGGGGCAAATCGTTTCTGATGCGGAAGAAATTTTGGGTAAAAAAATAACTTTTATTTCTGATTGTATCGGAGAAAGTGTAAAAAATGCTCTAGAAATTTTGACGGAAGGCATATTGATGCTCGAAAATGTCAGATTCTATGCGGGAGATGAAGAAAATGATCCTGAATTTGCCAAGAAGCTCGCGGAAAATTTTGATGTTTTCATAAATGATGCTTTCAGCGCTTCGCATCGTGACCATGCTTCCGTTTCCGGTATAGCCAAAATTATTCCAAGCTATGCAGGATTCTGTTTGCAGGAAGAAATTCATGAAATGTCTTTTATTAAGGATAATCCTATTTCTCCGGCAGTAGCGATAATTGGCGGAGCAAAAATTGAAACCAAATTACCAGTGATTAAATTTTTTGAACAAAAATATGATTATATTTTAGTCGGGGGAAAAATTGCCAATGAAGCTATTGATCAAAAAATTGAGTTTTCTGAAAAAGTTATCTTGCCTTTTGATTTTGTCGATGATCGGCTGGATATCGGACCAAAAACCGTTGAAAAATTCAAAGAGATAATAAAGACTGCAAAAATGATCGCATGGAACGGACCTTTGGGAAAATTTGAAGATGAGAAATATGCCAAGAGTTCTGATGAAATATTGGGAGCGGTTGAAGCAAGCGGCGCATTTATTTTGGTTGGTGGCGGAGAAACGCTCGAAATTCTTGAAAAGAATGACGCGATGCACCGGGTTTCATTTGTTTCTACCGGCGGCGGTGCGATGTTGGATTTCCTTTCAGGAGAGAAAATGCCGGGGATAGAGGTTTTGAAAAAATAAGTGTAATTCTATGAAAGAATTAAAGGGTAAAAATTTCATTCTGCGAAGTATAAAAAAGGGAGATGAGTTTGATATTGTGAAAAATATCAATGACAAGACGATTTCCAGAAATACCGCGGCAATTCCGTATCCTTATACTTTAAAAAATGCTAAGGATTGGATAAAAGAATGTTTTAAAAAAGAAAAAAATAAAGTAGTTTCAGAAATGCTTTTTATTGTTGAAATTGATGGTGAAGCTTGTGGCGCAATTGATATATGCAAAATAGAAAGAAATCACAAAGCTGAAATCGGTTATTGGTTGGCCAGGAAACATTGGGGAAAAGGAATTGCTTCTGAAATGGTTAAGCTTATTACAGAATTTGGTTTTAAGGAATTTAAATTGAAAAGGATTTATGCCAAAGTATATTCTTTTAATCCGGCCTCAAAAAGAGTCCTTGAAAAAAACGGTTTCAAATTAGAAGGAATCTGCAGGAAAGATGTTAAAAAAGGCAACAGGTTTTTTGATGACTATATTTTCGCGAATGTGAAGTAAAATTTTAAAAATATAATAATAAAAAAATGAGCAAGATCAAGAAAATTTATGGGCGGGAAATTTTGGATTCGCGGGGAAATCCGACAGTCGAAGTGGAAGTAGAATTGGAATCTGGAACTGTTGCCATTGCGGCGGTGCCAAGCGGAGCTTCCACGGGAACTTTTGAGGCGCTGGAACTTCGCGATGGTGACAAATCAAGATTTAATGGCTTGGGTGTTTCAAAAGCAATTGAAAATGTAAACACTAAAATTTCTGAAGCGATTTCTGGAATGGAAGCAACTGAGCAGGAGGCGATCGACAAAAAAATGCTCGAGCTTGACGGGACGGAAAATAAAGCCAATCTCGGAGCCAATGCGATTTTGGGCGTTTCTTTGGCGGTCTGTCGCGCGGCCGCAACGGAAAAAGAAATTACTCTTTATAAATATATTGCCGAAACTTATAAATTTCCGGCTAAAAGATTCAAGTTGCCGATTCCGATGTTTAATGTCATAAACGGCGGAAAGCATAGCGACTCAGGCTTGGCAATCCAGGAATACAAAATCGTTCCAAACGGTATCAAGACTTTCAAAGAGCAATACCGCGCCGGCAGTGAAATTTTCCATAAACTAAAAAACATTTTGGCATCAGAAGGCCAGAGCGTAGCAGTCGGTGATGAAGGAGGTTTTGCTCCACGTCTTGAAAGTAATGCAAAAGCGCTGGAACTTATGAATCGCGCCATTGAAGAAGCGGGATATAAAAAAGGAGAAGAAGTTAATACTGGAATTGATGCGGCGGCTTCGTCATTTTTCGAAGAAGCAGAGGATAAATATATTTTCAAACCGGAAAGCAACGTTATAAGTCGCGAAATGCTTTTAAATATTTATGCTGAATGGATAGAAAAATATAATGTGATTTCAGTGGAGGATGGACTCAATGAGAACGATTGGGCAGGTTGGAATGCGATGAATGAAAAAATTGGAGGGAAAGTGATGACGATTGGAGATGATCTTTTGGTGACTAATGTGAGAAGATTGAAAAAAGCAATTGAAGAAAAGGCTTGTAATGCAGTTCTCATTAAAGTCAATCAGATCGGAAGCCTCACGGAAACAGTGGAATGCATAAAATTAGCTAAGAAGAACAAGATGAAAACAGTGATGTCGCATCGCAGCGGGGAAACAACCGATGATTTCATTTCCGATTTAGCGGTTGGAACTGGCACGGAGTTTATGAAGTCCGGATCGCTTTCTCGCGGGGAGAGAATTTGCAAATATAACCGACTACTCAGGATTGAAGAAGAATTAGCGAAATAATTTTGTTTTATGGAGATATTCTATATAATCATAATCGGATTAATTATCTGTTTGCTTGTTCGTCCTATAATTAAAGGCGCCATTTATTTTCCCACTCAGGAATATAATTTGGAAAAAATAATATCTCTGGCTGATATGCAGAAAGGAAGGATGGTAGATCTTGGCTCAGGAGATGGGCGAGTGGTTATCGCTTTTGCGAAAAAAGGAATTGAGGCACATGGATTTGAAATAAATCCCATTCTGGTCCTGATATCGAAATGGTGGATAAGAAAAAAAGGACTACAGAAAAAAGCTTTTGTACATTGGAAAAGTTTTTGGAGGGAAGATTTATCAAAGTTTGATTTGATTTATGTATATGGCTTTTATCATATTATGAATAGCCTTGGGAAAAAGCTTGAGAGGGAGCTGAAACCCGGTAAAAAAATAATTTCCAATATATATCGGTTTAATAATCTAAAAAAAATAAACGATAAAAGTCCTTATCTTTATGTAAGATAAATTTATATTTATTAAATAAAATATGAAAAATAAAATTCCGACAATTCTTATTATTCTTGATGGTTACGGCATAGCGGAACCTTCTAGAAACAATGCAATTTCTTTGGCAAAAAAACCGAGACTTGACCGTCTTTTCGAACTTTATCCTTCAAGCGCGCTTTTGGCTTCCGGTATCCATGTCGGTCTTTGCGGTGATCAAATGAGCGGATCGGAAACGGGACATATAAATATCGGGGCCGGACGTATTGTTATTCAAGATTGTTGCGTTATTTCCAATAGTATTGCCAATGAAAGTTTTTTTATGAATCCGGCTTTGGTCGGCGCCATGAGTCATATTAAAAAATATGGAGGAAATTTTCATATAATGGGGCTTATGGGAACAGCTGATAGTCCACATAGCAGTCCGGAGCATTTTCGTGCGCTTCTCAAGTTGGCAAAAAGGAATGGAATAAAAGAAGTTTATTGCCATCTTTTTACTGACGGACGTGATTCATATCCGCGGAGCGCCTTGACTCATCTTAAAAATTTTCAAAATATAATCTCTGAAGAAGGTATTGGAAAAATTGCTTCTTTGGCAGGACGTTTTTATGCGATGGATCGGGTAAAAAATTGGAAACGGCTTACTAAGGCTCATGAAGTTATTGTTTTTAATCGCGGTGAAAGAGCGGCTTCTCCTGAAGAAGTTATAGAAAATGCCTATAGAAAAGGTTTGACCGATGAATATGTGATTCCTACCAATATTTGTGAAAATGGAGAACCGATTGCAAAACTTTCCGTCAATGACAGTTTGGTGTTTTTCAATTTTCGATCCGATCGGGCGCGACAATTTTCAAAACTTTTTGTTTCAATGAATAAAAAAAGAATCTTGTCTGACAATATGCCGATTATTGATAAGGTGAAAAATCTCTATTTTGTGGCAATGACAGATTTCGGTCCAGATCTTGATATGCATACAGTTCTTGAGAATGAAAAAATAATGGCGACTTTACCGATGGCACTGGGTGGATATCGCCAACTTTATATTGCCGAGTCGGAAAAATTCGCTCATGTCACATATTTTTTAAACGGTGGTTATGATGACTTGGTTGATGGGGAAGATCGAATAATTATTAATTCGCCAGAAGTTGATTCCTACGCTGATTATCCGGAAATGTCGTCCAATCTTATAACTTCAACAGTCTTGGAACATCTCAAGCGTGAAACTTATGATTTTTATACGATAAACTATGCCAATCCGGATATGCTTGGACATACAGGGAATTTAGCAGCAACGGTAAAAGGAATTGAGGCATTGGATCGGCAAATCGGACTTTTGGCCAAGGAAGTTCTTGATCGGGGAGGAAATATGTTTATAACAGCCGATCATGGAAACGCTGAGGATATGTTTGATGAAGATGTGAATGAAATTAATACTTTTCACACGAAAAATCCGGTTCCTTTTTTGGCAATCGGAAAGCGTTTTAAAGGAATGGACATAAAAAGCGGTGGAGTTTTGGGAAATATTGCACCGACCATACTTTCTGTGATGGGAGTGGAAAAACCGCGCTTGATGGATCGGGATTCTCTTTTTATGTAGCAGATATTTTTTATATGATGAGAAGTTTTAAAATCACAATAATTCTTGCAGTCCTGATTTTGACATCGGGACTATTTGTTTTTTTTAAAAACAGGAGTAATGATTTATTTGATGCTTCTAAAAAAAATATGAATTACAAAGAAGAGGTTCAGGTTAAAGGAGTTTCAGATGAGAATATTCCAATTGAAAAATTAAGAATTCTCTTTGTTGGAGATTTGATGCTGGATCGTTATATTAGGCAAGTGACAGAAAAGAAAGGAAAAGATTTTATTTTTGATGATATTGGCGGTTTTTTAAAAAGTTACGATTTAGTTGTGGCTAATCTTGAAGGTCCGATAACTGAAAATGCTTCATTGAGTATCAATTCAAAAGAAGGAGAAAAAAACAATTATTATTTTACTTTTCCTCCGGATTCAGCCGATTTACTTTATGGAAAAAATATCAAACTTGTAAATATCGGCAATAATCATATTTTAAACTTTGGGGAAGCTGGTTACGCTGAAACCAAAGAACGCCTCAAAAAAAGTGGTGTGAAATATTTTGGTGATACTGGTTTTTCCGGCGATAATTTCTATGTTTATCTGATCAATGGAACACGTTTCGCTTTTGTGAGTTATAACCAATTTACCTCAAAAAGTGGGATACGAACGTTGGAAGCAATAAAAAATCTAAAAAATAAGAGTGATTTTATTATTATTTTTTCTCATTGGGATAAGGAATATTTTTCAGAACCGATGGAATCGACTAAAATCCTATCCAGGGAATTTGTCGATGCCGGAGCGGATCTTATAATTGGATCCCATCCTCATGTTATTCAGTCCAAAGAAATCTATAAAGGGAAATTAATTTATTATTCTTTGGGAAATTTTATTTTTGACCAATATTTTTCTCCGGAAACACAAAAGGGTCTGGCAGTGGAAGCCGAATTTGATCCGACCAGTAAAAATATAGATTTTTCCGAATATCCTTTGAAGTTAAAAAATAATGGTCAGACCATAATTAAAAAATAAAACTCCGTTTTGATAAGCGTGTATTGTGAGGTATAATTAAAAAATATGGGGAATTATTGATTAAATTTTTTTAAAAACCAATATGAAAAAACAGATAATATGTCTGGGTTCGGCTTGCAAGGATATTTTTTTTCCGACTAGTGAAGGAAAAGTAACAGAAACTCCGGAAGACCTTTTGAGTCAGAAAAAAATATCATTTGAACTTGGAGCAAAATATAAAATAGAAGAAAGGCATGAATCCCTCGGAGGTTGCGCCGCTAATGTTGCGGTTGGACTTTCAAAACTTGGAATTAATTCCGGTTGCTATGCCAGAGTTGGAAATGATTATATCGGAGATTGGATTTTGGAAGAACTAGAAGATGGCGGAGTGGATGTTTCCAATATCGGGCGTGAAAAGGATTGTGTAAGCGATCTTTCTGCGATTGTCATTGATTCCAAAAGTGCTGAACGAGTGATTTTTTCCAATCAAAAAGCCAATGGAAGGTTGGAAATTGATCCGAAAAAAATAAAAAAAACCGAATGGCTGTTCATCGGTGATTTGCATGGCGATTGGGAAAGGCATCTTGATGATATTTTTTCCGTGGCAGATGAGAAAAAAATAAGAATCGCTTTCAATCCGCGGCAGATAAATATCCATGACAATGCTAAAAAGATAGTGGAAAAAATATCCGGCACGGAAGTCCTGTTTCTCAATAAGGATGAATCGATGGAAATAATTATGTCAGTGAACGGTGAACAAGAGGCAGTGAGTAGTGAAAAAATAAACGACGAAAAATATCTACTAGAAGAACTTGAAAAACTGGGCGCAAAAGTCGTAGTGATGACTGACGGAACGCGCGGCGCTTGGGCGTATGACGGGAAGGAAAAATTTTATGTCCCGGCGCGAAAAGTTCCGGCGGTGGATTCAACTGGAGCCGGTGACAGTTTTGCTAGCGGATTTTTAGCCGCCTATATTAAAGGAAATGATTTGAGTGAATGTCTTAAATGGGGGATTGCCAACAGCTCCAGCGCGGTGTGTTCCTATGGTGGAGTTTATGGGCTTTTGAATGAAGATAATATTTTGGATAAAGTCGGGGATGTCAAGACGGAAAAATTATGAGCAACGGATTAAAATTGCTTAACATAAAATTTGAAAAAGCTGTCAGATTTTTAACTGAATATATGCCACCATCGGATGAGGAAAGCAGAAAGCCGGTTATTTTTCATGATATACGCGTCGGAGTTTATTTATATGAAAATGGTTATTCGGAAGATATTGTTATAGCCGGAGTATTGCATGACATGGTTGAATGGTCCGGTATTGAAAAGGAAATTATAAAAGACGAATTTGGTGAAAATGTTTTCAAACTGATATTGGCCAATACGAAAAATGATTCGATTCCGGATAAATTTGAAAAAACAGCTGATATTTTAGATAGTTTCAAATGGTATTCCAATCAAAATAATGAAGATCAGTTAAGATATTGTTTGCGTAATGCCGATGCGATCATGCGATTAAAACCAAATGATTTTAATGACAGGATATTCGATGAACTAGAAAATTAGCGGAAAAAATTTGTTTACTTAAGCGAATAATCTTAATAAAAAAATATGAATTTAGAAAAACTTTTTAATCCTCAATCAATCGCGATAGTCGGCGCTTCGCCGGAAGAGGGAAAAGTAGGAAACGCGGTGGCGAAAAATATCTTCGAACTTGGATATGGGGGCGAAGCCTTTCCGGTCAATCCGAAATATGACGAGCTTTTCAGTCGGAAGTGTTACAAGAAATTATCCGAAGTTGATAAGGAAATTGACTTGGCGATAATCATCATCCCTTCCAAATTTGTCATTTCTGAAATTCGCGAGAATGCGGATAGGATAAAAAATTATGTCGTTATTTCAGCCGGATTTTCCGAGATCGGCGGTGAAGGAAAACAGCGTGAAGAAGAACTCAAAACTTTGGCGAAGGAAAAAGATTTGGCTATTCTCGGACCGAATTGTTTGGGATTTATTATTCCGGAACTTCGTCTTAATGCTTCTTTCGCTTCTGGTGTGCCGGAAGCCGGCAATGTGGCATTTGTTTCGCAATCAGGCGCTCTAGCGGTGGCCTTTATGGATTTGGCCAAAAAAGAAAATATGAAATTTTCCAGCATAATTTCAATCGGCAATAAAATGGTAGTCTCAGAAGCAGAACTATTGAACTATCTGGCCGAAGATGAAAAAACAAAAGTAATCGGAATGTATCTGGAAGGCATAAAAGACGGAAAAGGATTTATGGCAGAGGCTCAAAAAATTTCAAAAAATAAACCAGTCGTAATTTTGAAAGCCGGAAAAACTGAAAAAGCGCAGAAAGCGATCTCATCCCATACTGGAGCGCTGGCTGGAAGCGATGAGATTATGGATGTGGTTTTTAAAAAATGCGGTATGCTCCGGGCGGAAAATCTGGAGGAATTTTTCGCTCTCCTGAATTTCATATCATACGGCGCTGAAAATATCGGAAAAAGGACGGCGGTCATAACCAATGCTGGCGGACCTGGAGTTCTCACGACGGACGCTTTCAAGGGGAAATCTATCGAGTTGGCGGAACTTGATGAAAAGATGAAAAAAAATTTGAGAAAATTTTTGCCCGAAGAATCTTCGGTGGAAAATCCAATCGATCTTTTGGGTGATGCCCAGGCGGACCGTTATAAAAAAGCGCTTGATGTTATAAACAAGAATGAAAACATCGATTCGATAATTTGCATTCTGACTCCGCAAGATCAAACTCCGGTTTCGAAAATTACCAGCGCTCTTTTGAGATTCAAATCTAAAACAAAAAAAGTTCTGGCAGTTTCTTTTATCGGTGGAGACAGAGTTGAAAAATCAATCAAGAAATTGAAAGCGAATAATATTACGAACTTTAATTTTCCGGAATCGGCGGTCAAAGTGATGAATGATTATTTTGAATGGAGCCAACGAAAAACAATCTCAGGCAAACTGGCTGATTTCAGGATTGATTCTGAAAGAAAAGGAAAGGTTGAAGCTATGATTGGAAAAGCCAAAAATGAAAATAGGAAAGCGCTTTATTTTTCCGAGAGCGCCTCTGTTATGGAGATGTACGGTCTGGTTTCACCGGGCGTGTTTGAAATGAAACCGGGAGAAGATATTCCGGACGGAATAATTTATCCGGCAGTATTGAAAGTCGATAGCGACAAGGTTCTTCATAAGACTGACAAGAAAGCTCTGGTTCTTAATATAAAAATACGCGAAGAATTGGAAAAGGCCATTTTCGAAATCAGAGAAAATTTCAAAGAAGAAAGATTGATTGTGCAACCTATGCTTCTAAAAGGCACGGAACTCATTCTGGGAGTAAAACAAGATTCAGTTTTTGGACCGATTATCGTATATGGTCTGGGTGGGATATATACGGAAGTTTTCAAAATGGTTAATTTTATGGTTCCTTCTTCTGATATTTCTGAAATAGAAAAGCAGCTCAAAGAAAGTAAGATTAAATTTTTGTTCGAAGAAACTCGTGGACAAAAACCGTATGATATCGAAGAAATTGCCCAAATAATAAGGGGTATTTCGCAATTTGCCCTAGAAACCGAAGGAGTGTCTGAGTTCGACATCAACCCTCTAATGGTCTATAATGATGGAAAGAAAGCTTCGGCGGTGGATATAAAAATAATATTTTAATCGATAAAAATATGGACGATAAAAAAAAGAAAATATTGATCGTTGATGATGATAGGGAGACACGCGAGCTGTATTCAGAAACATTTAAAAAGAACGGATTTGAAGTTACGGAAGCAATTGACGGAATTGATGGAATCGATAAGGCCACCAATAGTATTCCCGATATTATCTTTACTGGAATAATGATGCCGCGAATGGATGGATTTGGTCTGATTGAAGTTTTGGGAAAAAATGTTGCAACACGCAGTATCCCTGTGGTTATGAATTCCCATCTTGGAAGAGAGGAAGATCGTAAAAGAGCATTCGATATGGGTGTGAAGGATTTCTTAATTAAGACTATGTATACTCCGAATGAAGTAGCGCTTAAGATTAAAAATATTCTCGGAATATATAAAGGTGATTACAAGATAAAAATATCATTTGGCGAATTTGATGCCAAGCGTTTAATCAGCGATCTTGGCGCGCCAAGCGATTTTTTGTGTCCGAAATGTGCCACGCCTATGATATTAAATCTAAAAGCTGTAAATATTTCACAAGGGCAATTTTCTATAATGATAGTTTGTCCAAAATGTCAGAAATAATTTTTTAAATTGCCACTTTTTTGAAATTTTTTTAAAAATTAAAAACGGGGCGTATGCCTCGTTTTCATTTGAAATTTATTTTATTAAAAACATGATGAAAAAATGGGTGCTGAAAGAAAATAAAAAGACAAATCTTGAAAAAGAAGATGCGGATAAATATCACCCGGTGGTTTTAGGATTATTGGCCCAAAGGGGACTGGTTGAAAAAAATGATATCGAAAATTTTTTTGATTTTGATTATAACAAGCTGGCTGATCCTTTGGAATTTTTAGATATGGAAAAAGCGGTGGAAAGAATAATTCTGGCAAAAGAAAAAAATGAGAAGGTGGCGGTTTTTGGGGATTACGATGCTGATGGAGTGACGGCTACAGCGCTTGTTTGTGAAGCTCTGAAAAACATTGGTTTTAAAAACGGCACTTGCTATATTCCTGACAGGCAATTGGAAGGATATGGGATGAATGAAAAGGCGGTCGAATATTTGTCTAAAGAGGGAGTGAATCTAATAATCACTGTTGATTGCGGAATATCAAATTTTTCTGAAGTTGAAAAAGCAAAAGAGTTGGGAATGGACGTGATAATCACCGACCATCATCAAGTCCAAGACATAATTCCAAAAGCTTGGGCGGTAATTAATCCTAATCGGAAAAATTCGGGTTTTCCTTCCAAAGATTTAGCCGGAGTCGGTGTAGCTTTTAAGTTTATTCAAGCTCTTTATAAAAAAGTAAAACCGGGAGAGATTGAACAGTTGAAATGGATGCTTGATTTGGTTTGTATCGGAACCATAGCGGATTGCGTTGCTCTTCGAGAAGAAAATCGCGTTTTGGTAAAATATGGGCTTATTGTTCTTTCAAAGACAAAGCGAGTTGGTTTGCAAGAAATTTTCAAAGTCGGACGAATTGATATTTCGGAAAATAATATTCCTGACGCACGAAAAGTTGCTTTTCAGATTGTGCCACGAATCAACGCTACCGGACGAATGGATCATGCCAATATGTCGCTTGAACTTATCAAGGAAGAAGATAGGATTAAAGCGCGGGATATGGCGCTGGAAGTAGAAATAAAAAATCAGCAGAGACAAAAGTTGACCGGACAAATAGTTGAAGATATCGAAAAAATAGCTTCGGAAAAATTTTCCAATAAGAAAATTATTATTGCAGAAAATCCTCATTGGCCGGTGGGAATTTTGGGATTGGTAGCGGGAAAAATAACCGAGGAGTTTGGAAAGCCGGCAATCATTCTCCAAAAGCAGGAAAATGGATATGTTGGATCACTCCGTAGCATCCCGGAAGTTAATATTTTTGAAGCGCTTAAAGAATGTGCGGATTTATTGGATAAATTCGGTGGACATTCGCAAGCGGCCGGAGTGAAATTATCTTTTGAAAAAGCGGAAATATTTTTCAATAAACTTTCGCAAACGGTCGAGAGGTTTTCCGAAGGGGTGAAAAATATTCCATCAATTGATATTGATGCGGAAATTACATCAGATGATATCGGCTGGGAGCTTATTGATTGGCTTAAGAAAATGGAACCTTTTGGGGAAGAAAATAAAGAGCCTGTATTTCTTGTTAAAGACTTAGTGGTTAGTGAAGCTAAGATTGTTGGGAATAATAGAAAACATCTGAAATTATATCTTCGTCCGCGCTCCGAAAGTCCGAAAATTTTTGATGCTATCGGGTTTGGGATGGGAGAAGAATTTTCAAATCTGAAACCGGGGGATGCAATTGAGGCTGTTTTTAATCTCGAAGAGGACGGTTGGAATGGTAGCAAAAAAATTCAATTAAAACTGATTGATTTGAAAAAAATATGAAACACATTGAATATGTGTCATATCTGCCTAAATATGTTAGTATAGAATTGGAAAATTCCTTTAAGGATCAGCTGGAAGTTATCAAATATTTGGAAGAAATAATAAATAAAGAATAGTTTATGAAAGACAAGATAGTGGTGTTTACCGATGGCGGATCGCGGGGAAATCCCGGGGTGGCGGCAATCGGAATATATGTCGAAACATTGAATAAAAAATACGGCGAATGCATCGGGGAAGCGACCAATAATGTCGCGGAATATGCGGCGCTCATTTATGCTCTCAAGAAACTGAAAGCCCTTTTGGGAAAAGATAAGACCAGACAACATGAAATAGAATGCCGACTGGATAGCGAACTGGTGGTGAAGCAACTCAATCATGAATATAAACTTAAAGAAGAATATATCCAGAAGAATTTTATTGAAATTTGGAATTTGATGCTGGGTTTCAAAAATGTTATATTTAAACATATACCAAGAGAAGAAAACAAGATTGCGGATGCGCTGGTGAATGAGGCGCTGGATAGAGAGGAAAAACAGGGTAGTTTATTGTAGCAGGATGTTATCCCGCCAAAATTCCAATGGCACATGTTAGATTTTAAGGTTTTGTGTGCGTGATCGCCTTCGGCTTAGTTTTTAAAATAACTTATTGTTTTTAAAAGCGAATTTTTGCGGGATGCTCATTTTTGTTCCTGCTTACTTCGCTCGCAGACAAAAATGGCAAAAAGAAAAAAAACATACATCATAATCATAATTTTGATTTTAGTGGCTGGCGGAATATATTATTCTGTGTCCAAGAAACCGCAAAACAACTACACTACAGTCAAAGCGGAAAAAGGAGATTTGAATCAAACTGTTTCCGTGACGGGAGAAATGGTTGCGCCGGAAAGTTTGGATTTGTCTTTCAAAATCGGAGGTAAAATAAACTCTCTGGAAGTTTCAGTCGGGGACAGTGTTGAAGATGGCCAGTTGGTTGCCAAATTGGATGAAGAAACATTAGAACTCGAACTTTTTCAAGCAAAAGCGGATATAAAATCTCAGAAAGAAACATTGGAAGCAATGAAGAAGAAAACCGATACCTATAATCGTGATCAGCGTGACGCGCAGAAACATATGATTGAAAAGGCTCAGGCAACCTATGATATTTTGGTTAAAAAATCAGAAGATCTTTCCATTTCTGCTCCTTTCGGCGGAACGATAGTGAAAAAGAATTTTGATGAAGGAGAAATGGTTTCGGCCAATTCGGCAATTATGACTATTGCCAAAGAAGGGGATTTGGAGATTGAAGTTTTCGTGCCGGAATCGGATATTGTCAAAGTGAAAACGGGACAAAAAGCCAAGATTACTATGGATGCTTTGCCTTCGTCGGAAATATTGGAAGCGGAAATTTTTGAAATCGAACCATCCTCGACTGTGATTTCGGACGTCGTTTATTATAAAGCTAAATTGAAACTTGCCAAGCAGGATGAAAGGCTAAAATTCGGAATGAGTGTGGACGCTGATATTGATACTGCTAATCGTCCTAGCGCAGTGTTTATTCCTCTAAGGTCCATAAGAAATGACGGAGACAGGGAATATGTGGAGATTCTAGTTACAGAAGATGAAAAGCAGACGACAAAAGAAGTCAACATTAAAACGGGACTCCGTGGTGATGACGGAATGGTGGAAGTCCTGAATGGCCTTTCCGGCGGAGAAGAAATTGTTATTTTAACAGAGGAGAAATAAAAAAACAGGCCCACGATGAGACGTTCGAGCCTGTTATTTCTGAGAATGGTATAGTTAAGATTACTCCAAAGTAAGAGGTTCCTTTGTTGATATTGTTTCTACCTCATTTAAATCAAAGTAAACATATTTTTGGACTTCTCTGCCAGTATATTTTGCAATAATGATTGTTTTGTCAATAATAATACTGACTATAATAATTTCATGAAGGTTTTCTTTTGATTTAAGACCAATTGAAATAGTTGTTTTTTCATTAAAAGCAGAAGTTAAGAGTTTGCGAAAAGGTTCCTCTTTTTTTCTAGGCATTTTTTGTTCCTCCTTACACTAAATGATTTATAAATTTTATTGCAAAGTTTTTATTACCAAGATTGTATTCCAAAGAATATATCCGACAAATGCTCCTATAGCTGCCCCGATAGGCATTGATACTATGGATGCTTTTATAAATCTAGGCATCCGCTTGATTTTTTCAAATGTTTTTTTGAGTCCATCTTCAAAACCGGTAGCAAGATAGATTCCCAAGGCTTCAAGTATTAATGCTCCAAAAAGAGCGCATAATATTATGAAATATACCATATTTTCCTCCGTTTATAAGGTTAACTTGTTAAAAAAACAATGACAAATAAATATACTATATAAAAACCATTATGTCAATACCGCTTATACAAATCCGAAATCTTTGCAAAACTTATGAATCCGAAGGCGTAAAAACAAATGCCCTTTGTGAAGCCACTTTTGACGTGGAAAAGGGGGATTTTGTCTCGATTATGGGACCTTCCGGGTCAGGGAAATCGACTCTGATGCAAATGCTTGGATTTTTGGACCGGCCGACCGGCGGCAAGTATCTTTTTGAAGGTAAAGATTCTGAAGAGTTTTCCGATGACGAATTGGCCAATATCCGCAACAAGAAAATTGGTTTCGTTTTTCAATCTTTCAATCTTCTGCCGCGCACGACTGTTTTTGAAAATGTCGAACTGCCGCTTCTTTATGATCAAGAACCGGACGGAAGGAATTATGACAAGGTAATATCAGCACTCCGGTCAGTCGGCATGGAACATCGTGAGAAATATCTTTCCAATCAATTATCCGGAGGAGAAAAGCAGAGAGTGGCGATAGCGAGAGCCTTGGTCAATGAGCCGGAGTTGGTTTTTGCCGACGAGCCGACGGGAAATCTTGATTCGAAGTCTGGTTTGCAAGTTATGAAAATTCTTCAACAACTTAATAATGAGGGGCATACAATCATACTTGTTACTCATGAAACTTATACCGCCGAGCATGCCAAGCGGATAATTTACATTAGAGATGGAGAAATTATTGCTGATGATCCGGTTAGAAACAGAAGAATTGCGGAAAAGGAAAATGGGTTTTTGAAATAGTCTTTATTTTTATGAATATTGTTTCTCCTATAAAAATATCTTACAAATATCTTTTAGCGGCAAAGCTCCGCTCTTTTTTGACGATTCTTGGAATAATTATCGGCGTAGCATCAGTTATAATAATCATGGCAATCGGCCAATCGGCACAGAAGTTGATTCTTGATCAAATTTCTGGAGTCGGGTCTGATCTTATCGGAATATTGCCAGGCGCGTCGGATGATGAAAATAGTCCGCCACCGGCGGCAATGGGAATAATAATAAAGACTTTGAAATATGATGACTTGAAAGCTTTGACGGATGGAAAAAAAGTCCCAGAGGTTTCGAGTGGCGCCGGTTACGTTCTTGGAACAGAAACGGCAGAGTATGAAGGAACCAGTGTGACAGCTTCTTTTATTGGAACGACTTCCGGATATGTTTTAACAGAGAATACAGAAGTGGAAAAGGGGCGGTTTATTTCTGAGGACGAAGAAGCGAGTCTTTCGCGCGTGGCGGTTTTAGGAACGCAAATCGCCAAGGATATTTTCGGGAGTGATGATCCGATTGGAAAAAGGATTAAATTGAAAGATCAGAATTTTTCTGTTATAGGATTACTTAAAAAACGCGGTTCATCCAGTTTTGGAATGTCTAGTCAGGATGATACGATTTATATTCCGGTCAAATCGGCGCAGAAAATTATTCTTGGAACGGATCATCTTGGGTTTATCCGTCTTAAAGTAAAAAGTAGCGAACTTATTCCACAAGCAATTGCCAACGTGAAGGCCACGCTTCGCGATCGGCATAATATTGACGATCCCTCCAAAGATGATTTTTCAGTAAGAGATCAAGCTTCAGCAATGGAAACGGTTGAAAAAGTAACAAACATTCTCCGTTATTTTCTTTTGGTTATTGGTGCAATATCGCTGATAGTTGGCGGAGTGGGAATAATGAATATTATGCTTATTGCCGTGAGCCAGCGTATTCGCGAAGTGGGACTTCGAAAAGCGGTGGGAGCAAAAAATTCTGATGTGACTTTTCAGTTTCTAATCGAATCAGTTTTCATTTCTTTTCTAGGTGGAGTTATTGGGATTGTATCTGGAATAGTTGTTTCTTTTTTGATTTCAGTTGTGGCAAATATTTTAAAATACGACTGGCCATTTATTATTTCTTGGCAATCTGTTTTTGTCGCAACAGTGGTTTCGATTTTAATCGGGGTGATTTTCGGTCTATATCCGGCGAGAAAAGCGGCAACAATAAGTCCGATGGAAGCTTTGCGTTACGAATAATTTATATATAATTTATGAATTTTTTTTCACCAATAAAACTTGCTTTCCGCAGTATTCGGTCCAATCTTGGCCGGACAGCTGTTTCGCTTTTGGGCATCGTTATTGGTGTGGCTAGCGTTATTTTGGTTTTATCTTTCGGAATGGGAGTTAAAAATTATCTTATTGATCAAGTTTCTTCTTTTGGAACGAATATTATGCAGATTGAAGTAAAGGTTCCAAAAGTTTCAAAGACATCATCGTCTAATGCTCAAGGACAAGTCGGTGGAACAAGTATAACGACTTTTAAATTGGAAGATGCTGAAAAAGTTGCCAATCTTCCCAATATTGATTCATGGTATGCGATGATTATCAATCAGCAGGTTGTAAGTTATGAAGATAACAATAAGCAATCGATGATATTTGGCGTAACAGCCGGAGTCACTGAAGCTGATCCAAGATTAACAGAAATTGAAAAGGGCGCTATGTTTACTGAAGAAGACGATATGGGACTTCGACAAGTGGCGGTTCTTGGAAATGAAGTGAAAGAAAATTTTTTTGGAAGTTCGGAAGCGGTGGGAAAAAGAATAAAAATAAAAGGTCAAACCTATGAAGTTATCGGAGTTTTGAAAAAAAGAGGAATAACCGGATTTTTCAATTTTGACAACATCATATATCTTCCACTTAGGACGATACAGAAAAAATTATCCGGTATGGATAACATTCATGGTGCGATTTTCAAGTTGAAAGATATGAAAAAGCTTGAACTTTCAATTCTTTCGGCGACTGATATTATGCGTGACCAACATAATATTACTGATCCGGATGATGATGATTTTGCGGTTAATTCCATTGTGGAGGTTTTAGAGATACTCGATAAAGTCTTTCTTTATGTGAATATCCTTCTTATCGCACTGACTTCCATATCTCTCATTGTCGGGGGAGTAGGAATAATGAATGTGATGTATGTGACTGTAACAGAGCGGACTTATGAGATTGGTCTCAAAAAATCTATCGGAGCAGGAAGCGGACACATTCTTTCACAATTTCTTTTTGAAGCGATATTCATTTCTATTCTTGGAGGAATTATCGGTTTTTTTATCGGATTAGCAGTTTCCAAGCTGGGAGAATTAGTGGCCTTGCGTTTCGGTTATGTTTTGAAATTTGAAGTGACTTGGTGGGCAGCAGCAATCGGACTTGGTTTTTCGGCGGCAACCGGAATAATTTTCGGATATTTTCCTGCCCGCAAAGCTTCGCAAATGAGCCCGATGGAAGCATTAAGAAAAGAATAATTTTTAAATAATAAATAATATGGAAAAGATCAAGATCGAACAGCACGGTTTTACGGCGTTTTCTTGGTGCGCTCTTTGGCTTTTCACGATCGGGTTTTTGCACCTTTCTTTTTGGAAAGGAGTTATAGCCATCATCTTGTGGCCTTATTTCCTTGGACTAGCGATTAGTGAATTTATGAAATAAGATTTTTTTCAGACGATTTTTTTGGTTTTCTTTCGGGCGATGAAGGAAATTCTTTCCTTCATCGCCCCTTTTTTATCCCTTTTTCCATTATTAAGCAATATATCGAAATTCCCGCAAGATTGCGGGGTTTTTTTGTTTGTGTTAGGCTAAATCAGTAAACTAAAGAGAGTCTTAAGCTGAAATTAATATGAGAGATTTGAAAGAGGAAAGAATAAGGGAAGCACGTGTCAGAGAATGTGGAATAGAAAGTCCTACGAATTTTTCCTCGGAAAATAAAATTGAAGATTTGGATTGTTTTATTGAAAAAAAAGGAAAAAGCGATTTTTATGTTGAAATGCTTCTGGTTGTAATTCTTGGTATTCTTCTCGGAATCGCTATAAAATCTGAAGCGCTCAAAAGAATCACTGTCGGTTATGATGATTATAAAATGAAAATTTCTAGGCAAGATTATGATATTAAAAAATTCCAAAAGGATATAATAGAAGCAAGAAGCGAGGAGATGAAAAAAAATTCCGATCCTCAAAAAAACGAAGAAGATGATTTGGGAAATAATTAGACTTAGATAAAAAATTATGGAAAATATCAATAAGACGGAAAATTTTTCGGGAGAAAATAAAAAGAATATTGATGAAAAAGAAAAAAAGAAAATTAAAAATCTTATCTCTTTAGTGATTTTACTTTCAGGATTGTTCTTAGGAAGTCTTTTTTTGGATTTCGGACACCTGCTTATTGGTAGTGGATTTTCCCAAAAAAACCTTAAAAAATCAGATATTTTTGAGGCGGATGGAAAGACTTGGGTAGCTTATGGCGAGCCGGTTATTCAGGTTCGTGTAATAAATGATGATCAATGTGAAGATTGTGATGTTTCGGAAATTTTGGTTTGGATGAAGCGGGTAATTCCGACAATAGCATCTGAAAAGATTCCCCATGATTCCGAAGAGGGTAAGAAACTTATGGAAAAATTCCAAATCAAATCCGTTCCGGCTTTTATTTTTTCTAAAGCAATCACTGCAACAGATTTTTATTCTCAAGCGGATGTTTTATTTAATGAGAAGGAAAACGATTATTTCCTGAAAGGACAAGAGCTGGGTTTACCGGTTGGTCGATATATTGAAACTCCTCCGATTTCCGATTCGGATGTCTCGGTCGGTCCAAAAGATTCTAAGGTGAAAGTTATTATCTATTCAGATTATTCTAGTCCATATTCCAAAGTTTTTTGGAACGCTTTGCGAGGGGCAATGAAGGATTATGAAGATAAAGTGCTTTTTGTTCAAAAAGATATTTTTTCTTCGGATAATTTGCAATCTTTAAATGCGGCTATGTCCGCACAATGCGCCTTTGAACAAGAAAAATTCTGGGAATATGCTGAAAAACTTTTTACTCACCAAACGGATTGGAATAAAACAGATGGAACGAATACTTTTAAAAACTATGCCAATTCTCTCGGCTTATCTTCTGATCAATTTGGAAAATGTCTCGACGAGAAAAAATATCAACAAAAACTGGAAAATATCAGGAAGGAAGCAGATGGTTTTTCCGTCTCGGAAGCGCCAGTTGTGTTTATTGATGACAAAACACTGCTTGAATTTTCTCCAGAAGAGTTGAAGGCATTTATTGATTCTGGCTTGAAAAAATAAGGGAAATACTTTTTGCGGGCGATTTTGACCAAATGGTCAAAATCGCCCGCTTTTTGAATCTTTTGAGATCGGTATTCTCCTGAAATGATTTAGATGCTATAATGAGAAATATGAATAGCGAAAAAAATATAAATGAAATAGTTCTATTTGCGCGGGGCGGACAAGGAGCGAAAGTGGCGGCAGAAATAATCGCTCAAGCGGCTGTCTCGGAAGGAAAATTCGTGCAGGCTTTTCCGAACTTCGGACCGGAGCGGAGTGGCGCGCCGACTAAAACCTACGTTCGAATTTCCGAAAAATCGATTCGTACGCACGAGCCGGTAATTGATCCGGATATTGTTATGGTTCTTGACGAAACGCTTTTAGAATCCGATGATATTAAAGAATATTTTGCCGGACACAATCTATTGATTATGAATTCTGAAAAATCTCCGGAAGAACTGAAAGAGAAATTAAATTTTAAAGGTGAACTAAGTATTATTTCGGCAAATAAGATTTCAATGGATATAATCGGACAACCGCGTCCTAATACTGTTATTCTGGGAAAATTTGCTCAAGTTTCAGGGTTGGTCAGTTTGGAGAGTATTAAAAAAGAATTCAAGAAAATTTTTGAAGAAAAAATTGGAAAAGAAGCTTGCGATAAAAATATCGAAGCGATAGAAAAAGCCTACAAAATATAAAATCCGAAAATTTTATTATTATGAAAAAAGAAATTACCATAAAACATAATATAGAAAAAGCGCCGAAAACGGGGGAGTGGAGTTTTATAAAACCGGTCGTGGACAAAGAGAAATGCGTCGGTTGCGCAACTTGTGTTCCGTTTTGTCCGGAAGCGGCGATTGAGATGAAAAAATACAAAGAAGGTCAAAAAGATAAGGCAGATGTCGATTATGATTTTTGCAAAGGTTGCGGAGTCTGCGCTCAAGTTTGTCCAGTTCGCGCCATAACAATGAAAAAGAAATAAGATATTTTTAAATTATTGCTAATCAAACAATAACAGTCGCAAAACTCATAAATGGACTAAAGAGGATAAAAAATTCATGATACAAAATACTAAATACAAAATACTAAATACTAAGCAAATAGCCCTGACTGGCGGATATGCCGCCGCTTTTGCTTTGAAACATATTGAGCCGGAAGTAATGCCGGTTTATCCGATTACGCCACAAACACCAATTATTGAGACTTATGCCAAATTCAAATCCGATGGCGAAGTGGATACGGAAATGATCCAAGCGGAATCGGAGCACAGCGCAATGAGCGCTGCTATTGGTGCATCAGCTTCCGGAGCCAGAACGGTAACAGCCACCAGTTCGCAAGGATTAGCACTGATGCACGAGATGCTTTATGTTGCGAGTGGAATGCGACTTCCTATTCTTATTATTGTTTCGGCTAGAGCGCTTGGCGCTCCCATAAATATTCACGGAGATCATAGCGATGTTATGGGTTGTCGTGATGCCGGTTGGATCCAACTTTTTTGCGAAAATTCTCAAGAAGTTTATGACAAAACTATAATCGGGATGAAGTTGGCAGAGAAAGTAAAATTGCCGGTAATGGTCATTATGGATGGTTTCAATACTTCTCATTCGGTGGAAAATCTTTCTATTCTAGACAAAGAAATAGTTAAGAATTTTATTGGCGAAAATAAATTTCCAAACAGTCTTTTAGATGTCGATAATCCTGTGACATATGGCGCCCTGGCTCTTCAAAATTCTTTTTTTGAATTTAAGATATCTCAAGAAGAAGCGATGGTGGAAGCGAAAGAAATATTTTTAGAAATAACCCAGGAATTTGAGAAAGTTAGTGGAAGAAAATATGAACTTTTTGAAAAATATAAAACAGAAGATGCGGAAAAAATTATTATTCTAGCCGGTTCATCAGCTGGAACCGCTAAAGATGTCGTTGATGACATTAGGGAAAAAGGAGAAAAAGTCGGTCTTATAAAAATCGAACTTTTCCGTCCGTTTCCCAGTGAAGAGATAGCTAGAGTCTTAAAAGACGCTAAAGAAGTAATTATTTTGGATCGTTCGCAATCGATCGGAACAAAACCGCCGTTATTTTCCGAAATTATTAATTCTACCTACAAAATTAGAAATTTTAAATTTGAAATTAGAAATTATATTTATGGTCTGGGTGGACGCGATTTGTTTAAAAAACAGATCGAAGATGTTTTAAATAATAAAATTAAAAATAATTATTTAAATTAAAATAAAAAAGTATGAGTTTTGGAGAAAAGATAGTTGGCCCGGAAGAATTCAACAGAAGAAGAAAAGAGAAAAAAGATATCGGAAAGGCATCGGAAGGAGAGGAAGATTTAAAAAATGAAAAAATACAATGTGACGGTTGCGGAGAATTAGTTAAGGAAGGTTGCTATTGTATTACACCTAAATGCTTTGGAAGAGTTGTAAGAAAAAAAACTGAAGAGCAACTCAAAAGAAACGTAATTTTATGAATAAAGATTTGGCGAAAAAATTTGCACCAGGACACAGCTCTTGCGCGGGCTGTGGATTCCCTTCAGTTATCCGGACTGTTTTGGGGGAAGCCAAGGATCCGGTGGTTGTTTCAAATGCGACCGGATGTCTTGAAGTGACTTCAACCATCTATCCTTATTCAGCCTGGAAAATTCCTTATATCCATAGCGCTTTTGAAAATGTGGCGGCGACAATTTCCGGAGTGGAGAGGGCTTATAAAATCTTGAAGAAAAAAGGCAAACTGCCGAAAAGGCTCGCCTCGACTCGCGGAGACGCTTCGTCGACGCGAGGCGGGGATAAAATAAAATTCGTAGCATTCGGCGGAGACGGCGGAACCTATGACATCGGACTCCAATCTTTATCTGGCGCGCTTGAGCGCGGCCATAATTTTCTCTATGTTTGCTATGACAATGGGGGATATATGAATACCGGAAATCAAAGATCGGGAGCGACACCCTATGGTGCTTCAACGGAAACTACTCCATCCGGAAAAGAATCTTTCGGAAAAGTCGATATGAGAAAAAACTTGATGGAAATTGTTAATGGCCATCGGATAGCGTATCTTGCCCAAGCGAATGTGGCTAACATTGCTGACCTTAAGATGAAAGCCAAAAAAGCCTTGGAAGTCGAAGGGCCGTCTTTCCTTTTGGTTTTTGCGCCTTGTCAGAATAACTGGAAATTTGCGACCTCCCAATATGTTAATATTGCGCGCTTGGCGACGGAAACTAATTTCTGGCCGCTTTATGAGATTGAGAATGGAAAATACAAGATAAACCGGACGGTTGAAAATCCAAAACCGCTTTCTGAATTCCTAAAAACCCAAGGGCGTTTCAAACATCTTTTCTCGGAAAAAAATAAAGGCGTTATTGATGAGATGCAGGAAATCGTCAATAAAGAATGGCAAAAGTTGGAAAAATTAGCTAATTGTGACTAATTTAATTATATGGTAAATAATTTTGAAGGGATGAAATTTGCTGACAGAGGAGAAAAAAAAGAAATGTCTCCTTATGATAAATATATCAATCTTTCCAGAATACTTGCTTCAAAAAAACTATCACAGGCATTTATGGAATTAAGGGAAAATGATAATCCAAAGCCCATTGATTATTTATATGAAGGATTTGAAAAATATAGGGAGCTTTCAAAAATAATCCGTCCCAAGGAATTATGTGAAAATCCGGAGGACGGCGCCAGTGAGGAAGAAGTGGATGAGTTAGAAAAAGCTTTCGATGAATTCAAAAATGGTAATTTGGATAATATTAATAATTTATATAGGGAAAATTTTCCAACTGATGACGCAGATGAGAATATGATTAATAATAAGATTGGCAAATATCCAAAAATAGAAACAAGGCCCGAGCCAAGAATAGATAGGTATGTTTAAAGATATTTAGTGTGAGCCGAAGACCGGACTTGAACCGGTAACCTATGGTTTACGATACCATTGCTCTACCAATTGAGCTACTTCGGCGACAGTTAGCCGCTCGGACCTTGTCCGCCCTTTGGCGGAAACTGAGCTAAGATGGCACTTTAATCAATATATAATAAATTCTAAAAATATTCAATAACCATGAAAGTATTCATATGTGAAATCTGTGGCGATGCATATATCGGAACAGAAAAACCAGCCGATTGTCCGTTTTGCGGGGTCAAAAATAATTTCATAAAACCGGGAGAGGAAGCCAGGTCGATTGTAAACGAAAAAATCGAGATTTCTGATACTTCCAAAAAAAATCTGCTGGAAACCTTGGCGCTGGAAATAAGAGCAAATGCTATTTATCTTTGTATGGCCGGAAAAGCCGAGGAATATCGAATCAGGGCGATGTATAAAAGACTGGCCAAGATTGAAATGGAACATGCCAACATCGTGACCAAGCTTTTGGGTATTCCGATGCCGGAAATAAAAAATGAAACGTGCGCCGATGATACGGCAGAAAATTTCCAACGCACCATAGAATTGGAAGACCATGCATCGGAACTCTATAGAAAATTTATTGGCGAATCGAAAGAGGAAAATATTCGAAAATTTTTCGGCGCTCTGATGCAAGTGGAGAGAGGACATATAGAATTGATTAGAAATTTAAACTGAATTTTTCAATCAATGGTTTCTGATTCTGAATTTCTAATTTCTAAATAATTTTTTGTATATTTTCTTATGCTTTGGATTTACGTAATCGTTGCCGTGCTTATGGTCAGCCTAGTGTCATTAATCGGTGTTTTTTCTTTGCGTTTTGAAAAAAAGAAACTCTATAATATCATCATATATTTTGTCAGTTTCTCTGCCGGAACGCTGATGGGAGACGCTTTTATCCATCTGATTCCAGAATCTTTCGAATCTTCCTTCGGATCAGTTGTGGCTCCGTTTTTTATCTTGATTGGCATAGTGTTTTTTTTCCTTATTGAAAAAGCGGTCCGCTGGCGGCATTGTCATGAAGAGCCGTGCGAAAATCATCCTCATCCATTTTCCTATGTAATTCTGATTGGAGATTCGATTCATAATTTTTTGGACGGCGTCATTATTGCGGCCAGTTTCGTGGTTGATATCAGACTCGGCATAGCAACAACGATCGCTGTTTTATTCCACGAAATTCCCCAGGAAGTAGGGGATTTTGCTTCACTCGTTTATGCCGGATTTTCGAAATCCAAAGCGATAATGTTCAATTTTCTGACAGCTCTCACGGCCTTTTTGGGTGCGATAATAGTTTTGTCGATAAATATAAATGCCGATTCCATTTCCAAATTTTTGGTTCCGTTCGCGGCCGGAGGATTTATCTATATTGCCGGAACGGATCTTATTCCGGAACTCCATAAACACAGGGAATTTAAAGTGAGTTTTTTTCAGATAGTCACTTTTGTTTTTGGAATAGGATTGATGGCAATTTTGCTTTTTTTTGAATAATACTTTTATAGAAAAAATGTCCAAAGAAATCACTCAAAAAATTGACGAGTTGAAAAATAAACTCCCGGCTATCCGGGACTATCTTTGATGTTCCCCAAATGGAACAACGGATATTGGAATTGGAAGACGCTTCAAGTGCGGATGGATTTTGGAAGGATAATCAGAAAGCTTCCCGTGTTATGCAGGAATTGGAAGAATTGAAGAGAGAAGTTGAAAATATTAACGGTCTTGATACGGAACTGAAGGAAATTGAAGAATTTCTGGAAATAGCGGATGGCAAGAAAGACGAGAAGGAACTTTTGGAAAAATTGTCTGATTTGGAAAAACGTCTGGATGATTTGGAGTTTAAAACTCTTCTTTCGGGAGAATATGACCGAAATGATGTCATTCTTTCGATTTATTCCGGAGCGGGCGGAGTGGATGCGCAGGATTGGTCGGAAATGCTTCTTCGGATGTATCTCAAATGGGCGGAAAAGAACGAATTTAAGGCCAGACTGGTGGATGAAACAAAAGGGCAGGAGGCTGGCATAAAAAGTGCCACGCTTGAAATAACCGGGCCATTCGCTTATGGTTATCTCAAAAGCGAGATGGGAGTGCATCGGTTGGTGCGACTTTCTCCTTTCAATGCTAACAGTCTTCGGCAAACATCATTTTCTCTAATTGAGGTCTTGCCGATAATCGACGAGATTAAAGAAGTGGAAATTAAACCGGACGAACTCAGGGTTGATGTTTATCGTTCTCAAGGAGCCGGCGGACAATCGGTCAATACGACAGACAGCGCCGTTCGCATCACTCATATTCCAACCGGGATAGTGGCGGCTTGCCAGAACGAAAGGTCACAGATGCAAAACAGAGAACAGGCGATGAAGATTTTGAAAGCCAAGCTTCATAAAAAATATCTCGAAGAAAAAGAAGCGGAAAAAGCGAAACTGCGGGGAGAGTCAGTGAGCGCCGAGTGGGGAAGTCAGATCCGTTCTTATGTTATTCACCCCTATAAACTCGTCAAAGACCATAGGACTAAATATGAAACGACCGACACAGAAGGTGTTTTGGAAGGCGATCTTAAGGAATTTATGGAAAGCTATTTGAAGTTCGCGAAAAAATAGTTTATAATATTAATCAGATAAAATTGTTATTAAGACGTTCTCATAAAAAAACAAAAAAATGATAATATTCGATTCTGTTTCAAAAATATACAAAGATAATTATTCCGCTCTGGAAGGAATAAATTTGGAGATAAAAAGCGGAGAGTTTATTTCTATTGTCGGTCAAAGCGGTGCGGGAAAAACTACACTGCTCAAGCTTATTTATGCCGAAGAAATGCCGACGGAGGGGCAAGTTTTTTTCAATGATACGCCATTAGACAGTATCAGTCGCAGAAAACTTCCTTTTCATCGGAGGAAAATCGGAACAGTATTTCAAGACTCCAAACTTCTTCCCAAAAAAACGGCTTTTGAAAATGTGGCTTATGCTTTAGAAGTTTCTGGTGCTCCGAAAAATGAAATATTAGAAGATGTTCCTCAAATATTCGAGATTGTCGGACTTTTTAATAAGATGAATAAATTCCCTCACGAGCTTTCCGGAGGAGAAAAGCAGAAAGTTGCGATGGCTCGAGCGCTCATTCATAAGCCGCCAGTCATTGTTGCCGACGAGCCGACAGGTAATCTTGATCCGCTTTCATCGCTTGAAATAATCCAATTGCTTCTCAAGATCAATAAGCTTGGAACTACGGTAATTTTGGCCAGTCATGACAAAGATGTTGTTAATAAGGCTTCAAGAAGGGTCATAGTTTTGGACAAGGGAAAAATAATTTGTGATGATGCTAAAGGAAAATATAAGACATGTATCCATCCGAAAGAAAACAAGAGAAAAGCTCTTGAGAAAATTGATGAAGAGAATAATGCAGAGAATGAGGATGATGAGACTAGAGAAGCTTAAATGTCAACTTCTTTAAATTCTTATGGAAAAAAATAAAAAAATCGCAATCATTACTTTCCTTCTTTTGATTATCGCAACACTGATTTATTTCATGCTTAGTTTCAGTAAGATTTTCTGGGAAAATCCGCAGACAACACCTCCTGTTTCTATTAAAAAAGTTGATAATCAAAAAGGAATATTGTCATCAGGAGAGATTAAATCAACTTCAAAATACGGCACGAAGACGGCTTATGTATTAGAGAAATGGAATAAGAGTTTTTTAATCATAAACGATGAACGGGTTAGCGAAACAGTTCTAAATGATGGATATGTATTTGATATTGAAAGTATTTCAGGGCCGAAAAATATAAAAAGATATGATGGCATTAAATTTTCTCCTAAAGGAGGCTATTTACTTGCCAAGACTAGTGGTTGGGAATGGAGCGGAAACGAGATTTATGATGCAAAAAACTGGCGAGAAATATCAGGAGAGGATATAAATAATGCAATCTCTGGTTATGGCGAGTTCGGTTTTACAAATGACGAGAAGTATTTCTATGCTTGTACGGTAGATGGTTTGGCCAGTTGGTATGGAGGGTATGTTTTTTCCGTTCCTGATTTTAAGCCTTTATATAATATAAGAAAAGATTCTTCGCTTAAAGATTATCTTATTGACCAAGAAACGGACGTTTCCTGTAAAGAGGAAGATGGGAAGATAAAATTTGTAGTAAAAACTTCAGATTCAAATTGGAAAGATTCAAAGCTTCCAGAGAAAGTTGTTTATTTTCAATTAAAATAATAAGAAGTTAATTTTTTATTAATCAAAAGTGTATGTTCTTGACTTTCATAAGGACAATTAAAGAAGCGTGGTCAAATTTCTTGCGCAATGGTTGGCTTAGCGTTGCGGCGGTGAGCGTGATGTTTTTTTCCATATTCATAATCAGCATTCTTTTTATCGTTGGGGTGACGGCTGATGGTGTGATAAACGGCATACAAAATAAGGTTAATGTAAGCGTTTATTTAAAATCCGATGTCAGTGAAGACAAAATAATGGAAATAAAACAGGAAATGGAAAGATTTGATGTTGTGAAATCTGTCGAATATATTTCCAAGGAAAAAGCCTTGGAAAATTTCAAAGAAAGCAACAAAGATGAGCCAAGAATTCTCCAAGCTCTGGAAGAGATCGGATCCAATCCGCTTCTGCCGGCCCTTATTATAAAATCCAATGATTCTTCTAAATATGATCTTATTTCCGAATATATTTCCAACGCTTCTTTCAAAGAAGATGTGAGTCGGGTCAATTATGGAAAAACTAAAGAGATAATAAGTAAGCTTAATGCGGTAATTTTAGACGTAAAAATGACCGGAATGGTGCTGGCAGGAATATTTGCTCTAATTTCAATATTGATAATTTTCAATACGATAAGGATAACGATCTATACCCACAAACAGGAAGTCGAGATTATGCGACTCGTCGGAGCTTCCAATTCCTATATTCGAATACCTTTCATTTTTGAGGGAATTATTTATGGGCTTATTGCTATGATAATTTGTATGGCGGTTCTTTTCGCAGTTTTAAAATTCGCTTCACCTTATATAACAAAACTTATTCCTACGGAAAATATTATCTCCCTTTATGTTGAAAATATTTGGAAGCTTCTCGCAATTCAATTTTTGTCCGGAGTTTTCTTGGGAATCTTGAGTAGCTGGATCGCCGTGAGAAAGTATTTGAAGATTTGATTTTTACAATCTTTATTTAAAGCAAAAAATCATCCGTTACTGGATGATTTTTTTATTTCAGCATCACTTAATGCTTTGTTAAAAAATAACGCCAGGATTATCGTACCTGGCATAGTTATTTATAACTGACGTCTATTTTTTACTAGAAAAGAGTCTTTCTGATTTCTTTTGGAGAAATCGAATGAGTGGAAAGAAAATATTCGGCATCAAGCGAATTTAATTTTTCAATCGCTTCGAGCTCCTGGTTGTTCAGTGGTACGAATTTGACATTGGAATATCCGAGACGACCTTTATTAGTCCGCATATAAACATCTTCAACTAGCTTTGTTTTTGAAGCTGGGGGAAGATTTTTCCATTTGGAAAATTGGGGAAATCCACTTGGTCCAATAAAAGGAAATCCGCACCATAAACATCTTTGTTGACAGTAAGCAGCATCATTATTGCAATTTGAACAACGAGAGCCGCTACATCCGACTGAATTGTCGGGTATCTGCGCTGCGAAGATGAAACTGTTGCCAACCTTGAAGAGTCTGACCTCTTGCAATGCCTTGACGCGCTCATTCACATCCATTTCTACCGGCCCTATCTTTTCCTGCTTTGTTTCGAGAAAGATTTTTATTCTCTCAGATATAAAAGCCTCTATGGATTTATCAATCTCGCTATTAATAGTAAAATAAACCCTGCCAGTTTCACGATTTCGCCAAAAAGCGGTTTCATCGTCTTTTCTTCTCACAACCCATTCCCCGCTTTTATTATTGTTTGCTTCCCATGGATCTGTAAAAACAATACCATGCTCAATATGGTCTACTACTGTAATTGTTCCTTCAACATGACTTCCTATTATTTTTGAGATAGTAAAACGTTTTACGCCACAACAATATGCGAGCGGTGCTTCTGGTCCTTCCCAAGTGTGAATGTCCATATTTTCTCCTCCTTAATTTATGAGCTAATAGCTCTGGTTTTTTTAGGTACTACTTGAAGATGAAGATTAGCAATTTAAAGTAGTTATGTCAACCACAAAAATTTTGAATAAAATAAAACCCTTAAACCGATATTGAAACTTTCAAAAAATTGGCTTATATGAAAATAAAAACAGCACTTAAAATGCTGTTTTTATTATAAAAGTTGGGGAAGAGGGATTCGAACCCCCGCATCGTGGGACCAGAACCCACTGCCTTACCGCTTGGCTATTCCCCAAGACAATATCCAGTATATATCATTTATTGCTTTATATCAAGTAAAAAACAAAAATATGCTATAATTTAAGTGTTCTTTGAAATAGAATAAACCGACGGCTGAAAAATTGAATATTTTGATTTTTCCGCTGTCGGTTTATGAAAAATATAAAAATATATTTTAAAGGAGGGGAAAATGAATTTATTAATAGCTGGCATTATATTTCTGGTAATAATAGCATTCATTGCTACTGGCAGTTTTTTTCTGGCACGCTTAATTATTGGATTAGGCGGAGATGATGTTGATTTAGGTTGTAATAATAATGTTTTGGACTTAACTGATTTTACCAATCCGGGCAGTTCATTGGATATGTTCAGCCCGAATAATTTATTATCAGGTCCATTAAGCCCGGCTAGTCCAACTAGTTTGTTGAATCCGGCTAATCCAGCCAGTGCGGTTAGTATAATGAATAATAATCATTAGAAAAGTGTTCCTGCGAAAATTTGCAAACCCCCAAGAGAACTGAGGTGAAAAATCACTTCGGTTCTCTTTTGTTTTATTTACAGTGTTTTACACACAAACATTTGTCGGTTCTGTATTTAATAATAATTGTAACATTTC
>CAYOTC010000002.1:0-77574 GCA_964406815.1 uncultured Bdellovibrionales bacterium
TTTATTTTTATGGTTAATATTTTTAGGATTTTTAATATTTTTATAAAAAACATTCAACTAAGTAACAAGTTTTATTTTTAATTTATTAATTAATACACAATGTTTTCAATAGGATATTAAAAACTTATCCACAATTTATTAAGTTATTTGGTATAAATTATCTTTTATCAGTAATAAATCTTCCATTAATTTTTTATCAGTTTCCATATCTTGGAGTATTTTTTCGTAAGCATGAATAGCGGTGGTGTGATCGCGACCTCCAAGTTTTTCTCCTATTCCAGGATAAGAGAATTGAAGCTCGCTACGCATAAGATACATAGCTATTTGTCTTGGTTTTACCACATCTTTTTTTCTATTTTTTGCGACTAAATCATTTGGTTCAATATCATAAAAATTAGAAACAGCATTTATTATGTGTTTATACGTTATCCCTTTCTTTTTTCCACTGGAAATAAGCTCAGAAAGTTGTTTTTCAGTGAAATCAAGAGTAATTTCTTTATTTGTAAGTTGAGCGGAAACAACAACTCGGTTTAGTGCGCCTTCCAATTCGCGAATATTGTTTTTAATATTAGTAGCGATAAATTCAAGCGCTTCTTCATTTATATTAATAGATTCATTGCTGATTTTTTTTCTAAGAATAGCCATTCTGGTTTCAAAATCAGCCTTAGAAACATCAGCAATCATTCCGCCTTCAAAACGAGAGCGAAGCCTTTCTTCAAGTATTTGGATAGCTTTTGGCGCTCTGTCACTACTTAAGACTATTTGTTTGTTAAGTTGATATAAATGATTGAATATATGGAAAAATTCTTCCTGTGTTTTTTCTTTTCCAGAAATAAATTGAATATCATCAATTATTAAAATATCCATTTTTTGATAATATTCTTTGAATTCATTTATTTTTTGGTTTTTTATGGAATCTATAAGCTCCGTGGTAAATCTTTCCGAAGTTATATATTTTACCTTACAATTTGAATCACGGCTTATAACCTCATTTCCGATAGATTGTATTAAATGAGTTTTTCCAAGTCCAACACCACCATAAATAAAAAGCGGGTTGTATGTTTTTCCAAGATTTTGTGAAACAGCGAAACAAGCGGCGCGGGCTAGTTCATTATTTCCGCCAATCACAAAACTATTGAAAGTATATTTTGGATTTAAATTACTTTCAAAATTAATTACTTTGGAATTGTTTTTATTTAATTTTGGCGCAACAACCGCATCTACCATTAATTGAGAGGTTTTTGTTTTAAATGATTCTTTAGGTGTATTAATGGCACAAGAAACGCTTTTTATGGAAGATTTTATGTTTTTTAGTGCCCGCAAAATATATACATTATATTTATTTTCTAACCATTCTTTAGCAAATCCATTAGGAACGCCAACCACCACCATATCATTTTCATAAGATAAAATAGATGTATTTTTAAACCAAGTTATAAAGTTTGCCTTAGAAATAGAAAGCTCTATTTCTGCCAAGGCTGCTTGCCAAAGTTCTTCATTAGTCATGGGTTTAGTAAGGTTATTAGAGATGTAAAAATAATAAACTTACACATAGGTTTTTTAAAAGCTATGTCCCCCAACAAAGTTCTAAAAAAAGTATACCACAAACAATTTTTACTTGCCAAGAAAAAAACGTAATAAGGTGTTAATAAGGTGTTAATATCTAATTTTTTATAGATTTTATCGTATTGTTAGATATTTTTAATTTAGATTGTTTTATGATAAAAAGCAATAGTTTTCCATTATTAACAATCTATCCACATAACTAAAATATTTCAAAAAAGATTTTTTTAAATGAAAATACGGTTGACTTTTTATGTTTAAATTGATAAACTTCAAGTTGACGAAGAATTAATTAGTTTAAATAGTTTTTGATTATGAGTATTACATATCAACCAAAAAGCAAAAGAAGAAAAAAAAGACACGGTTTTATTAAGAGAAAAAGTACTAAAAATGGACAAAATGTCCTAAAAAGAAGACGACAAAAGGGAAGAAAGAAACTTACTCGTGTTTAATGTATTTTAATGCTTCCATATAAAAATAGACTGACAAAAAAAGAAGATTATGAGGTGGTTTATCGTAAAGGAAAGCCCTTTTTTTGTCAAAAGATTGTTATAAATATACTAAAAAATACCTCAAATAAAACAAGAATAGGGGTTTTAGTGGGAAGTAAATTTTCAAAAAAAGCAGTTGATCGGAATAGAATAAAGCGTCAAATAAGGGAAATAATGCAAAAAAACCTTATAAAAATAAAGCCAGGGATGGATTTGGTAATAAGTTTGAGAAAAATGGAAAAAAAGAAGATTAAATCGAAAGAATTGAGAGATATGTTGGAGAGTGGCTTATTAAAAGGAAAATTAATCAAGTAATAAATCCTAAGAAATTAAATCAGCACGGATTTTTAAAGAAAAATGTCATTTTTATTTAGCGAATTAGTTTATCGGCCGATATACAATCTTTTGATTTTTATTTATAACGTTATTCCGGCTAATGATTTCGGAATAGCGATAATTATTGTTACCATAGCTATAAAATTGGCTCTTATTCCTCTTAGTCGGAAACAAATTGAATCACAGAAAAAAATGCAGGAATTACAGCCAAAAATAAAGGAAGTTCAGGAAAAATACAAAAACGATAAGGAAAAACAGAGTCGGGCGATAATGGAGCTTTACAAACAAAATAAAGCCAATCCTTTTTCCGGATGTTTACCACTTATTCTTCAATTAGTATTTTTAATCGCTATTTATCGGGTTCTTTTTAATATTTCTAATGAAGGATCAATAACTAATGGCTCACTTTATGCTTTCGTTTCCAATCCTGGTCAAATAAACCAATCTTTTTTGGGTTTAGTTAATTTAGCGACAGCCGCCAGCTTTCAAATTTTTTCTTTGGATAATATTTTTCATCTAGTACTGATTTTTGGCGCAGCAATAGCTCAATTTTTCCAAACAAAAATGTTAATGGCAAAAAATAAAGAAAAGGAGAAAAAAGAAAACAAATCCCAACCGGATCTGGCTCAGACAATGACGAAACAAATGCTTTATTTTGCGCCCCTTATGACACTTTTTATCGGGTTTAAACTTCCTGCGGGTTTGGCGTTATATTGGCTGGTTTCAACGATTTTTATGATAATCCAGCAGTATTTAATAGTAAAAAAGGAAAAAAAAGAAAAACAGAAGTAAGTCTGGTTGGGTATGTTGAATTTTAATAAGTCAAACTATTTTTGATAATTTATAATTTCGGGAACTTATTCCTCTATGGGACTTAGTTTTTTAAAGAGAAGGAGGGCTAGTTCTTATATTTAAAAAGATGGAAAAAAAGAATATGGAAAAAGAATTAGAAAATTTAGTTAAGGAGCTCGTTTTAAAAATGGGATTTTCGGTTGAAATTGATATAAAAAATACAGAAGAAGGCAAGGAAACTATTATTTGTGATATAAAAACAGAGGAATCTAATTTTTTAATTGGACAATACGGAATTAATTTACAAGCTATCCAACATATCGCTAGAGTTATTGCTAGAAAAAAAATCAATGAAATTACAAATTTTATAATAGACGTCAATTCCTATCGTCAAGAAAAGAACGAATCCATAGTAAAAATGGCGCAAAGCCTGGCTCACGAAGCTGTTTTGGAAAGAAGAGCGGTGGTTATGCGACCAATGAGTTCTTATGAAAGACGGGTTGTTCATATGGAGCTCTCTAAGAATGATCAGATAAAAACAGAAAGTATTGGCGAAGGAGAAGATCGCAGAGTTGTTATAAAACCGGCAGACCTTGTTTAGCTTTTAATCAAGAGGTAAGATTAGGTTAAGGTTATTTATAAATTTGACTGAAGTTCTTATTTATAAATTGTAGCCGGTTAGTTAATCTTTTTAATTCCGGCTTATGTTTTTTAAGTCGGATTTTAATTTTATTTTATGGTAGTTGCTAGAAAAATAGCTTACAATGTCTTAATTAGCAGTGTTTCAAAATTTTTATCAACCGCCTTGGCGCTGGTTTCTATAGGTTTCATAACAAGATATCTTGGAAAGGAGGGTTTTGGAAATTATGCGACGGTACTAGCTTTCCTGTCATTTTTTTCGGCCATAGCAGATTTAGGGCTTAACCAGCTTTCTGCCAGGGAAATTTCTCGCCCCAAGGCTGATGAGAGTGAAATAATAGGAAACATATTTACCTTGAGAGTGTTTGTTTCTTTAACGGTATTTTTCATCTCTCCTTTAATTATTTTTTTTCTTCCCTATCCTCAAGAGGTGAGATACGGAATAATAATCATAGTAGCCTCTTTTATTTTTTCTTCCGGTTACCAGGTTCTTAACGGAATATTTCAAAAGCATTTAGCAATGGATAAGGTGGCAATTTCTGAATTTTTAGGAAAAGCAGTCCAATTATTTTTTATTATTTTAGCGGTAAAATTCAGACTAGGGTTCAGTTTTGTTGTGTCTGCTTTGCTTTTTAGCATGATAGTGAATTTTTTGTTGGTTCATTTGTGGCTAAAGAAATTCATAAAAATAAAATTCCGCTTCGATTTTTCCTATTGGAAAAATTTTCTGAAAGAATCCTATCCGGTTGGAATTTCTGCTGTTATAACTTTTATGTATTTTAAGATGGATACGATAATTCTTTCAATACAAAAAAGCAGTGCGGATGTTGGGATATATAATGCGGCTTATAAGGTTCTGGAAAATATTTCTTTTTTCCCAGCGATGATAATCGGATTGATTTTTCCGATAATGTCTTTTAATATTTTTTCCAACAAAGAGAGATTTAGGGATATTTCAAATAAAACCTTCAGAGTTTTCTGTATTTTAGTCGCACCTCTTTTAGTGGGAACATTATTTTTATCGGAAGGAATAATAAATCTTATAGGCGGGTCTGGATTTTCCGAATCAGCCTTAGTTTTGAGAATATTGGTTTTCTCTCTCTCGGCGATATTTTTTGGAAACTTTTTCAATGCAATAATGATTGCGGGTAATTTCCAAAAGAAACTGGTGTCAGTTTTTATTTTGGCGGCTATTTTCAATATTTCATCGAATCTTATTTTTATTCCTTTATTTTCCTATAAAGCCGCAGCAATAAATTCAGTAATTACTGAATTTTCCGTAGTATTCTTTTCTGGTTATTTGGTTTCCAGAAAGATTGGATATTTTCCAAAAATGGAAAAAATCTGGAGAATCGTTGTTTCTGGAATTATTATGGCTATATTCCTTTTTATTTTTGGAAATTTAAATTTCTATCTGGCCGGAATCGGAAGTGTAATTGTTTATGTTGCTGCTTTATGGTTATTTAAGGGAATAGAAACAGAGGATTTAACCAGCATTTTTAGTCAGAAAAATAAGGCGGTTTCTGAATTATAAACGGAAGTAAGCTTATTTTATAAAAAAGTCTAAAAAATGGATCGAACTTATCCTAAAGTAAATATCGTTATCTTAAATTATAATGGCAAAAATTTTTTGAAAAAATGTCTTGCAAGCGTTTTTAGAATCGATTATCCGAATTTTGAAACGGTTGTGGTGGATAATAACTCAAAAGACGGATCATTTGAAGAAGCTAAGTCTAATTTTTCTCGAGTAACTTTTATTAAAAATGAAGAAAATATAGGATTTTCAGCCGGAAATAATATTGGAATAAAGTATTCTTTGGAAAAAATGGCTGAATATGTCCTGCTTCTTAATAACGATACAGAAGTCGATAGAGATTTTTTAAATTATCTTGTCGATGAGGCCGAAAAAAACAAACAAGCTGGCATTTTCAGTCCTTTTGTTTATAGGAATAAAACAAGAGAAGTTTGGTTTTCAGGAGGACATATTGATTGGCTAAGAATGAAGACTGTCCATAATACTAATGTTATCAATAAGGAGAAATCTTTTGAAACGGGATTTATTTCTGGTTGCGCGATGATGATTCGAGCGGATGTTTTTAGAAAAATCGGTCTTTTGGATGAAGAGTTTTTCTTATATTGGGAAGATGCTGACTTTTCTACAAGAGCTAGAAAAGAAGACTTTTCTCTTTTAATGATTCCTCAATCAAAAGTTTGGCATTTTGAACAAAGTGAAGATAATAAACCGGGAAAAATATATTGGTTAGTTTTGTCTGGATTGATATTTTTTTATAAGAATTCTTCTTTTTGGATGAAATTATGGACAAAACTCTATGTTTTTTTTCGTCGCGTTAAAAATAAAAAGAAACTTAAAAAAATTTCTTCTGATAAAATTGCGATTGAAGTCAAAAAGGCTTACGATGATTTTAGTTTTTTTAAGAAAAAATCAAAGAAATAGCAATTTCATCAATAAAAACTTTAATTTTATAAAATGCAAGAAAATTCAATTTCTATAATAATAGTTAATCACAAAAGTGAAAAATATCTTAAAGGATGCATAGAATCTATTTTTAAAAAATTTGATAAGAATTTAATTTTTGAAATAGTAGTGGTGTCGAATGATGGAGAAAGTATTAGCGATGAAATAAAAGAATATTCATCAAGAATAAAAATTATAAATTGCGCTGAAAATAAAGGATTTGGGGCGGCGAATAATCTTGGATCAAAAAAAGCAAACGGAGAATTGCTTTTCTTTTTAAATCCGGATACGAAAATACTTTCTGAAAATATCAGCGAAATAATCAAAGGATTTTCTGATAATAATGTTGGCATAATTGGTCTTGGTTTGGTTACGCCAGAAAAAAATATTCAAAAATGGAGCGCCGGAAACGAGGTTAATCTTTTTTCCGTAATCAAAAATAATCTTTTCTTTACAAAATACAGGATAATCGAAGAAGAACTTAAAAAAGAAGTCAGTTGGGTTTCTGGAGCTGCTTTTATTATTAAGAATAGTTTTTTTAGTGAACTTTCAGGTTTCGATGAGGATTATTTTATGTATTTTGAAGATGTGGATCTTTGTCAGAGGGTGAAAATATTTGGAAAAAAGGTGATTTTTGATCCATCTTTCAAGGTTTTGCATTATGGCGGAGGAAGCTTTTTTGATAAAAAGGCACAAAAAAAAGAATATTATCTTTCTCAAGACCGATATTTTAGGAAATATCGCGGATCAATTGAAACTTTTTTTCTAAAATTGATAAGATTTTTCAGTTTGTAAAATTTTTGCAGTTTTTTAGCAAAAATGCTTAGATAGAAGTATGAATTCTTTTGTAGAATATATGCTTTATCGATTATTTTTCTTATTCTGTCTTTATCTTCCGTTTCAACTAGCTTTAAATCCCACTGAGGGGATTGATTTGGCTTCTTCAAGGGTTTTTATTTTGATTCTTTTTTTTCTTTGGATGGCGGAGGGGCTAAAAAATAAGCGTTTTTTTATAAACAGTACCGGATTTTCTTTCTTATTTTCCAGTTTTCTTTTTTTAAGTGTTTTTTCTATGGTTGTTTCAAATAATATCGATTGGTCTTTGCGTAAGAGTGCTTTTTTAGTTTCAGTTGCACCAATATTTTTCGTTTCATCGGCAATTTTTGCAAATAATTATAATATAATGAGAAGGATGCTTAGATTGCTTGTTTTTAGCGGATTTTTAGTAGCAATTATTGGTATTATTCAGTTTTCTTTGCAATTTATTTTCGGAATAGAGGCTGTTTATGGTTTTTGGGCAAAAAATTTAGCGCCATTATTTTTAGGGAACTCTTTTTCTCAAGCAGTGCTTAAAAATCCCAGTTGGCTGGTAAATGTTTCTGGGCATACGCTACTTCGCTCTACGGGAACATTTCCTGACCCTCATATGTTTTCTTTTTATCTTGGAATGCTAATTCCTATTTCCTTAGCATTTTTCTTGATTGAGAAAAAAATCAAGCATTTATGGATTTTTATTATTTTAACAGTGGCGGATTTGTTGACTTTTTCTCGTGGGGGGTATCTCGGCTTATTTTTTGCAGGAGTATTTTTTTTGATATTTTTTTGGGAAATAATAGAAAAAAAATATAGAAAAATCACTTTAGCGGTTATTTTTTTATCAATAGTAATCGTAGGCTTTCCCAGTCCTGTTTCTCAGAGATTTTTTTCTATTTTTGATTTGAAGGAAGGGTCTAATCTTGGCCGTATGGAGACATGGAAAAAAGCCATAGATATTGTAGCTTCAAATCCAATAATAGGAGTTGGGATTGGCAACTATCCGCTTGAAATTAAGCCTACAGCCGATTACCGGGAGCCTATTTATGCGCATAGTGTCTATCTTGATGTTGCGGCAGAAACAGGAATTATCAATGCATTGATTTGGATGAGCGCACTTTTTTTAGTGTTTTTTTCTTATTTAAAAAAAGCAAAAAAGGATTTGATATATTTTGGGTTGGCGCTTAGTGTGTTTATTTTTTCTATTCATTCTATCGTTGAGACAGCTATATATTCTCAAACTGTTTTGGCTTTATTTTTGATGATAGCAAGTTGTGATGCGGTTTCTTGTAAGGAAGATATTAATTACCGAAAAATATGTCCATAAGAAAAACTTTTTTTGAGAGATTTATTTATTTGATAATATTTTTATTACCAACCTATCTTATAAAGATAAGATTTTTTGAATTTTCGACAAATATTTTGGAAATAATCATCTTTATTTTTTTGTTGTTTTATTTTTCAAAAAAAGAAAGAACAAGAGAATTCTTTTATTTTATAAAAAAGTATCGAAGTCTTTTTTTTGGAATTATTATTATTTTACTAGGAACAACAATATCCATAGTGATGAATGAAAAATATTTTGTCGGGATGGGGATATTGAAAGGGTGGTTTTTAATTCCAATTTTATTTAGTTCAGTTTCGATTTCTTTTCTAAAAAGAGAAGGGATTAAAAAGATTTTTTTAAGCTATTATCTTTCTTCTCTAGTTGTTTCGTTAATTTCTTTAATATATTTTTTGCTAGAAGAAATAACTTTTGATGGTAGATTGGAAGGAATTTTTAATTCACCGAATTATTTGGCAATGTATCTTGCGCCGGCTATGATTATCGGATTTATAGGTTTTTATAAAAATAAATCCAATATAGTCGAAGATGGCTGGAAAAGCGTAAACACTGTTCATCTGATTACGATAATTATTATAATGATTTCTTTTTATTTAACCTATTCTTATGCGGCTTGGTTTTCTTTGGGATTAGCTATCTTGATATTTTTTATTCTAAAAAATCACTTAAGTAAAAAAAACATATTTTTGATTATTTTAATTTTTGGAATCCTGCTTGTTTCTCAAGGCGATTCTTCGAAGCTTAAGAATGTGTTTATTGGAAATGGACGATCATCTCTTGATTCAAGAATTATGATTTGGCGATCAGCTGGAAAAATGATTGAAAACGACGGATTTTTCGGAATTGGACCGGGAAATTTTCAAGAAAAATACTTAGAATACCAAAAATATTATCCTCCATATCTGGAATGGGCCGTTCCTCATCCACATAATATTTTTCTCGCCTTTTGGCTTTATTCGGGAATATTGGGATTAATCGGTTTTTTTTGTATTCTTTATCTATTTTTTAAAAAAATATTTCTTAGAAAAAATAAAACTGCAATAATCTATATGGCACTATTGATTATTATTGATGTATTGCTTCATGGATTTTTTGATACGACATATTTTAAAAACGATCTCGCAATTGTTTTTTGGATAGTAATCTTATTTGGATATTGTCATGAAAATGATTAAAACTAAAAAAAACAAACGAGCGCGAATAACGCTCGTTTGTTTTTCCCAAATAAATCTTTTTTATAATGTTATTCTATAGAGCTTGTCATCATAGCGGTTGATAAAAAATAGGATTCCTTCGTCTGGGCTTAAAAACAGCTCTTTGGCATCATATTTGTCTTTTATTTTATCAAGATCTATTATTCTTTCTTTTTCTCCCGAAGAAAGATTTATTTTCCAAAAAGTATCAATAGAATTAAATTTTCCCTCATTATAGTCATTGGGCATTATTGATGAATCAGGAATTGATCCGGGAAGAGCGTAATAAACGGTTTCACTGTCTTTTGACCAAACACATTTAGATATTATCGTAGGAATATTTAAAGCTTTTATTTCCCCTCCATTTTCATTTAGAATAAAAAGCTGTATTTTATTGCTTGCTTCTTCATTAAGGCGACTCATTAATATTTTTGTTCCATTGTTATTCCACAAATAATCTGCTCCATAGCCATTATTAAAAATAATCTTTTCTTCGCTTCCAATTATAGAAATTTTTTTCAAGATTGTTTCAGAATAAGCATCAGGTTTATTCCAAAAAGAAACCGAACCTGTTTGAGGAATTTGAGCAATAGAGATATTTCTAAAAGATATATCCGTTAATTTTTTCCAGTTTTTCCCGTCGGGATCGGCTATATTAAGAGTTCTTTGTTTTGTAGATGGTTCAAAATGTTTATAAAATATCTTATTGTTGTTTTTATGCCAAACTATCTCGTCTATATTATCTTTTAATTGAACTCCTTTATTTTCAATATAATCATAATAATAAAAACGAGGAATCATTTTTAGATTAACAAATTTAGATATAACCTTACTTTTATCGCTTGACCAAAAAACATTGTTTAAACCGATAAGTTCTTTTTCGGAAATAGCTCTTTTTCCGTTTCCTTCAAAGTCTATTTGAAATGCTTTGCCATTATTTTTTGAATAGTATTTTATTGTATTTCCATTTTCTGAAATTATCGGAGAAATAACAGCTTCGTCTGAAATAAGAGATATTTCTGAAGAAGATGATTTTTTAATAATACCCGCTTCTTCAGAATTATTTTCTTCCTCAAGGGTATTTTCTGAAATTTCTTCTTTTGAAGCGTCGGATTTGAAGGAAATGTTATAAACTCCCCAAAAAAGAAGGGACAAGCAAAAAACCAATAAGGAGAGAAAAAACATTTTTTTTATCCAAGCCATAAAATAAAATTTAAAATAAAAACGAGACTTTTATTTTTACTTTCCTAAGGTCGAAAAAGCTCATTGGCTCCTTTTTTCAAACAGTCAATGGAGGTTGATATGAATATATTTCTTCCAATAATAGAGTAATTGATGGAACTTTTTTGATCATTGGGAAGTTTAATTTCGGTGTATCTGGCCAAACCATCTTTAAAAATCAAATTCTGGCTTAATTCTGACGGAGAAAAAACAATCTTTGGAAAAATAATATTATGTAAATCTTTGAGTATGGTATTCTCCCATTTTTTCATATCGATTGAAATGGAATATTCTGGGGATGAACTTTGAGCATCGTTTTCATCAATTGTTTGGGTGTTTAGTTTTATGCCAAAATCAATCGACTTTTCCGGATAGTAGCAAGAAAAAAACTGGTAGTCGTCGGGAATAATTTTTTCTGATAATTCTTGTCCCATACTAAATTCGAGTGCCGGCATGGTTGTGTTTAAGGAAATAGAGCTTTTATTCGGATCAATTATTTCTGTGTGTAAAAAACCTTCAAAAGTTTTTTTTGCTCGGGAATTTGTGACAAATGTTTCGAATTGTTTTTTTATCTCTACATCAGAAAGCGGGGGTTGTTTATTTTCAGAAATAGGTAACCCTTGAGATGTCCCCAGGTCTTCTTTTGAAATTTCTTCTTGTTGTGTGTTTCTGTTTTGAAAACTGTTAAAAATGGAAAGAGCTGTTGCAGAAACAACCAAAATAATAACTAAAAGTATGAATATTTTCTTTTTTGACATAATAATAACTTATTTACATCCGCACTTGGCATTGTTAACACTGGCGTGTATGTGTTTTGTGTGTCCTATCGAGAGGTCTGTTTTTCCAGAAACCCATTCTTTATTATTAAAATAAACAGTATCAAAACCGCATTCAACAGCTGCTTTGGCAACAGGCTCATTGTTTGCTGAGTCAATATCTGCCGCTTGAGATGTTCCTTTGCAGTTTTGTCCTCCAAAGTGGCAGGAATTTTTAGCATGAATGCAATAGCCACTTCCCACATAACTATTAACACATTTTTCACACCAATCGGGTTTGCTTACTGTAATGCTGGTTATTTTTGCTCCGACATTTTTTCCTTTTAAACATGCAAGTTTATGAACTAATTCAGGAGAAGTGAAATTGCAAACATCAGGAGATGTTTCGCTAACAACTACTTCAAGTTCGCCACAGCCATTATTTGTTGGAGCACAAGTGAAAGATGATGGTGTGGTTGAGGAAGATGCTCCAGCAGTTGAATTAGGGGCGGTACTGCCTTTTGTTGAGGTTGTTTTATCACAAGTAAAAATATTCCATTTGACAACCCCGATTCCGAGGTCGGTTTTTACTGCTAAGAGCCAAATAGTCACACTTACCATCAACCAAGCGGATTGAATGACCAAAAACCCTATAAGAGAGGCGGTAATAAATTTCTTAGCTTGTTCCTTGAGACTGGTTCCGGCAGAAATAACATACATCGCTCCGGCAATGGTTATTCCGGCAATGGCAAATAAAGTCGCAATGTTTCTTACCCACAAAATAAAGCCGTTTATTCCGATTATGAAATGGCAAAGGGTACAAATATCTTCTCCCGGTCCTCCGCAAGGAACTAATCCGTCTGCAAAAGCGGAAAGAGGAGCGAGTAATGCTAAAAGGGAAAATAGTACAAAAAATTTTTTACTAAAAAATGACATTTTTTATTTTTTTTCGAGTTTATTTTATTTAAAATTTTGTAAATTCATCTCAAGCAAATCTGGGTTTAGCGTTTTTAATAATAAATAAGCAATAAACGCCAGAATAAGTCCGGCAATGGCATCGGTAATGAATTTTTTGGCTTTTCCGGTACTACTTGAATTTCCGGCGCTGGTAATATACATAAATCCTCCAAGAGTAATCATAAGAAGGGCGGCGATCCCAATTGTCCAAAGGCCGAATTTATAAATTGCATTTATATATTCAGGAAGATTCGTTGAAACACCTTCAAAACCGGGTATTTTTTCTAATAAAGTATATGTATATCCAGAGGATTTAGGGGATATTTTTTTCCCAAAATCAGATTTTATTAAAGTATTTGCAATTTCTTCTTGACTTGCGTTCTTATTATTATCTATGAAATCATTTATTTTAGCAGTGGTTTTTTCTCCATATTCCTTTCGACAAGAATTTAAAAAAGCAGTTTTATCGGCATCTGTCTTAATTTGTTTTAAAATTCCCTTAGAAATCATTAAATTCATCATATTTTCGCAATCATCAGCATAGACTGTTGGAACTAAAAAAAATAACAAAATAAAAACATTAAAAAGAGCGAATGTTATATTTATTTTTTTTTCATTAATCACCATATTCTTTTGTTTTTGGAGTAAAGGAAAAAATTATTTTTATTATAAATACTATTAATCCTACCGAAATAATCGTTTTTAGGAGAAAAGCGATATAAGAAGGCAAGCCGGAAATAACCGTGGCAAATATTTTTTTTGTGGTTGGTTTTTGAGAAACATCAGATGACAAATCTCCAAAAAAGCTGTCAACCATATTTATTCTTATCGAATCGGAATATTGCTTCTCATAGAAATTATTATAGTTTACTTCATAGTATTTGTTAAGCGCTTTTTTAGTATTAACATCTTGAGTGTAGTTAGCTACTACGCTTACATCGTAAAATTCATCAGTATTTTTTCCAGGAAGAATAAGGACATTATCTTCAATTTGATAATTAGTTCCATCAACCAACTCATTATTAACATACCATAGGTAAGTGGTTTTTGCAGAGCTTCCACCGCTTGGAACGGCACGAAGCTTTATTTTGTTATTAGATAGAGCTTCAAAATTGTCCTTGTCGTAATCAGGATATTCCTTTCCGTCAAGATCTGTAAAATGACCCAAGAGTTTTCCTCGAGAAGTGTTTTGATCAGCAGATATTATTTTTATTTCCGGCTCAACAATTGAAAAATATCTCGAAAGACTTATTTTCTCGCCATTATTCTTATTAATTGCTTCCAATGTAGCTGTGAAGTTTTTTCCAACTTCTTTTAATATTGGGAAAAATGAAAGATTCTTATAACTTTCATTATTTGTTCCGCAAATATCGGGAAATACGCATTCAATCGGTTTTCCATCTATTTTCCAGCTAAAATCGTTAAAATCGGAAGAATCGGAAATTTTTAATGCGATAAGTTCATTTTTATATACATTACAAATTGATTCTGGAAGAGCGTTTGTTTTTCCATTAGAATTTTCTTTTAGACAAATCTCTTTTTCATTTATAGTGGCATTGGAGAGATTTTCTGAAACAGAAGCAGTATATATTTTGAGATATTCGGAAGACGATATTATAGGGAGAATAGTTTCAGTAGTGCCCCTGTCGGTGCTTTTTTTTGATTTTGGATTAGTAACTGTGACCCGAGCTTTTATGTATTTATTATTCTTTATAATATCTTCCTTGAGGTTCATATTAAACTTGAAAGTGTTGATTCCAATTCCGCTTGTTTGGGATGCGTTTGGAAGCTTGCTTTTAATAAGGGCCGTTCCCCAGTCTGTTGGATTCATTGATTCGGCTAGAAAAATTTCCCATTGATAATTTAAATAGGATTGATCGGAAACATTAGAAACGGATGCAATAAAAGAAAGTTCGTCTCCAGCTTGTCCCTCCGGAGACGCATCGTTAATAGGTGAAGACGGACTACTAATCAGGCTAATATCTATTTTTGAGTTTATCCCAGTCTCTTCCGAAGGAGAGATAAAATTATACATAAGGCATTTTTTATTGAAATCGCTAACTTCTTTTGGGATAGTTTCACATTTATTTTTTAAAAGTGCCCACATTGTTTTATAGGAAGAATCATATTCTTGGACTGTATCACTTGATATTCCTTCAACAACAACCCCTATCTCATCATCAGCTAAATATATCCAGGAAAATTCTGTAGCCCCAAGGCCAATGATAGTAGCCTCATCAACTGTGCCGACCCCAGCCGTATCCGGATCGTCCGGATTAGATTGCCAGAAATGTTCTTTGGAAGCATCATTTTCATCAAAAAGACCTTTTCCCATTTGGCCGCCATCTTTTCTTATATTTCCACTTGCATCCATTGAATAAGAGGAGGGAAATAAGTGGCCACAGTTAGGTAATTCTTTATCTTTGCCTGTTTTTACATCATGGTAAAAACAATATTCTTTTTTTCCGCCTTGATCAGCTCCTCCAGTAGGAGCTTTATAGGAATCTCCATCAGCAGAGAGTCCTTTACTTCTTCTTTCTTGGGAGGAATAAATCGCTCCATTTTTATCATACCCGCTGTTTACTCTTATTTGAGCCGCTTTTATTTTATAATCTTCTATATCAACTATTTCGTCTTCATTAAGGTCGCAAATTTTTTTTATTCTATCTCTTGTTTCTTTACTGGCTTCTTTATAGGCGCTTTCTTTTTCGTATTTTTTGCATTCCGCATTACGCAGATACCAAGTAAAGTATAGATTTTTAAAATCATTCATAAAATACATCGGCATAGCTGTAGCAGTTATTTTTTCTCCCGGAATAGGATTTTTCGGACTAAAAACTAGGGAAACTTGGGGTGGATTTTTTTTGAAATTGGAAACATTAAATGTTTGTGCGGTATCTTTTACTGAATCTTTTTCTATACCTAAATCTTCAAAAATATCATTCATGGCTTCTCTTGGGTCTATCAAGCTACTACCAAGAGCAAAAACACCAGAAATGTTAGAGGTAAAAAAGTATACAAGGAAAACTGAAAGAATTATTTTTTTCATCTTCTTAAGGTTAAAATTTATCTTAAATTAGCAATCAAATAAGCATCTAATATTATTATAGATAAAAATCCAGAAATATACGAATATAAAATTGATTTGCTCAAATAGCTTGTTAATCCTCCAGTGGTGGCCAGGATTAGAAATGGAAGCATTTGCCAAGAAAATGATTTTGTTAATAATAAAAATAAGGCAAAAACGATAAATTGTATCAAAATTGCAAAAGATCCAATTGATTTCTTGAGAGAAAAAAGCATAAATCCCCGGAAAAAATATTCATTAAAGATAAGATATAAATTCACAAAAACAATTTCATAAAGAACAAACGTCCAGAATTTTGAAACAACAATTTCCGGTAGTATATAGTTTTTAGAAAAATTAGAATATTTGAAGAGAAATAAAAAAATAATCAGATTTAAAATTAAGGCACTGATTGATAGGATTACTCCTGTTTTTTTGTTTCCTAAGCCGATGCCGTATTCAGTAAGTTTCTCTTTGGTTATGAATTTTATAAAAAGTAGAGGCAATAATATGAGAAAAAACAATCCCTTTGTTAGGGCTTGAATTGATCCTGAAGAGGGGAAAAAAATAAACAATGCCAAAGAAAAAATAATCACAACTAAAGAAGCAATTTGTTTATTTTTTTCTTTATAAAAATTGAAATCTAATCCCGGATTCATATTTTTTATTACTAAATAAACTATCGATCATTATCCTGCCTTTCTTTAAGGGTAAGAATGAATGTTATGATTACAGTTATTGTTTGAATGGGTAGAAAATTTATACCTAAAACTAATTCCATAGCAGTTCCTCCAGCCAGTGTTCCGTATTTTTTGACCAAGGAATTGGCGTTATTTTTTTTGGATGAGGCGCCGGCTAAAAGGAGGGTAAAAAAGATTAAAACTGAAGCCATAAAAGTTATCAACCATCCGATTCCAAAAAAAATAATTCCAAAATAATCAAAAATATCTTTCAGGGCTGCCATAGCAAGCGCGATTCCGAACATCCAATCAGTAAAAGGATTGAGATAAGCTGCAAGACTTATTGCTTCTTTTATTCCTTGTTTTTTTTCTTTTAAAACAGAACTAATTGCGCTTTTTTCATTTTTCTTTTTTTCTTCCTCTGAATTTTTAACAGGCATATTTTTGTCTGTATTGTCTCCATTTCTAATTTCCTCAAGTCTTTTTTTGTGTTCTATTTCCTGTTCCATAAGGTCAAATCTTAGTTAATTCATTTTCCGATATATCAAAAAAAAACTATTCCAAGCCTTCTTCATCGGCAAATTCTCTTTTGGCTTGTTCAATTTCCAGAAGTTGGGAAGGATCAGTGGTAATTATCTGGTCTTCGGAATATGATGCTAATATTTTGATAGCAGCGTGTTTGGCGCCGGCAAAAAATATGCCTTCTCCGACATTGCTTTCAAGAAGAAGGAATTTTTCCTGATCAGTAAGATAGAAAGTTTCAGAAATAACGTCAATTCCGGCCGGAGATTGCTTGAGAAGAAGTTGCAGGGAGGAGTTGGTAACGATAGCTTTTCCATAACGGGAAGTTAAAAAGTCATTTACATCCTGAGTAATTGTTGTTAGTCCGGTATAATATTTACGACAACGCTTGGCAACGCCGAACAAAAATGATGCTGCGTCGTCATATTTCATCATAACCCAAGCTTCATCAACCATAACCAGGCGACGTTTACGATTAGCCCGCATTTCATTCCAGATGAATTGCAAAATCACATACATTGCAATCGGTCGCAAAGATTCTTCCATATCGCGGATATTGAAGACAACCAATTGGTTATCTGTTTTTATGTTGGTCGGATGATTCAGAAATCCGGAAAATACCCCTTCGGTATATTTTTCCAATCTTACCGCCAAATCATCTCCCCCATCCATACTTTTAAGAACTTGATATAAATCAGACATTGTCGGAAAAGATTCTTTTGGAATGGAATTAAAATCAGTCTCAATAGAAATGTCACGAATAGCATAAGTTTCATGAACGGCTCGATCCAGGATAGAATCTTCTTCCGGAGTTATGTTTCCAAGCATAATATGAAGAAGTCCGAGCAGATTGGCGATATTATTTCTTAGGATATCTTCCTGATTTTCGTCTTCTTTGACTTGGGGTAAGTCAAATGGGTTGATGTGATCGCTGGAATTAAGAGAAATTCGGATAAATGTTCCGCCAACCGTGTCGCAAAGATGCTTGTATTCATTTTCCGGATCAATGATAATAACTTCCGTTCCAAGCATTAAAGAGCGAAGGACATCAAGTTTGACGGCATAACTTTTTCCGGCTCCAGATTTGGCGAAAACAACCATATTGGCGTTTTCCATCTCAAAACGGTCGAAAATTATCAAACTGTTGTTGTGGCGATTGATTCCATAAAGCACTCCGGTGTTAGTGGAAATAGTTGAAGAAACAAAGGGAAAAGTGGTTGAAAGCGGAGCGCTGTTCATATTTGTTCCACTATTCAACTCGTCATTAGCTAGAGGGATTGTTGAGTTATATCCTTGCTCGGTTTTAAAAATTGCCGGTTTGACATAAACCAATTGGGCTTCCAAAATAGCTTCTATGCTTTTCATTATCTCCCCCACTTCTTTTTCAGTATCTCCATAAGCGGTAATATATAGTCCGAATTTGAAAAATTTCTCCGTTCCTTGTTGGAGTTTATCGCGGAGTTCCTCAATATCTTGAATGGCGGTTTCAAGGACGGGATTTCTGATAAGTCCTTTTTCCTGTTCGATATTGATTTGAGATTCGACTTGCGTGGCGCTTTTTTTCAGGTTTTTTAATATATCATAAGTTTCAATTGGATGAACAAACATCGCTATATCAATCGGCATATCGATATTTATAATAGGAGAAAACCAGTTACTCTGGAGATATCTTGGATAAGCCATAGCAAAAAGTGTTCCGGCATAAGTCTGACCAACCTGGATATATTTCGGAGAAATGTTTATAGCGGCCGGCGCCAAAAGATCCTGGAGTTTGGCTAAGCCTTCCTGGTATATTTTTTCCGAGGCGATTACTTCATCTTCAATCTGTTTTGATTGGACAGGCGACGTCTTTTTTTGTTTTCCAAAAAAATCAAGCATAAATTCTTATTACTTCGTGTTTTATTTGATATTATTTTAATTCTATGTTTGAAATATCTCCTAGTCCGGAATTGTTGGCAGTAGAAGGATTATAGCTGTTGAACATCAACTCGATGAGCTCTTGAGTTTTAAGCGGGATTATTTTCAGTCCTATTCCGGATAAAGCGGCAACTACTTGGTCAATGCGCTGGTTAAGCTGGGATTTATATATTTCGAAATTCTCTCTTTTTTCCAATATATTTTTTTTGGGATCAAGAAGGCTTTGCAGATTTTTGAAAAAACCGCCTTCTTTGTTTTCAATCGGAGAAAATGGAACAATGATATAAAAACTTTTATCCATTATATTGGATACGGAAATCAGTTGTCTTATGAAATTTCTATATTCGGATATTTGGAGGCGCATCAGTTCACTAGACTGTTGTTTTTCTTTATCAGTCAGAAAATCAAGATATTTATCCATATTGATTTTTCTTGAACTGATCAATATTTGAACGGGAAAATCGACGGAATTGAGAAAACTTTGGTAATGACCAATAACTGCTTCCTGTTCCTCGGTTGATTTTAGATCGAAATTTATGGAAGAAACTCCAAGCACGGCGCGCAAAGCGCCGTTTTTCAAAACAATCACATCTTCCTTTATTTCAGCCACGTCAATGAATTGCTGAGTGGCGGAAGTGGTGGTTTTTTTTGTATTTTTTTCTGAGTAAAGTTTTTCCATAGATGAATTATAACACGGTTTTTATTTTTTATTTTACAAAAATAATAAATTCTAAAATTTAAAATATGATCTTTTGAGATTATTTTCTTTTATTTATGTCAAGCGACTCAGAAATTTGGGAGAGCTCGTCAAAAGAAGCGGTTTTTCGAAGATTTTTTTTTGGAGCTGTTTTTAAAATGGTGTTTTTTGCTTGATTTTTTTCCGTGATTTTTTTCCAAATATACATTCTTGGTCTCATAAAAAAGTAAAATATCGAGCCGACAAGAAAAACAAAAGGCTGGCCATAGGGGCGATAAAAAGCAAAAGCTAGGGCGATAGCCAGAACCGGAATTGCTGCGATATAGAATATTTGAGTTTCAAGGAAGGTATAAAGAAGAAGCACGATTATTCCCCCTAAAAAAAGCCAACCGAGCTGTTTGGCGGTCAGTGGACCGACAATCTTGTCTTCGACATTTATAAATTGTGGAACATTAAACATCATAAATTCTTATAACATATATCATATAACATATATCATATAACATATATCATTGTAACACGTAATAAAATATTTTATTTGTATTTATTAATTTGAAAAATCAATTCTCTTTTAGGTTGACGACATTTTTCTGGGAAAAATTGTCTTTGACAGGATTTTTCAATTGAATATTGCTCAAGTCAACAGTTGAATTTGAGAATGCTTTTTTAGGTTCGGCTGGCGGGAAATTTTTTTGTGAGTTTATTTTTTCTATGGGAAATTTATGCGGAGAGGAAAAGTTGATATTGTTTTGATTTTCCGGAGCGGGGTTTTCATTTTTTGGATTCAAATCTCTTCTCCAATTGCTCAATCTTTCTTCTACATTGACTTCCGGTTTTTTTTCGGAAGGTCTTAGGTTGATTGAAGACGAGAATGAGGCTGGTTTTGCTGAAGGTTTTTCTTGAGGTCTCAGAAAGATTACCTGTTTTCTGTCGGCATCAATTGAAAGCGGAGTATTTTCATCAAATGATTTGGCGATATCGGTCAATTTTTCTCTTTCAGAAGAAGAAAGTTTCTGCGTGTTGATGTTTCGAAAAAGATAATCCATTCGCACCATCTGATCGTGATTGTTTATTCCGACGTTGAACATATAATCAGAAATCCAATTCTTGATCGATGGCCGGACCGGTTCAGGGAATGATTTCAATCGGATGTGTTCAGATGTAATAAGCTGTTCGCCAATTTCCGGAAATTTTTTCATCGCGTCGGAGATGTTGAGGTTTAGGAGATTTTGGGGAGTTTGACGAATTTCTTCCTTTTTTATTTCTTCCATCTTTTCTTTTTCTTCATCCTCTTTTTCCCTGATTATCCAAGGCTCTATTTCTAAAACTTTTTGCCAAGCAGCATCTTCGGAAATAATTGGTGTAGTTTTTAATCGTTCCCATTTGTATAAAAGTTCTGGTGCATTAGTAAAATAATCGGGAAATTTAGCAAAAAGTCTTTTGTTTATTTCATATGAAATTCCAAAAGCTATATTATCGGCAATATTATTTTGTTTGACTATGTGAGGTAGATTTTCCAATTTTTCTTCGCCTACAAAGATTAATCCTACGGGTGTAGATAATTGTTCAATAATTTTTTCTTGTTCACTATAAAGAAAGCAAGATTTTTCAAGTTCAAAACGAAAATCATTTGAACCAAAAAATTCTCTTTCTGAATCTGGTAATTTTGAAATTTTTTCAAAAAAATCCATAGAATAAAAATAATTAAAGCTATTTGTATGCACGCAATTGAGGATCTCTGTCGATAGTTTTTTTCAATGATTGAACATTAGGATCGGTGCCTGGTGCAGAATTATAAATATATCTAACAATGTTTCTTGCTTTAGTATTGTCCATATTACTCACCATCTCTTTGAATTTTCCAATACTAATATTTCTAGCAAAGGATTCTTTATGGAAAGTGCTTACAGTTGAAATGTCAAAATCAGAGAGAGTGTCTTTATTTCCTTTTTCATAAATATATTTCTCTAGAGAAGGGTCTATACTGGCTGATAGTTTTCCTGTTGTTGCTGTGTAAGCTCTCTGAACAAATTTAGAAGTTGAATCTCCTGGAACATTGTATGTACTATTAGAAGCAAGTTTATTCAATGAAATTTCTAGATTATTTTTAAAAGAAGCTCCTTTTTTCTTTAATTTTACAATATCATCAATATTTGCAGCATCCTCTTTAGCTACAATTTCCATAAATGCAGCATTTTTATAAGTATCACTTTTATAATTGTCAAGTCTGAATTGACTACTTTTCACAAAATCTTCCATATGCTTAGTATTGAAATTTATATCTCCAGTTGTTGGATCTGTGTCGATTGTTCCATCTGATTTGAAATTTGCAAAAGCCAATTCTGGTCTAATTGATCTTACTTTATAAGCAAGTTGTTTAAATTCTTGAGAAGCTTCTCCAAAGGTTCTTCTGAAATCTTCAAAATCAGTATCTTCTATTATGCCATGTTTATCAGCTAATTCTTTAATGGCTGCAGCTCGTGTATATTTATCAGAGCTTGTTGCAAGAGTCTTAAGATCAGATGCCATCTTATTGCTCATATCATTATCATCATAAGCCTCTTTAACTTTCTTGGCATTAAGTTTATCTTGAGCGCCTTTAACTCCCATTCTAGCTGCCAATTTAGCCTCTCTTTCCTCAGCTCTTTCAGAACCAAGCCAACCTGATTTTTTAAACTGCGCAAAGCGCTGTTTCATTCCGCCCGGAATACCGGTTTTTTTAAATCCCCATGAAGCTAAAGGTCTTATACCGCCGAGATTTTTGGCGAAAGATTTTCCGTGTTTAGTGACGCTGCCTACGATTGCGCTTGCGCCGATTAGACTGCTTTTTTTAGCTACCATCATTCCCATCCAGAGAATAATAACCGGAATGGAAAAATAAGCTGCTGAGCCTATGAGTCTTTGCAGAGAGCTAATTTTAGTATTATCTTCTGCTAAAGATGAAAACTGATTTTGTATGCCTGCCATTTCTCCTATTATTTGCAATGAAATAAAAACGAAAAAAAGCATTATCGGTCCGAAAAAAGCGGCATCCATCAATTTTTTCCACCACTCGCCGGCTTTTCCGGAAAGTTCCGATCCGGGAAGCGTCGGACCGACAAAAGCTATGGGGGAAAAAATAATCAGAATTGCCAATGTGACAACTCGGACAAGCAAAAGAAGCGCTAAAACAATAAAAGTCATTGCCAGAATAAATGTGAAAACTATGGAGGCGATTATAAACATAACATCTGGATTGGGTGTTGTTATAATTTTTTCCATTTCGCTAGCATCCGCTATGTTTGCTAATGTTCCGGTGGGTGATAATTGATTGATGAAAAAATACATAATAACATTAGCAACATCGATGATGAAGCGGGTTATGGGATAACTGAAATTAACAAGAAGCGCCATTAGGATGAGGTTGGGAACAACCTTTGACCAATGATATTTATCCACTTGGAAAACTGTGCAGAAAGCGCTATAGAGAAGAACAAAGATAAAAACAATATTTAGAAAATCTCTGACTAGTGACCATGCAAAGTAAATAGCTTCATTATTTATTATGGTGCTTAGGACAGTGGGGTTAATTATGGCATCAAAGATTACCCCAGCAATGCTTAATAAAACTACCACGAAGCTAAGTATGTGAAGAAGTGGGCACTTCAGAAGATAATTACCCAGATTTGATATGCCAGAAGGAAGATTAGCACAGACGCTGGTATTATTTTCAACTGCCTTAGACGATCCGGCTCTGTAATGTTTATCGTGATTTTTAATTTCTGAAGTTGGTTTTATTCCTTGACCTCCATTATTCCAATATTCTATTCCGTCAAACTTAATATGAGGATTGGGAACTGCCATATTTGAAAATCCATCGTTGATTTTTTCTTTCTGACAAATTTCATAACATTTTTCTTTGTCGGAAGCTTCTAATGGGTATTTATCGTTATAAAAAACAGATTCTTTTGCATATCCAGAGCCTGATCGTCCACAAATACATTCTCCCGCCTGCGCTTTTTCTGCTCCAAATAATCCAAAAAAAGCCGTTATTGCCAAAACAAAAACAGCAAAAAGAATAATTGTTTTTAAAAATTGATTATTTTTCACTGGATTTTATTTCTGAAAAACTATAATTATCTTCTATTGGCTGATTGATAGGCGGCAGATGGTCCATATTGGTTTACGGAATCATTAATATTTTGATTGACGCGACTATTGACAGAGTTTATTTCTTTGTTGATTGATTTTTTCACGTTTCCAATCCCGGCTTGAACGGATTGGGTGATCATTTGGGAAACTACCGTTGAAATAATTTCTCCCATACTGGTTGCTCCGGCAATAGTTTTGTTTCCCAAATCATAGGCATTGACAGTATTGCCATATAAGATTGATCCGGGAATATAAATTTGTCCACTGCCATCTTCATCTCCGCCCCCTTTAAATCCGCTATATGCAACTGATTTTGCTTGGGCTATTTCTTTTTCTTCTTCCAAATAGGCATTGTATTTATTTTTTATATAAAAGTCCATCGCCCAAGGATTGTTTACTCCTTCCATGTATGAATTAAGCCCGGAAAAGTTATAGTTATTTCCGCTCCTGAACATGCTGTCAGAATTGGAAAAATTTACCTGCAAGGGTTCGTTTTCAGAAGCTGATCCCTTGGCAATGCCTTCCATTAATTTAAAATAATTACTTCCATTGGCATTTATATAATTAGAACTTCCCTTGCCACCGAGAGTGTAACTTATTTGGTCATTAATGTAACGATTCGTTCTTTCAGTTGGTTGATTTATTAAATAATCTTCCCAATTAGTTATGAATTTTGTATCAGAAAGGCTGTTTCCGGAAAGCATACTTTCAGTTTGTTTAATCATCATATTAGCCGCTTGTTTTTTCTCTACTCCTCTCAGTACTCCATTCATAAGTGACTTTAATTCCTCAACGCCAGCTCCTATGATAGCTGCCGGGATTGACATCCAAGCATTAGCACATTTTGTAGGAAAAGATGAAAAAATAAAAAACAAGATAAGAAGAATAAAAATCTTTTTTCCAAAAAGTAATTTATTTTTTTTAACCATTTTATTTGTCTAGATTAATTTGAAAATCTTCTTCTGGGGCAAATAGACCGATATCTTTTAATTTTTTCTTTAAATTTTCATCGTATTTCAAATCATATTCACTGAATTTTTGGGTTATCTCTGTTGAATAGTTTAAAATTTCTCCTAGAAGAGCTTCAATTTTTCCATAAGAAATTATTTGAGAAATAGGATCATCAGTTTTGATTGCTATGTCATTTTTAAGAGAAAGAGAATAATAAGCGAAACGTAATCCCCTGGTGTGTAGTTCAATTAAATCTTCTGGAACCTCAACTTCTTTCATTTGTTCGATTATTTTTTCAGAATTTTCAGCGAATTCTTTTATTGAATCAGTGTTTCCTGTTGAGATAGCTGAAATAATTTGATTTGTTGGCTCGGCAAAGAAATTGGAAATATCTGATCCGGAAGTTATCGGTTTGTCAGAATTGCTGGAAAAAATATAATAAATGGCAATTATATAATTGGTGAAATCTTCTTTCTTCTTTTCTATCTGACGTTCCTTGCTCAGTTTCCCATAATTCTGTTTTTTTATTTTTATATCATCGGTATTTATTTCCGGCATATCATCTTCATTTATTTCACTGGAAGATTTTAGGATTTCATCTACTATGGCTTGAGTTTCTTCCAGGGTAATTTCTTGATCCTCAGAATCTTTGCTGCTGGAAAGAATGCTTATTTTTTCCGCCATTTTCTGGGTAAGATTTTCTTCCGATTCGTAACTGGATTTATTGTTTGTATTTTTTTCATTTTCTATTATTCTATCCCCCGGAGCGGGAATAGTCGGATTATAACCGCTTTTAACTTCGATTCCATCAGAATAGCTGTCGCTATCGGTGTCGCGATTTTGCGGATCGGTTCCATATATCTTTTCTTCTTCATCAGAAAGCCCATCCTGATCGCTGTCAAGAAAAATACTTTTAGTATTGGTTGAATTTTCTGCGACAGCATAAAAGGAAAAAGTCAACGCTAAAAGAAACAGCAACACCAAAAAAGAAAGATTGATATTTTTCATTTTCATATTGAAATAATTATAGCATAATTTTTTCCAATACAAAAATATTTTATCCACAACTGAAATAGTTTTAAGCTTTTGAGATGATTTGCTTAAATAAAAGAAGATTGCTAGATTTAATGTATGAAAATACTTATTGATTTTTTTAAAAAAGCCATAGAGAAAAATGTGTCTTTGGAAAATGTTTTTTTTGGTTTTTTGAGCCTGATTTTTTTGCGAGTTTTTGTTGAAAAATTCCTGGCTGTTTCAAGAGAAACTGACATTTATTCAACTATTTTGGAATTTGTTCACAATGTGCTATTTTTTTCTATTATTTTTCTTATAGTCTGGATATTTTTAGCTTTTTTTCTCAAAATAAACCCAAAAGAAATGATAAATCTCTTTTTATGGGGTTCTTTCTTGATTATTTTTCCGCCAGTATTAGATATGATAAAAACCGGCGGGGAGGTATATTGGAGTTTTTATCTTTTGAGCAGTTTTGATGATTTAATTTCTCAATTCTTGAGTGTTTTTGGCCACCTGCCTTCCGGTATAATGTATTTTGGGACAAAGATAGTTTTCATTTTGGCAGTAATAATGTTGGCTATTTTTGTTTTATATAAGACAAAAAGTTTCATAAAAACAATTACTTCAGCTTTGGTTGTTTATATTCTGATTTTTTTTATGTGTGCGTTTCCAACGATTTTTTTCTTTGTTTATTCAATTGTTACGGGTGGGATGAGAATCGAGGATGTTCAAGGTTTCAATGTGGCTCAATTTTTTATAGGAAACTCAAAAATTTTTGGAATAGAAGCGGAAAATCTGAGTTATGCTTTTATTTATAGGTTGGATTTTGTTCTTTATCCGTTTCTGATTATTTTATTGACAGTGATTTTTTTAATGATTGATAAAAAAAAGGTCTATGCTGTCATCGGCAATTCTCGCTGGCCTCAAGTTTTATATCATTTCGGCTTATTTTTGGTAGGAATTGCCTTTGGAGTTTTTAAAAATCCGGAAAATTTCAGTTTGAATATGTTTTCTTTTTTTGCCATAGTCACACTTCTTTTGGGAATTTTTTTCAGTTGGAAAGCTTCCGTAGTAGTCAATGATTTTTATGATCAAAAAACGGACGTTATTACCAATCCCAATCGTCCGCTTTCGGGAAAAACCATTCCACCCGAAGAATATCGTTCTCTGGGCGTAATGTTTTTTATTCTAGCTCTTTTGGCGGGAATAATTGTCGGTTTTAAATTTTTTTTCATATTTTTTACATATCAAACAGTAGCCTGGATTTATTCTGCTGAGCCTTTTAGACTCAAGCGTTTTCCGATTATTGCGACTTTGGTAAGTTCTTTTGCTTTGATTTTGATATTTTTTATGGGATACATAATGCTTTGTCAGGATCAAACAACTAACAATATTCCATTTGGAATAATCATACTTATGGTTATCGCTTATACAATTTCCATTCCTCTTAAGGATTTTAAAGATATTGAAGGTGATAAAGCGGATGGAGTAAAAACTATTCCGGTTATTTTTGGTGAAAAAAATGGAAGAATAATAGTAGCTTCAGGGATTTTTATTTCTTTTGTTTTAAGTGTTTTTTTGCTTAATGAAAAAAAACTTTTCTTTTGGGCAGTTATTTTTGGGATTATTAACTATATTATTGTTGTTAGCAATAAAATAAAACCTCGTTTTTTGCTCTGGAGCATACTTGCCACGGCCTTTTTTTACGGATGTATATTGGTTTGGGTGGCAATTTTATCATTTTAGGAAAATTCTTTAGTTAAAACCTTCCAATCCTCGACTGATAATTCTTGTGCTCTTATTTCTAGCTGAAAACCGTGTTTTTTTATTTTTTCTTCGACATATTTTTTATTCAAATGGAAACTGGCAGAAAGATTGTTAATCAAAGTTTTTCTTTTGGAACTAAATCCGGCTCTGACAACGCGGAAAAATCTTTTAATCTCATCTTTTCTTGGGAATTCGTTTTCAATGGTTATTCGAATAACAGCGCTATCAACTTCTGGTACTGGCCAGAAGGAGGATTTGTCGACATAAAAAAGTATTTCCGGTTTGGCATAATATTGGACTGATACAGCCAAAATACTCATATCCCCGGGTTTTCCACAGATTCTTTCAGCCACTTCTTTTTGAACCATCAAAATCATCTCATTGGGCCGGTATTTTGTTTCCAAAAATAGTTGGATTATTGATGAAGTTATATAATATGGTATATTTGCCACCAATTTATATTTTTTATCACCTATTTTATGCTTTTCTAAAACTTCAGGAAGATTTATCCCCATTATATCCCCATGGATTATTTCAAATTTTTTGCTTTCTTTAAAGCTTTTATTCAATTTTTCTGCTAAAATATCATCTTTTTCCACAGCTATCACATGACCAGCTTTTTTGGCCAGTTTTTCAGTTAATACTCCAGTTCCTGGCCCTATTTCCAAAACAAAATCATCCGGTTTTAATTCGGCCGATTTGATTATCTTATCCAACACCTTTTCATCTTTCAGAAAATTTTGTCCGAGGGATTTTTTAGGTTGCATATTTTTATTATTAATTCAATATTTGTTCAACTTTTACTCCGATAACTCCGGCGCCTAAGGGTGCAAGTTTTTCAAAAGCGACTTTATCAAGGTCGATTATCCGGCCTTTGCCTTGCGGACCGTAGTCGTTAATCTGCACAACAATAGTTTTTCCGCTGGCTGTGGCAGTCACTTTTACATAAGCGCCCTTAGGAATGGTCGTTGAAGCGGCGAACATTCCGCCTTTCCAGGCATACCAAGTTCCCAGTCCTTTATTCGCTTTGCCAAGTTTCATATAAGTTCCCTGGGTTTCAACTTGAGTTACTGGATCTTTTATGATTTCCTGAGAAAGTTTTATACGCGAGATTTCTTTTCCATTTTTATAGGTTATCCTGTATTTAACTTCTTTAATCCCCTTTTCTCCTTGAGTTGTTATCTTTTTTTCCCGCCAACCCAACTCTGAGTCATTTTTAGTAGTTGTTTTAAAATCTATTTCTTCTTTTTTTATTACTTCTTCAACGTTTATCCGGGTAATGATTATCGTTTCGTTTTTTTGTAAAGATTTTTCCGTGCCAGGAGAAACCTTATCCAGTTTTCCTAGAATTAGGTTATTCTCTGCGATTATTTTTTCAATATTCCTTTCCAGAGTGTGATTTTCGATGGTTTTTCCGTCAACTTCGATTTTTATTTCCATTGCCCTCCGGATTTCAATATTCATTCCGGGAAAAATTTTGGATTCAGGATTAGGAGATATTTTGTCGTGATTTCCTATTTTTATTCTATTTTCTTCGAGCAAATCTTTCAGGGCGTTTTTTTCTGATATTATTTCCGATTGAAATCCATTATCATTAATATGGATTTTTTTTGGCTTATTGTTGAAATCAATTTTTTCCTTAGAATCGGAAAAAAATGCAAAAACCCTGAAAGCAGCAAAGAGTATTGCCAATAAAATTAGGAATTTCAATAATTTCCGCATAATTATTCAATCGATTAGACTCAAGAATATTATAGCGGGAGCAGTAGTTTTTATCCAGTTAGTTCTAAAAAACATTTTACTTGCTTTCTTTGACAGCAAAGAAAGCGAATAGAAAGAAACTGTCGAACAGGCTCGCGCTGGCAGGATTATGACGATTACTCACTAAAATTTACATTTCGCTTCGCTACATTTCAAAATTTTTGACGTTCGTAATCTGTAATCCGGAAACACGCTTCGCAAAGTTCGGAAAAAACTACCAATTACAAACTACCAGCTAATAACTTATTCCGACTTGAAGCGATATTGAATTGATTCGGCGATGTGTTGCGGGAGGATATTGTCTGATCCGGATAAATCGGCAATAGTTCGAGCGACTTTGATTATGCGAAAATAGGATCGGGCGCTTAAATGAAACCGGGAAACGGCATTTTTCATAAGTTCCAATGATCCGCCGTCTAGTGTACAGAATTTTTTTATTTCATCACTTTCCATCTCACTATTAGTGATTATTTTTGAATTTTGAAACCTTTTTTTCTGTATTTTTCTGGCTTTTTCTACTCGATTTCTTATATTTTCCGAACTTTCCTCACGGCTCTCTTCGGACAATTTTTCAAATTTTACCCGTGGAACTTCTACGTGAAGATCGATGCGATCCAATATCGGACCGGAAATTTTGGCTTGATAGCGAATAATGTTGGTCGGACTACAGGAGCATATTTTTTCCGGATCGGTAGCATTGCCGCAAGGACAAGGGTTCATCGCGGCAATAAGGGTAAATCTGGCAGGAAAATCTAATGTTCCTTGAGCACGGGAAACACTGATTTCTCCATTTTCCAATGGTTGCCTAAGATTTTCCAGAACGGAACGAGAAAATTCGGGGAATTCATCCAGAAAGAGTATACCGCGATGAGCGAGGCTAATTTCACCCGGGCGAGGAAACGTTCCCCCACCGACTAATGAGACAGCTGAGGCGCTGTGGTGAGGCGAGCGAAAGGGTCTTTGAGTGATTAGTCCGGATTTTTTTTGCAATAATCCAGCAACAGAAAATATTTTTGTTACTTCAAGTGCTTCTTCGATAGTTAGTCTTGGAAGAATTGAAGTGAGCGTTTTAGCTAGGAGTGTTTTCCCGGAACCAGGAGGACCATTTAAAATTACATTATGCGCTCCGGCAGCGGCAATTTCTAGGGCTCTTTTAGCGTGTTCTTGACCTTTGATATTTGCCATATCAAGAAAGTTTTTTTCTTGGGCGAAAAATTTTTCCAAATCGGGTTTGGGAGTGGGGGTAATTTTTGAAACTCCTTGGAGATGAGAAATTAATCCTTTTAGATTAGAAACCGGGATTATATCCAAATCACTTATGATTGAAGCTTCGGCGGCATTTTCTTCCGGCACATATATTTCTTTCAAGCCTTTTTCTTTGGCTAAGATTGCCATTGGCAGAACGCCTTTTATCGGACGGATTTTCCCTTCCAAAGAAAGCTCTCCGATAAACATTTTATTCTTATAATCAAATTCAGTTTGTCCGGTTGTAAGAAGAAATCCTAAGGCCATAGGCAAATCATATATCGGACCTTCTTTTTTTATATCAGCCGGAGCAAGATTAACCGTTATTCTTCCGCAACGATGAGGTGGTACAAAACGGCTGTTTCTTATGGCTGCTCCAACCCGATCCTGGGATTCTTTTACCGCCATATCAGGCAATCCGACTATATTAAATCTATGAAGTCCGGCGGAAACAGCATCAACTTCAACTTCAATAAGTTCGCTTTTTAGGCCGATTGTAGTGGCAGATAATACTTTAGAAGATGTGGACATTATGGTTAATTTGTGGATAAAAAAACAAAGCACCGGACAAATGGCTTAAATTAGGATTTATTTTGGTTTATTTATTTTTTATTTTATTTATTCGGAGGTTTTTTGGAAAAATATTTTTAGTTATCAACAGGATGGCTCCGGCGGAAATCAAAATATCAGCAATATTGAAAATCGGCCAAACCTTTATATCAATAAAATCTATAACACAACCAAAAAATAAACGATCAATAATGTTTGAAAAAGCGCCAGAAAGGATTAACAATAAGCTAAAAATAGTTAATTTCGATCGACTTTTGAATATTAACAGCACAATTGCTGTGATTATAATAATCCAAAGAAGGTAAAAAATTCCTAAACTCAGGTGTATTCCAAAAGAAATTCCAGAATTACAAATATAAAATCCGCCCGATGAGCGGATAATATATTTTGAAAGTTGGTCGATGATAACCAATGCTGATACTGTAAGTGATTGTTTAAGGATTAAATTCATTTTTATGCAAAGCTACTCAGCATTTTATGCAGGTTGTGGCGGCCGGATTGGCTTTTAGTCTGTCAATTTCAATTTCCTTTTGGCAGTTTTCACAGAAGCCATAAGCTCCCTTTTCCATCCGATCAAGAGCGGCAATTATTTCTTGAAGTCTTTTCTCTAGGGTGATCTCTACTGGAAGGTCATCAGTGTATTGATCAACTTCAGAAGCATTATCTTCCCGATCAGAACCAATTTCTTCAAAAGAAGTTTCATAATCGCCAGCTTTCTGATTTATCGGTTTGGCAATTTTAGAAATATTTTCTTCTATTTCTTTTTTTTCCACAAGGAGCATGTTCTTGAGTTCATTCAGGTCTTTTTTGTCGATAGCCATATTGTTTTCATTTAAAATTAAAAAGTTTTTATTATTAACTACAGCATCATTTTAACAGAAAGGTTTTTTTGTGTCTATTATTACAAACAGATTATATGTTTAATTTCTGACTTTTCTGGAAAAGCTTCATCTATTAAGACAGAAATGGCATCAAATCGATAACCGCAATGGAAAAGCTTTTTTTGATTTAAATAGGCATTTGAAATACGTTCAAGTCTTCTGAGTTTCGGATAAGTTATATTTTCTTCCGGTAGGGTTTGACCATATTTGATCCGGTCACGAGTCTTAACTTCAACAAAAACGATGTCATCGCTCTTCAGGTCTTTGGCGATGATATCAATTTCCCCTAGTTGTCTTCCGGATGTATTAGAATAGTTCATTTCCAGGATTTTATATCCCTTGCTTTTGAGGTAGTTAGCCGCCAATTTCTCGCCAATATCGCCAATTTTTCTTTTAGAAGTTGGATTATTCATATCAAAATTATAGCTTAAAAAAGGAAAAAAGCAATAAAAAAACACCTTCCTGGTGCCATTAATCTTTTTTAAAAAAGTATGGAAACCAGGCGCCTCGTACGCCGAATAATATATAAATTTGGCTTGAAGCGCCCGGCATTCGTCATGCTAACATACGACATTGAAACTTCTTAGCCTTCGGGTGAGGGAGGCATCAGTAGTTATTTTATGCATATGTATTTTATGCACGACTTCGTTTTTTCTTATTTCTGACTTATAAGATTCTTATTCTACTATTCTCTGGTGATTACACCTTTGAATTTAAAGAACTTTATTTTTTATTTGTTTTTATTTTTTAATAAAAAATATTTATTTTTGTTTTAGGGTCTCTGATGTCAGATATCAGAGCGATTGAAATGCATTGATTTCAATACTTGAACAGTAGAACGGTTTTCAATCGCAAATAGGGGGAAATTGCGATTGAAAGCTGTTCCACCGTTATAATTTCGAGTTTTTAATGTTCAGTAATTCCATTATAGCAAAAAAAAAGGCAAAAGTCAATGTTTTAAGCGTTAAATTTTTAAAAACATCATTTTTTCTAGAATTTATTAGAAAAAAGTTTCTTTCTGAAAAATTTTGAAAAAAATATTATTTTTTCAAAAAATACAATTAAAATTTAAAATTATTTTTAAATATTTGCTAGGAAAAATTGAAAAAATTTTTATTGCCAACAAGTTATCCACAGATCTGTTTATTGAATAAAAAAACAAACAATTTTTCTAAAAGCATCTTTGTTTGTTTTTTTAATTTTCAATTTTGATTCTAGGTTTATTGGTTTATTGGTTGGTTGTTTCTGGTGTGTTTTGAGATGTTTCAATTTCTTCCAAATTTTTAGCGGGGAGAATTTCTTCTTTTGAAATAATATTTTCATTTTCCGGCTTTGATAAACGGTCTATTATCGATCGCAGAGTGTCTTTAGATGTTCCAATAATAAGAAGATTGCCATAGGTTGTATAATCGATTGAAAGCGGTTCAGATGACTCGAGGTTTTGATAACGTATTTTGGCGCTTTTATATTCACTATTTCCAAATTCTTTACCAGAATTGAAATTTTCCGTAAACATTATAGGTTTCAATTCATTCGCTAAATTAATTTCTTCGTCGAGCATTATTTTTTCCATAGTTTCTCGATTTTTTGTTTCAATAGATAATCCTATCTTAGGAGTAGTGTCATTGAAAATAAAAATATTGAAATTATCGCCAAGATTAGAAATTACTGCAGGAGATAATCCTAATCCTATCTTTGATGCGAATTCACTAAAGGTTATGCGTTTGTTAGTGCTATCAGTAATTACAAATTCCAGGGCGTGTAAGTATTTTTCATCTCTCACGACATCCATAAATTTTTTAAGTTCTTTTTGGAGTTGGAGACTATCTATTGTTTCGAATTCAAGCTGTATATAATTTGGATTTTCTTGTGAATATGACAAGGTCGGAGCAATTTCTTCCGGCTCATTCGTTGTTTCCGGTATGTTTATGGTTTCTTCGGTGACTTTTTGCTTGTTTATTCCCCAAAAATAATAACCAAGAGATATGAGCGCAATAACAAGTACAGCAACTATTATGTAAAAAAAAGTATCGAATTTTTTTCCTGAAACAGATTGCGGATGTTCTATTGAAACTGTTGATGGAAGTTCGGAAGTTTCCGGAATGATGTTTTCAGGTCTTGTTGGCGAAGGAGTGTTCCCTATCGGATTATTCATAAAAGGGCTGGTTTTTTGTTTTGGAGTCAATTCCTCTTCCGGAGATTTTTCCTGGAGGTCATTTTGAAATGCGGTTTTCTTTAAAGAAGGATTTTTAAGAAACTCCAAATCTTCTTTCATCGTGTGGATTGGAATATCATTGATATTAAAATTTTTTTTCTGTGAAAGATTAAGCATTTTCGATGCTTCTTCTTGCAGGGAATCATTGGAAGTGTTTGGATTTTGTATCATTTTTTTTTAAAGCTCTAAAATTTTTAGAAGCTTGTGATTAAAATAAAAGAAAGATTGTTTTAATTGTTTATATTCTACAACAAAATTATTTTTTTGGCTACAGTCTTATTTGAAAATCGGCGGTTTGCGACTTGTCGCAAACCGCCGAGCATTATAATCTGAGACAATTTCTATTCCACCCGATACTTCTCTTTCATTAATTCCTCTTCTTTTTTCTTTTCTTCTTCAATTTTTTTCTTAGCCATATCGCGAAGTTCCTCTAAGTCTTTATTATTAAGATCTTTAGCTAACTCAAGAAGTTTTGTTTTTTCATTCAATTTTTGGTCGTCAATAACCAAGGCCAGAAGAACATCCAAAATTGTGCCGATTTTCGGTCCAGGAGCTATGTTTAGTTTTTCCATCAAATCATTTCCGTTAATTTTCAGTTGTTTGACGGAAATAGCATCGTAAGAAACTTTTTCCACCATAAACTTGAAGTGGCGAAGCTTATACGGCACAGCTTTTGGTACTCCAGAGCCCAATCTGTCCGCTATCCTGACATCAATAAGATCGTTGATATTTTCCAAACCGACTTTTTGGATGACACGTCGCACCCCCGACTCCCCGACTTCATCAACGTTGTAATAAAACATATGGTTTTTCACGAGAAGTGCGGTTTTATCGATGATATTTTTGGAAAATTTCAAGCGTTCAAGAATTTTTTTTGCAAGGCGTGCCCCCGCATATTCATGAGCATAAAAAGTGGCATTCTCCCCTTTTCCGCGCTTGGTTTCCGGCTTTCCTATATCATGAAGAAGAGAAGCCAGTCGCACTTCCAATTTTTTTGACGGACATTTTTCCAAACTGGCAATAAGATGTTTATAAACCGTATTATATGGTCCGTAATAATGATGATGGCTCTGCTCTACTTCTATTCCGATTTCGATTTCCGGAATTATATATTGCAATAGGCCGGTTTCATGGAGTATTTCTACGCCTTTGGCCGGTTGAGCTGAAAGCATGATTTTCCCAAATTCGTCCCGAATTCTTTCGGCTGAAATGAATTTAAGGTTTTTAGCATTGCCTTTTATCGCTTTTAGGGTTTTATCTTCAATTTCAAAACCAAGTTGGACAGCAAAACGGACAGCCCGCATCATTCGGAGCGCATCTTCATTGAATCTGTCAGTAGGCTTCCCTACTGCCCGGATAATTTTATTTTTCAAATCATTTTGTCCGTCGAATAAATCAATTATCTCAAAATCAATGTTTTTAATCTTAAGGGCCATAGCATTTATCGTAAAATCCCGGCGACTCAAGTCTTCTTCCAAGTTTTTGGCAAATTTTATGGCATCAGGATGACGTTTGTCGGTATATTTCGACTCGATTCTATATGTCGTAATCTCTACAACTTCTACTTTCTCCGATTCTTGATCCTTATTTTCTGTTTCTTGTTTTCTGATTTTTACGCCGACTGTGCCAAAATCATTTTCATAAACACTATCTGGAAATATTTTCACGATTTCATTAGGTTTAGCATTAGTTGCGATGTCCCAATCTTTCGGTTCGACAGGCTCACCGTGGATGATTCTAATGAGAAAATCTCGCACACATCCGCCGACGATAAAAGCCTCAAAGCCGTTCTTTTCGAGCTCATTTGTCACTTCCAATATATACGGTGGAATTTTTTCAATCATATTATTGTCTTTATCATATACTTCTTCGCCATAAAAAGGCAAATCAAAAATTCCGGAAAATTTCCGGAGTTTTTTCGTTTGTGCCCTCAGCAGGAATTTCACCCCGCAACCATTTTTTGTTTGTCTCCTCAGTAGGAATCGAACCTACATCTCATCCTTAGGACGGATTTGCTCTATCCATTGAGCTATGAGGAGGAATATTAATTTTAAAAATGGTGCGAGGCAGGCCTACATCTCATCCTTAGGACGCCTGCCTGCCAGTAGGCAGGGATTTTCTCTATCCATTGAGTTATAGAAGCTTGATATTATTTCAGTTATTTTTTTGTCGTATTTTTCATTCCAATCATGCTCCACGTTTTCCATATCTATTATCGGGATATTTTTAGAATACAAATAATCTCGCATTATTTTATCACAATAAACATAATCTTTTTCTCCGCAAATCACAATCAGTTTATCTTTCGGAATTTCATTTAAAATAGCATCGAAATCATATCTTAGCAATTGCCAGCATTTTTTGATACTAAAAATATAATTTCTGAAGCCCTGTATATGTTTTTTTGTTGCAGGAGTTTTTTCGCGTCTGTGGAAAGTTATCCATTTTCCAAACCATGTAAAAATACTTCTTTTTGGAATTAAAGGATTCACCAAGATAAGATTTTGATTCTTGTTTTTTTTCCAATTGAGCAAAGCCCAATTGCATCCTAAACTATGACAGATTAAAAAATCAGCGGATATTGGATATGTTTCGGCTAATCGTTCTTTCCATATTTCTAGGACTGTATGTAGAGAATTTTTTCCAATATACATCCCCCCTTCATTCAGCCAACCGGGAATCAGAAGTATTTTTTTATTATTTTCCATTTTATTTATCTTATGTGGACTTGAGGAGATTTGAACTCCTGACCCCTGCAATGCGCCACGCATCAAAACAAATTCTTGTGGACTGTACCGGAGTCGGACCGGTGACCTCCGCAATGCGAATGCGGCGCTCTACCAACTGAGCTAACAGCCCTAATAATTTTTTGTGCGGTGTAAAAATGCAGTGCTCGGACCCTGTCCGCCCTCTGGCGGAAACTGAGCTACAAGCCCGTCGAATCAGTGAACAATACTGGACTCGGACCAGTGACCTCTATAGTGCTTGCCCCGCACAAATTTATAAATATATTTGCAGGCACAATCTTTTTAACGGAAATGTTTTTAATAATCTGAGACATTCAGTAAATTATTTGTTGCGGGGTGAAAATGTAGCGCTCTAACTTCACCCCGCACCATTTTTTTGTGGACCTGTCCAGGTTCGAACTGGAGACCTCGCCGATGTGAACGGCGCACTCTAACCAGCTGAGCTACAGGTCCATAAAAATGGTGCGGGGCAAGACTGAGCTAATTGTCCGAATTAAATTTTTATAAATTAGTGGACCTGAGGAGACTCGAACTCCTGACCTCTTCCATGCCATGGAAGCGCTCTACCAGCTAAGCTACAGGCCCGAAATAAAAATGTTACTCAAAAATTTTACCTCGACTATCCCCTTTTAGTCAAACTTCCTGATCGATTAAGTTTGTATAAAGTAATTTTTTAGACAAGAATAATTTTATATTTGCGATAATTCACTCACAATACTAGAATAAATATATTCCTATGACTGATTTATTAAGAAAAATTAAGGCAGAACTGCACGTCTGGTTTTTCTATGGTTTTATTTTGACTTTTTCTCTTACAATCAGGAAAGTTATTTGGCATTTTCCTCTTGAAGGATTATTTAATGAACATTCCGGACTGTATTTTTATTTATCAGATATTTTTCTGGTTGCGACACTTATTTTATGGGTTATATCATTATATAACAATAAAAAGGATAAATTGTCAAGTTATAAGTTGTGGAAAACTATTCCTATCCACAGATTATCCATATTTTTACCGCTTATTTTAGCGGTTTTTTCATTTTTATCAATTTTCTGGTCAGAAAATAAGATCGTAGCTATTTTTAGATCAATTAAATTATTAGAACTATACCTTCTTTATATATACATTTATTTTCAAAATGTTCCACGTGGAACATTTTTAAAAAACATTTTAAGAATAATTATAGCCATTGGATTAATTCAATCAGTAATAGCTATTTGGCAATTTATTGTTCAGCATTCAATCGGACTTAGATTTTTTCAAGAAAGCATAATTTCACCATTTATTCCGGGAGTAGCTAAAGTTATCTTAAACGATAATATATTCATTCGTGCTTATGGGTTAATGCCACATCCGAATATTTTGGGATGTTTCTTGCTTTTCTCGATTATTTTAACGATACTGTGCAAAAAATTGTTCCACGTGGAACAATTTAGATATTTATTAAAATTAGTTTTATTTATTCAGTGTGTCGCCTTAATATTAACTTTCTCTAAATCTGCAATGATTGGCTTGATTATATCAATTATATATACTAATGTTCCACGTGGAACATTAGTAGAATCTAAAAATTTGTTTAAAGTGATTTTTAATAATATTAAAAAATTGTTCCACGTGGAACAATATAGGAGATGGATATTAAGCGGAGCAATTATTATTGTATTAGTTTTTATTATAATTAAGCCAAATTTAAGCTCTTTATTTACTAAATCACTAGGGGAGCGTTTATTTTATTTAAATGTTTCACGTGGAACAATTTTGGATAATCCAGTTCTTGGTGTGGGAATAGGGCAGTTTGTAATGAATATTCCAAATTATGTTTCTAGTAGTTTTGAAGCGTTCCAATATCAGCCGGTTCATAATGTATTCTTACTAATCTGGTCAGAGCTGGGGATTATTGGTTTAGGATTATTTATTATTTGGATCTGGAAAGTTATTTTTGATGATAGGAAAATGTTCCACGTCTGCCTGTCTGGTAGGCAGGTGGAACATTTAAAAGAAGATTATTATAAAGAAAATATTGTAATGGGGGATAGTAATACTATATTAGAACATAATAATAATATACTGTCAATAAAGACGATAGAAGTTTATTTTGAAGCAATTCTGGTTGGATTTTTGTTTATAATGCTTTTCGATCATTATTTTTGGGATATCTGGCAAGGACAAATTATTTTTTGGCTAACGATGGGAATAATTGCTGGAATTAAATTTAGGCATTAAACTGTAAATAGGTTCGTATAAAAACGAGTTAGCTGAAATACTGTTCTTTTTAAAACGAATATTTGTTTTTCTGATTTAATTGAATTTATTTCCATAAATAATTATTAAAATAAAAATATGTTTAAAGAGTTTAAGGAGTTTGCTGTAAAAGGCAACATAATTGACTTAGCTGTCGGTATCATTATAGGATCGGCTTTTGGAAAAATTGTCAGCTCATTGGTTCAGGATATTATTATGCCACCCATTGGTTTGTTGCTTGGAGGAATTGATTTTTCCAGTTTTATGATTACTCTTAAAAAAGCAACTGAAGTTTCTGAAGCTGTAACGATAAATTACGGTATTTTTATCAATAATTTAGTCGATTTTATAATTATCGCATTCGCGATATTTGTGGTTATAAAACAGATAAATAAATTAAAGAAAAAAGAAGAAGTGAAACCAGTGGAACCGGCAGAAGAAATTTTATTGCTGAGAGAAATAAGAGATCAGCTTAGACAAAAATAAAAATATCAAATTGATAAGTATATATTTTTACGATTTATTATAAGTGAATCGGTATGTTTAAAATAGGAGTTTTTGGAATTATTACAGATGAAAAAGATCGCGTTTTGTTCTGCCATAGGTGTGATTATGATCTTTGGAATTTGCCCGGAGGCGGTGTTGAAGAAGGGGAAAGTCCTTGGGAGGCGCTTGTTCGGGAGATCAGAGAGGAAACCGGTCTTGAAGTAGAGCCTGTTAATTTGAGTGGCGTTTATAGCAAGCCGGAAAAAAATGAAATCGTATTTTCTTTCTTTTGTAAAATTATTGGAGGTGAAATTAGATTGACTGATGAAGCTGATAGGATTGAATATTTCGAAGTTGAGAAAATTCCAAAGAATACTTCGTTAAAACAAGCCGAGAGAGTGAATGAATATTTTTCCAATAAAAACAAAACTCACTTTCACGTTCAAATGGGACCGTCTTCAATTGATTTGATAAGAGAAGGAAGGATATAGATTATTTGAAAAAATTTTAATATTTATAATCATTATGAAACAGTTGGATTTTCCAGAAATAAAACAGACGTATAAATGGGATTGCGGTGCGGATGTTCTTGAAGCGGTTCTGACATATTATGGAATTGAAATCCGCGAAGAGCTTTTGATAGATTATGCCAAGACGAATTGCAAGACGGGAACTTCGAAAAAGGACATGCTTAGGACGCTTGAGAAATTCGATTTGAAGTATGATGCCAGAAGTATGACGATTGAAGATCTGAAAAATTATATCGATAAAAATATTCCTGTGGTGATTCTTTTGCAAGCATGGAATAGAAAAGGCGTCATTGATTATAAGAATGATTTTCATGATGGGCATTGGGTTGTGGCAATAGGACACAATAAAAATGAAATAATTTTTGAAGATCCATATGTTCTCCAGCGGACGTTTTTGAAAAAAGAAGAACTCGAGGAGAGATGGCATGATAAGGAAGGTGATAGCAAAATATATAATTTCGGCATTGCAGTTTTTGGGAAAAAGCCAGCTTATAATCAGAAAAAGCTGGTGCATATGAATTAATTTTTTAATATCATTAGAAGTCTTTATTATGAAGAATGATTTTGAGAAAGCTTTGGAATGTTTGAAGGATGGGGGAGTGATTATTTATCCCAGTGAGAGTTGTTATTCTTTCGGATGCGACGCGAAAAATGAAATAGCGGTCAAAAAAATACATGAAATTAAAAATGAATCGATTAACAAACCAATAACTTTATTGGTTTCCGATCTGAAGCAGATTGAAGAATTTGGAATCATAAATGAAACGGCGGAAAAAATTAGTGAAAAACTTATGCCGGGGAAAATCAGTCTGATCATTGAAAAAAAAGATCCGGAAAAATATGGATATCTTAGCGAGAATGGGATTTGTTTTCGTATTCCTGACAACAAAATCGCTTTTGATCTTTGCGCGAATTTTGGCGGAGCAATTACGACTACTTCAGTGAATATCCATAAGGAGCCTTCGATGTATAAAATTTCAGAAGTGATTGAAAAATTTGGAAATAAAGTTTCAACTATAATAGAAACAGGGGATAGGGATGAAAATATTCCGGTTAGCACTATTTATGATACGATGGAAAATAAAATAATTAGGCGCGGCCCGGTGAGCGAGGAAATTATAATGAAAATATTGGCGTAATTTTAAAAATTAAAAATATGGAACACAATAAACTTGTTCGAGACAAGATTCCTGAAATAATTGAACAAAATGGAGATAGGGCAATTACACATATAGCCAATGATGAAGAATATAAAAAAGCGTTGGAAGAAAAATTATACGAAGAAATAGCGGAGTTTTTGAAAGATTCTTGTGTTGAAGAGGCGGCGGATATCATGGAAGTGCTTGAGGCGATTTGCAAATTAAAAGGTGATGATTTAGGCGATGTCGAAAAAGTTCGATTGGAAAAAGCCGAGAAGCGGGGGAGATTTGAAAAAAGAATCATACTCGAAAAGACGGAATAACTTTAAAAATATTTTTTGAAAATTTTTAAAAGCCCGAGGAAAATATTTTCCTGCGGGCTTTTATTTTAATAATCTATCAGGCCAGTTGCATTATTATAGGTTGCGCCGGAAATATCCCAACGACTATAAACGAAGTAAACAACACTTCCGTTTTTCATTAGCAATGATAGATTTCCGGAGTCGTGGCTTGGAATAGAAATCTCTGCATAGTAATTCCCTTCAGCATCCTTATTGATAATGCTATATGCAGAAGAATTTCCTCTCCAGCCGACCTTGTCAGAACTCCATTGGACTCTTTGGATAGCTGATGGATCGATTCCGAAATTTGATATCCCACAGATGATATCGGTGTTAAAGTTTATAGTGATATGTCCATTTTCAAATGCCAGATCTGATTGAGAATAGTTTCCATATTCCAACTCATCATCTTCTGTCAGTATGGCATTAGAAATATCCCATTGGTCATAGGAAAACCAAATTTCAGTTCCATCTTCAAGTATTAAAGAAAGAACCCCGATGTCATTGTTAGGAATTTCAATATAGGCAGAAAAAAATCCAGTTTGCATATTTTTTTCGAGAGGAGCGGTTGCTGTACTTTGACCATCCCAACCAACTCGATCTGAATTCCACTGCACCCATTCGACATCCGAAGGATCTATCCCGTATTCCGACAAACCTATAAGCATAGTATCGTTAAATTCCACAGCAATATGATTTGTTGAGAAAAGCAATTCTGGTTTGGAATAAGTACCATATTTTAGTAGATTATCCCTAGTTAATTCCGCCCCAATAATTTTCCATTGAGAATAAGATAGCCATATAAATGATCCATTAGTAAGTAATACGGATATATTACCAATGTCATTATGAGGAATTCTATTTATTGTAGCGGAATATTTTCCTCCAGAACTTACTATTTTTCCATAAGCAATGCTTTGGTTTCTCCAACCAACTCTGTCCGAGTTCCATTGGATGTGAACAATATCAGACAGATTCACTTGCTGAGATAGTCCGGAAATAGTATTTTCGTTAAAATTAATAATTATTTCACTAAAATCAGGATTGAAGGTTATTTTTCTTGAGGCAGTGTTTGTTTCGGAATTGCTTCCATCGCCTCCGCCATTGCAACCTATTAAAATAAAAAGAACTAAGATTGCCAACAAAAGATTGATTTTTTTCATTTTTACCTCCTATTTTAAAAAGTTTTAGTTTTTTTGTAAATTTGTTGGACAGAAAAATATATCATATTACAGTTAAGAAGTCAAGAGGCAAGTGATTTTGGGATAAATAAAAAACCCTGCTACTAAATTTATTAGTAACAGGGCTTAAGAAATACGAAAACCTAGGAATTAAATAAGAAGAACAATAGCTTTGCAATCCTCGATCTCTTCTAGAAGTTTTTCTCCATCAATCTCATTAGCCAGAGGAGATTTTTCTTTGGCGATAGCTTTAAAAAGTTCTGCAATAGCTTTCTTAACAGCCGGATATCTTTCAACGTTTATCAGACAAGATTTGTTCCCGTCAACTTTTTTATTGGCTTTTTCTTCCGGTCTTGTTTCTTTTACATCTTCTATTGCTTCCTTTTTATTGCTCCTGACATTTCTGGTTCTTGAAGAGGTATTCTTTTTAGCAATCTCTCTCTCGGCAATTTCGGAAAATTTAATCTTTTCTTCTTCAGAAAGATTGAATAGAACTATAAGGTTATCAACTAAATCTCTGATTGTATCATTTGAAATTTTATCAAAGTTGTTTTGTTTGAAATGGGAAATATGATATTGCGAGAAATGCAACATTTCAGCTATCTTATTCTGTTTCAAGTCATTCCTTTTGAGATATTTAAAAAACAAATCACCTAGACGAACTTCCTCATTAATTTCATCGTCTAATGCAGTATCTTTATCCGTCTGAATTTCTTCAATTACAGTTTCTTCTTCGGATATTTCCTCGATGGATATTTCTTTTTTCTTTCTACCGCTTCTTTTTTTAGGAGTGCTCTTTTTCAGGGCAATCTCTTTTTCAAGAGTTTGATAAAAGGTATCTCTATCTTTAGATGAAAGACTTAAGAAATTGGATATTTTTTCGATTAAAGATCTGGCTTTTTCATCAGATATTCCATAAAGGTTACTGTTAAGAAGATGGCTAAGGTGAGGCCAAATAATTCCAGTTTCTTCATGCAGTTTTCTTCCACTACTACTTGCAAGCTTCAGATATTTTTTCAGAAGATCGCCCAATCTTATTTCAGGAGATTTTTCTTCTTCCTCAATGATGTCAGAATCTCCATTTGTTTCGATAGTTGGACTTTCCGGATTATCTTTAATAACTCCATCTGTCGCGGTTTCTACAATTTCATCTGGCTTAGTGTTAGTAATTTCTTCTGTTTTGGTCTCTTCTGATAAATCTTTTTGGACATTATTATTTTCAAGATGCAGATGTCCGTTTTTTCTAATGGAATTAAATTCCTCCTCCGTCAGTTCTACCTTTCCTTTAAAGAAGGCGATATTACATTTACCTCTTTGTTCTGTATTAAGGAGACCAGCATCAATCAGAGTTTGGAACTTTTCTTTTGTTAGCTGTCTTCTTCCTTGGAGTATTTCTGTTGTTTCTTTTAATTCAAATCCAAAATCTAAACATTTTTCTGGCACAAGATTGCCATCTAAAAGCATACCGATTCTTTGGCAAATAGCTGAAATTATTTGCGTTAAGAAATAATATGAACTCATAGCTGATATCCTCCCAATAATATTATTTTTTAAATGAACTTATTTTCCCCATTTTATTATCTTGAAAGTTAGCGAATTAAAGGAAAATAGTCAAGAAGCGTAAGGGAATGTGAGGGTATAATAAGACCGCGCCGACTTTTGTCGGCGCGGTCTTTAAATTCCTAACATTCTTTTATTTATCCTTACAATATCGTAATAGCACCTACTTTATCTCCGGTTTGCGGTCGCATTACGCGCACTCCTTGTGTCGCTCGGCCGAGGACTGAAACGGAAGAAAGCGGGATGCGGATTATCTGGCCTTTATCGGAAGTTAGAATCAGGTCAGTTTCGATAGCATCGATATTGATTACTATTGCACCGATTAGTTTTCCGGTCTTAGTGGTAACGGACGCAGTTTTGATTCCTGAGCCTCCACGTTTTTGAATCTTATAGGCCTTGATGTCTGATCTTTTTCCAAATCCGTTTTCGGAAATTACAAGAAGCTGATTGCCTTTCTGGGCTTTGAACATTACATCCATTCCGACCACGCGATCATCTTTTCTTAGTTTTATTCCGCGAACTCCAGTGGCTGATCTTCCCATTGAGCGGACATCGCTTTCTTTGAAATGGATTGCTTGGCCCGCGCCAGTCGTGATAATAACTTCGTCGCTTCCGGTTGTCGGACTGACCCAGCTTAGGGCGTCGCCTTTATCAAGTTTTATGGCAATGAGTCCGGAACGTCTGACATTTTCAAATTCGTCGAGAGTGGTCTTTTTCACGGTTCCCATCTCGGTTGCCATAAAGAGATATTTATAATTGTCATCTTTATTGAAAGCAATCATAGCAGTGATTTTTTCTTCCTGTGACAGTTGGAGGAAATTCACGATCGATTGTCCTTTGGAAATACGGGAAGACTCAGGAATTTCATAGGCCTTGGTTTGGAAAACTTTTCCGGTGTTGGTGAAGAATAAAAGATTATCGTGAGTCATTACTCCGACTAATTTTTCGATTTCATCGCCTTCTTTGGTTGTGGCGCCAATCACTCCTTTGCCTCCGCGTTTTTGCACTTTGTATACTCCGGGATTCATCCGTTTGATGTAACCTTCTTTGGAAATAGTGATTATCGCTTCCTCATTCGGAACCAAATCTTCTTGGCGGAATTCAGTGATGCCGGTTTTTATTATTTTTGTTTTCCTTTCATCCCCGAATTTTTCCTTGACGCGAATAAGTTCATCCTTAACAATGCCGAAAAGTTTCTTTTCGCTTTTCAGGATTGCTTCTAGTTCAGCGATAAGTTTCAGTTTTTCTGCGAGTTCGTCTTCAATCTTTTTTCTTTCGAGTCCGGCCAAAGTCTGTAGCCTCATTTCAAGAATAGCGGTCGCTTGTCTTTCGGAAAGCTTAAATTTTTTCATGAGGTTGGCATGGGCTTCCTCTTTGGTTTTGGATTTTTTGATAGTTTCAATAACATCATCAATATGATCAAGGGCTTTTTTGAGTCCTTCCAGGATGTGAGCTCGATCTTTGGCTTTATCGAGATCAAATTGTGTTCTTCGGGTAACAACAATTTTTCTGTGAGCGATGTAATATTCAAGGATTGATTTAAGATTAAGAACAGTCGGTTCAATTCCATCTACAAGTGCCAGCATATTCACTCCGAAATTTTTCTGCAGATCGGTGAGGGAATAAAGCTTGTTGAGAACTTTTTGCGGATAAGCATCTTTTTTCAGTTCAATCACTATACGTACGCCTTCTTTATTGGATTCATCGCGCAGATCTTTAATGCCGACAATTTTGCCATCCTTTATAAGTTCGGCTATTTTTTCAATTAAAGTTGATTTGTTGGTAGCATAAGTTATTTCTGTCACAACAATTTTAAACATTCCATTTTTCGTTTCTTCAATATTGGTTTTTGCGCGGGTGAGAATTTTCCCTCGTCCAGTTCGATAAGCTTCGACAATATCTTTTTGATTATAAATTATTCCTCCAGTTGGAAAATCCGGACCTTTCACAAAATTGCACAGTTCTTCTACGCTTGCTTGTGGATTATCAATAAGATGAGTTATTCCGTCGATAAGTTCCGTAAGATTGTGGGAAGGAATATTTGTCGCCATTCCAACCGCAATTCCCATTGAACCATTGAGGAGAAGTTGAGGAAGATTGGCTGGAAGCACTGTCGGTTCTTTATGCTGGCCGTCAAAATTAGGAACGAAATCAACCGTATTTTTTTCAATATCCAAAAGCATCTCTTCTGCCATTTGGGAAAGCTTGGCTTCAGTGTAACGATAAGCCGCCGCAGAGTCGCCATCCATCGAACCGAAATTTCCTTGTCCGCGAACCATCGGATATCTGAGAGAAAAATCCTGAGCCATTCTGACCATTGATTCATAAACTGCCGAGTCTCCATGCGGGTGATATTTTCCCAGCACTTCTCCAACGACAGTGGCTGATTTTCTAAATTTTGCATTGGATTTCAACCCGGAATTCCACATAGAATATAAAATCCGGCGATGAACGGGTTTCAATCCATCGCGAACATCAGGCAAGGCACGCGATACGATAACACTCATCGCATAGTCCAAATAGGATTGCTGGATTTCCGTGGTAATTTCGCGTTCGTGGATATTTTCCAATTGAAGTTTGCTTTCCATAGTATCAATAAATTAAACCAAATCGGCAGCAAAAAACGCCGCCGGAGATTGATTTATTTTTTTAAATATATTTTTTCTTGGTAATTATTTTCTGCTTATTCTGGCTGTCTGTTGAGTTCTATTCTTTGCTTTCATTTGTGGGAATATTTCCTTGTATTTTAGTTGGCAGTTCTCTGAGTTTTTTAGTCGCATCTTCCAATGATTCTTTTTGGTTTTTTATATATTCCATTTCTTCACTTTTTATCAAATCTAATATTGATGCTGTGTTATTTTTTTGTCTAAAAAGACTGAAAGATATGAGCCACAACAAAACTATAAAAAACATTGAAACAAAAACTGAAATCTGGACATAACGCATCCTTTCCTTTTCTGGTTTTTGGCGTAGTTGTTCAATTTTTTTTCTTAAATTCATTTTTATTTCTTAAAATTCTGATTCTGTTTAGCCTAGTCAATGCCCATTACTATGACTTCCATCTTTTTTCCATCAATTTCGCTTTTTTTCAAATTAATCTTGGAGGGATGATTGGCGGAACAATTTCCAATTTCATTACAAAATTTCTTCTCATCATCTATGTCAACAGTGGAATTTTTCATCTTAAAATGCATTGGTATTATCATGTTCGGTTCGATCATTTTTATAATATCAATAGCCTCTTTATGATTAATGGTATATTTTCCACCAATCGGAATCATAAGAACATCAACTTCTCCCATAGCCTCTACTTGTTTTTCAGTAAGTTCACAGCCTAAGTCTCCCAAGTGGCAAATTCTGATATCCTCGCATTCTATGACATAAATCGTGTTTAGTCCTTGTTTGGACCCTTGTTGCGAGTCATGAAAAGAGCCAATGCCGATAATGTTTATTCCTTTCAAAGAATATTCTCCCGGAATATTAATAATTTTCGGTTCACCTTTTAATGCCTCAATATTATTATGGTCGTGATGATTATGGGTAACAAGGACAAAATTAGCTTGTCCTTGAGGCGGGCGAAGGCCGACAGATTTGTCGAATGGATCAATGAAAAAAGTTACTTCTTCCTGACCGCGACCGGCGGGTTTAGCTGAGATTTTGAAGCATGAATGACCGTAATATTGAATGTTCATATTTTTTTAAAATGGTAAAATTTAAAAAATTTCAAATTGAAATCTAATTCATTTTAACACCAAAAAATAGGTTTGTCGAGGCGAAAAGCGGTTCTGTTTTTGACAAAATTATCATTTAATTTATAATGCCATGTTAGTAAGTCAATGTTTCTTTTTTAAAGCTAAAATTGATTGCTTTATTGACATATTCAGAGTAGTCGGATATACTTCCTTTGAGGATTAATCATTAAGAAAATTCAATAGGAAATGCTTTAATTTCCATATTTTATAACCTTTTTGATTTTTCAAAGGTTTTTTGTTTTTCTAGGAGCGTGTCCCATTTAATAATTAAAAAGCAGTTTCATAGGGACAAAACTGCAAATTATAATAAAATGAATCAAATGCTTGATAATTTAGCGCGTGAAGTCGACCGGATTTCCGAAACAGGAGGAGTTTCTTCGGAGGAAAAAACTACCAAAAAAGAAGAAAAAGACGATATTCAATCGGAAAAACCTACTTCTTTGATGGGAAAATTGCTTAATCAAAATCCGATAAATTTCCCTCAAGTAGGAGAAACAATAATTGGAAAAGTGATCGAAATATCTTCCAATGAAATATATTTGGATCTTGCTCCTTTCGGAACAGGAATAGTTTTAGGAAAGGAAATGAAAGACGGAATGGGGAGTAATCGCCTGAAGATTGGTGATGAAGTTACTGCTTCTGTTATCGAATTGGAAAATGAAGATGGATATATAGAACTTTCGATTAGAGAAGCTTCCAATGAAAAGGCTTGGGAAGATATTGAAGTGAAGCTTGATAATAAGGAAAAGGTTTCTACCAAGATTCTTAGCGCCAATAAAGGAGGGCTTCTTGTTGAAGTTAATGGAATAACCGGATTTTTGCCTGTTTCCCAACTTTCCAGTAAGAATTATCCGCGCGTGGAGGATGGAGATAAAAATAAAATTCTTAATTTGCTTAAGAAAATGGTCGGGACAGAAATGGAAGTGCGCATAATCGACGCTGATAAAGAAACAGAAAAGCTTATTGTTAGCGAAAAAGCGGCGATGAGCGAGAGAGAAAAGGAGGCAATTTCCAATTTCAATGTCGGAGATGTGATTTCTGGAGAAATCAGCGGAGTGGTTGATTTCGGAGCGTTTGTTAAATTTACTCCAAGAAATGATGATGGAAATGAGGATGAAGGCAAAGATAAATTGGAAGGATTGGTTCATATTTCCGAATTGGCTTGGCAATTAATCGAAGATCCACGCACAATCATCAAAGTTGGTGATAAAGTTGAAGCCAAAATTATCGGAATTGATAATGAAAAAATTTCTCTTTCCATCAGAGCGTTGCAGAAAGATCCGTGGAGCGATATTGAGGAAAAATATAAGATTGGCGATATTGTTAAAGGAAAAGTGCACAAGATTAATCATTTCGGATGTTTTGTATATCTCGACAAAGATATCCACGGATTAGCTCATATTAGTGAAATGTCAGAAGCTTTTCCGGGAAAAAATCTCAATGATTTGGTGAAGGCTGATGAAGAATATGATTGGAAAATTCTTTCTATTGAAGCCAAGACTCACAGAATGGGTCTGGTGCTAGTGGATAAAAAAGGAGAAAAGAAGGAAGATAAGAAAGGAGAAAAGAAAGAGAAATAATCTTCAGATTATATAGGGGTTTTTTATGAGCCGCTCCGACTTTTGTCGGAGCGGCTCATGTTGTCTCTATTAAAATATTTTCAAATTAGTTATAATGAAGTAAACAAAATCTTAAAAAAATAATTTCAAAAAATAATAAAATGGGAAAAATTTTCATCATCTCCGGTTCATCCGGTTCCGGCAAAGACGCTTTAATGAAAAGATTGAAAGAAAAAATTGATTTTGACAGGATAATCACCACAACTACTCGCGAAATAAGACCTGAGGACAAAGAAGGTAGTACTTATTATTTCATCAGCAAAGAAGAATTTGAAAAAGGCATTAAGGAAAATCGTTTTTTTGAATATGCCTTGCAAGATCGCGGAAATTATTATGGCGGAACTTATTCCGAACTTGAAAGAGTGAAGAAAAGCCCAAAGCCGGTTCTTTGGAAACTTGATTATAAAGGAGTAATCACGGCCAAAAAATTAATGCCGGAAGCTAAATCTATTTTTATCCATATCCCGCTTGAACTAAAAAAAGACAGGCTTCGTAAGCGAGGAGAAAGTGAAGAGATGATTGAAAAACGTCTCGAATATGATAAAGGATGGTATGAGAATGAGAATATTTTCGATTACAAAATTACGAATGAAGAAGGGAAGCTGGATGAAGCGGTGGAAAAATTTTTAGGAATCATTAAAGAGAACCTTTAGAATATCTTTTGAAAAAAGTAAAAAGCCAAGTTTATGTAATAATAAATTTGGCTTTTATTTTGCGAAGGTACTAGAAGCTGAACTTCAGTGCTAACTTACTTCCAGAATCATAATATGCGCCCCAGACAGTAAGCTTGGTATTGGGAATATCGATTTCAACAAGAGGTGCAGCATCAAGGCCTTTTTCCAAAAGAGTACCAACTCTGAAACCTTTTTTTACATTGATTGTCGACTTTACCTTCCACCAAGTATCTTTACTATCGGCTCCTCTTTCATAGAAAGCTATGACTGAACCGACTTTATTTCCCATCCAGAGCGAGCTTGCATAACGGACTGGACTGCCGGACTCGACACTTTGCACGCCGATCGAAGCGGACAGTGAAAGCCAAGACTTTGGTGACCAGTTCGGACCAATATAGGCTTCTGACCAATACTTATTTGTCTGGAAATACCCGGACCAACCGAAACTGCCTTTTACTTGTCCATCGACGTATCCAATAAGAGTGTGGATAGTTTCGGCTTTCCTAAATGTTGCCCGTTCTTCTACAAATCCTCCAGCTAATACGTTAGAAGACATCATAACTATTACCATAACTATAATTGCTGTATATTTCTTCATATTATCTCCTTCGGCCGATGGCCTATATATAATGTAGTGGTTTTAATCCCTCTGTTTTTAATGTTCTGTTGTTACGAGTTTTTATTTCTTTTCGTTATTTCATCGTAACAAGCTATTATATCTCAAAATTGGCAAAATGTCAATTTAACTCCAATAAATATCAATAAAAATATAAAATAAATCTTTTATTAAGCTATATAATTGTGTTGACATAGTTTCAACAACAGAGTATAATATAGGCATATGGTAGAAGAAATACTAAAAGAATTAGGTTTTAATGAAAAAGAAGTCCAGGTTTATCTGGAGGCTTTAAAGTTGGGACGAACCACACCGGCCAGAATATCCAAAAACACTGGAATTAATCGGTCCACTGTCTATAGTGTGGTTAAAAATCTTATAAAAAAAGGTGTAATTGCCGAAGATATCGGGGGAAAATTTGATTATGTTGTAGCTTTGCCGCCGGATAGTTTAGAGAAAATCCTGGATGAAAAGAAAAGACAGCTCAAAAAAGAGAGCGGTTTGGTGGAAAAAGCCATTGATGAGTTGGAAAAACTGCCTTCCGGCATAAAATTCTCCATTCCCAAGATTCGTTTTGTGGAAGAGTTGGATATTGAGGATTTTATGATAAAGGAATCGGATAAATGGAATGAAAGCATAAAAAGTACGGATGGTATTTGGTGGGGCTTTCAAGATCCGACTTTTGTGGAAAATTATCAAAAATGGCTGAAGATTTATTATAGTTTGAATTCCACTGTTGGATTAAAGGTCAATCTTCTATCAACCAAGTCTGAAATTGAAAATAAAATGGAGCAGTGGAAAGAAGAAAGGCGGAAAATCCGCTTTTGGAAAGATAATATTGATTTCACTTCAACTTTGTGGGCGATTGGGAATTATACGATTATAATCCAGACCAATGAGCGGCCATTCTATCTAATTGAAATCTATAATCCGGAACTGACGCATAATCTTCGAGAAATGTTTCGCGGGATTTGGGAGAATATGGATAAGATAGTGGAAAATTAGAAGCATATTTATTTTTGGGAAAATCAAAAAGGCAACTGCCACGATGGGTAGTTGCCTTTTAGCCATCTGCGCGAGCTTTTTTCGGTATAAATACCGAAAAAGTTTTATTTTATGGCTAGATTTGACAAATATTGTTGATAGGCTTTTTCGTCGTGCAAATGCACCCAGTCCCGGCCTAATTGATATCCATAAAGCTCACCTTGTTCGGATAATGTTGGAAAAATATCATATTCCATTGATAAATTAGACTTCTTGGCCAAGGCCAAAACTCCCGGCTCAAGAAAATATACTCCACCGCTCGATAAATGTGATACTTTCTCTTCAGATCCAGGCTTTTCCTTAAAACTGACGATCCTTGGTCCTTTCATAATAATCGAACTAAGTCTGGTTGTATCATCCACATCAGCCACGCTGATTGTCGCAAGAGCGCCTTGCCGCTTATGATAATTGTACATGTCTTCGATATCGATTTTATCCAGAAGAATGTCACCGTTCATCATTAGGAATGTTTCTTTGAAATGTTTTTTCAAATGTACAAACATCCCAGCTGTGCCACCTTCCCCTTCTTCATAATATTGGATTCCTATACCAATCTTTTCTCCATTTCCAATCACATTATTAATATCATGAATCCATTCACGGGCTGAGATAATAACCTCGCTAACACCAAATGATTTTAATGTTTCAAGGTTTTTTTCCAAAAGAGTCGTTTTTCCAATCGGCAGTAAAACCTTGGCGATAGTCTTATTATTCAATTCTACTCCTTGTCCACCGGCCAAAATTACAGCCTTATTAAGAATATGATGCTTGAAATGTTTTAGGACTATGGTTTCGATAGCATTAGACCGATTTCGCACTGTTTCACCGTCAATGATGGTATCAATCTTATTGATTACATCATTTCGAATAGTAATAGTAATTCTTTCGCGTCGCATATTAATATATATTATCTAGAATTAGATAATCATATTATATCATACTTTAAAAGGGCATTTTAGGGGGGGTTGACAAAATATTAATAGTATGATAGTATCATACGTTAAGTTCTTTAACAATTTATCGACGTTTATAAACCTAAAATAAAAAGGAGAAAAATATGGATTTATTAATAATCAGCATTCCGGCTATTGTTTCTGCTTTTATAGCGATAATAGTAGGGTATTTAACGGGTGGATTAGACGCAGTTCTTTCGCTATCAGTCTATATGGGACTATTGTATCTTTTTTCGCAGATACAGTTAGGTATGTGTTCGTATGCATCAATACGATTTCCTAAGATCAAATGGCTTTTATTCTTGATTTCATTTTGCATTATGTTTTTGGGGAATCACAATGAAAAAGTTGTTTCGGCATTTTCTTCAATGTCGATAATAAGCCTGGTTATTTTCCAGTTATCCCTATTTGTATTTGGATTTTTCATTGCAATGACGATAGATTACTTCTGATAAAAAAGGAGAACAAAAATGGTTTCATATATGGAAATTTTATATTGGGTTGGATTAGCTTTATTGGTAGTAGCAGTATTAAAAGTCGGTGCTATAAAAAATAGCAACAATATAAACCTATTCTTTATTATAACTTTAATAATGGCGGGAGGATTGTGTTATTCGATTGGTGCTAAATATCAAAAAGCCAATGAATTCTACAGCATATTGGCAGAGGAGGTTGATTTGAAACAGGTTTCAGCGCATGGAATTAGTACATTTCGTATGCAGGTGGATCTGGTTTATGAGAATGGGAAATTGAGAAAACTTTTCTTGGTTCCTAAAACAACTACAAAATTAACAGTAGCTAAATAGGACTGCTGGAGGAGAAAATCCAAAAAAGAAGCCGTTGCAACATTCTGCAGTGGCTTCTTATAAGAAAAAAGGAGAAAAAATGGGAGATAAAACAAAAATTATGACTATTGTTGTAATAATAGCAATAATAATGTTGCTATTGTCGGGTGAAAAGGCGTTGTCTGCTCTAGCAGTGATGTCTCCTCGTTCAATGCTGGTTTTTTTCATTACTCAGATATTTCTTAGTGTGGGGTACTACGTATTATTTTCCCATAATAGAAATCTCTGGTCCTTGATTTTATTCATTATGGTTTTTTTGATATCAGCCATAATGAAGTCCGTAACAGGAGCAAGGATAATAATGAACTCTCTACCGTTATGGGTAGATTTGGGGTTTAATAGTTCAATAAATATGATAGGCGTTCTTATCGCCTATTGTGCAGATTGGCCAAGGGGAAGGTGATTAAATGAATGGCGCTGAAGTAGAATACTTCAGCGCCTCTTTTATTCTTAGATTCGAATTTCATATTGATTTTTATCCTATTTTAGTGTAAGCTAGAGCAACTTAATGATATGAAAAATCTGGTTAAAACAATCCAAAATACGGTTTTTCGGCAGGAGATTTTTGCGCGCAAAGGCAAAATTATCCTGGCGGTTTCGGGCGGACCGGACAGCGTTTTTATGTTGGATATTTTCTCTAAATTAAAGCCTAAATATGGTTTGGAACTGGCGATTGCTCATGTTAATTATGGGCTTCGCGGGCCGGAAAGCGACAAAGATGAAGCATTTGTGCGGAAATTGGCGGAAAAATATAATATTCCAGTTTTTGTATTAAATCCTAGGGTCAAAGAAAAAAGCAATCTGGAAAACAAACTGCGAGATATCCGATATGATTTTTTTGAAAAAGTGCGCCGGGATAATAAATTTAACCATATTTCAGTTGCGCACAATTTGGATGATCAAGTGGAAACATTTCTAATGAGGCTTATTCGCGGATCGGGAATGGCCGGACTTTCGGGAATGCAGTTTAAAAACGGCAAGATTATCCGGCCGATTTTGGAAATTACCCGCCAGGAAATAATGGATTATCTGAAATTAAATAAATTAAAATATAGGATTGATAAGACTAATCTAGAAACGGTATTTTTTCGGAACAAAATCAGGCTCAATCTTATTCCTTTCTTAGAAAAAAAATTCAATCCGAACATCAAAGATACACTTTTTAAATCCAGTCGATCAATTGCGCAGGATTATGATTTGATTTCGGAAATTTCGAAAAAAACCATTAACAATAAAAATAATGAATTAAGTGTGAAAAAAATCCTGAAACTTGCGCCGTCCTTGCAAAAAATGGCTCTTCGCGAGGTAATACTCCAGAGAAAATCCAATCTAAAAAATATCGACGCCGCCCATATTGAAGAAATTTTGAAAGCTTTGAAAAGCTCTAAGGGAAAAAATCAAGTCGTTTCTTTCCAAGGATTGAAAATGAAGAGAAAGGGTGATAAGATAAATCTAGAAATAATAAAATAGAGAAAAGTTTTAAATAACATTTAAATATATCAAATATAATGAAGAATTTAGTCAAAAATTTAGGTCTGGTTCTGTTGGTTTTTCTTTTTATTTCTGGAATTTTCGTGCTTTATGGAGCGCCAGAAAAAAAACCGGAACAAATTTCTCTTTCCACTCTGGTTTCCCAGGTGAATGAAGGGCGGGTAAAAACTATCACAGTTAAGAATGAAAATCTCGAAATTTTGCTTAATGACGGAACGAAAGAGAAGTCTATCAAGGAAGCCGAGTCTGGAATCACGGAAACTTTGAAAAATTATGGCGTCAATCAGGAAAGATTGAACGGAGTCGGAATCGAAGTCAAGACGGATTCTTCTTTTTCTCTTTGGATGGGAGCCATTTTGCCATTCCTTTTGCCGTTCCTTCTTATTGCCGGCTTTATCTGGTTTATGCTCAGACAGGCACAAAGAGGAAATAATCAGGCGATGTCGTTTGGATCTTCCCGGGCCAGAATGTTTGATCCGAAAGATAAGAAGAACCGGATAACCTTCAAGGATGTGGCCGGAGCCAAGGAAGCCAAGGAAGAACTTTATGAAATAGTGGAGTTTTTGCGCAGTCCCAAGAAATTTTTGGGGCTTGGGGCAAAAATCCCCAAAGGTGTTTTGCTCTTAGGTAATCCGGGAACCGGAAAAACTTTAATCGCTCGGGCGGTGGCTGGTGAAGCTAATGTTCCATTTTTCAATATTTCCGGATCGGAATTTGTGGAAATGTTTGTGGGAGTCGGAGCGTCGCGTGTGAGAGATCTTTTTAAACAAGCCAAGAAAAATGCTCCTTCCATTGTTTTTATCGATGAGATTGATGCAGTCGGACGGCACAGAGGTGCAGGACTTGGAGGTGGACATGATGAAAGAGAGCAGACTTTGAATCAAATCTTGGTTGAAATGGACGGATTTGAAACTGGAACGAATGTAATTGTAATTGCGGCGACTAATCGTCCGGATGTTTTGGACCCGGCACTTTTGCGACCGGGACGGTTTGACCGGCGAGTAGTTATGGATCTTCCGGATATTGAAGAGCGACTTTCTATTCTAAGTATTCATTCGAAAAATAAACCGATTGCAAAAGGAGTTGAAATGAAAACTATTGCGCAAAGGACGCCGGGATTTTCCGGAGCAGATCTTTCCAACCTTCTTAATGAGGCGGCAATTTTGGCAGCCAGAAGGAATAAAAAAATTATTGAGATGTCAGAACTTACTGAGGCAATCGAAAAAGTAATTTTGGGTCCAGAGAGAAAAAGTCGAAGAATTGATGAGGATGAGAAAAAAATCGTAGCTTATCACGAGGCGGGGCATGCAATAGTAGCAGCAAGCCTTAAAAATGCCGATCCGGTGCAAAAAGTTTCCATAATTTCTCGCGGGTCAGCCGGCGGATATACTTTGTCTGCTCCGACTAAAGACAAGATGCTTCACTCAAGAGGATATTTTATCGATGAACTTTCTGTTCTTTTGGGGGGATACATAAGTGAGAAAGTTACTTTTGGCGATGTAACAACCGGCGCTTCGAATGATTTGGAAAGGGCTACGAATATTGCTCGAAAACTCGTGACTCGTTATGGAATGAGCGAACTTGGTCCGCGGACATATGGCCATAAAGAAGATATGGTTTTCTTGGGGAAAGAAATGCATGAAGAAAAAAATTATTCCGAAGAAACAGCGCGACAAATTGACAATCAAGTTTCTAAATTTATCAGCGATGCTTATGTGGTGACGGAAAAAATAATAGTTGATAAAAAAATAGTTTTGGACAAGATTTCAAATGTTCTTCTTGAAAAAGAGACCATAGAACAAAAAGAGTTTAATGAAATTGTCGGAATAAAAAATGAAAATAAGAATACTGACGATATTGTAAAGGAAGAAGTTGAAAATAAATCAGAAAAGACTATTGAATAAAAATAATTTATAAATCTAGGTGAAAATATGTTACAGATAGATTACACCGGTCTTATAAAAAAATCATGGCTAGTCACTTGGAAAAACCGTTTCTTGTGGAAATTCGGAGGGATTTTGGCTTTGACTGGACTTTTGGGAAATTTTTCAAGAGTTAGTGATATTTCAAAAGACGATAAAATTTATTCCACTCATCAAGATGCGATTATGAATTTTGTTCAAGCCAATCTTGGCTGGATAATTATCGCCGGGATAGTTTTTTTTGTTGTTTATTTGGCAATTGCAGTCTTGGCTATTTTGGCTCAAGCAGGGTTGATTGATTCTTTGAAAAAAGTTTTAGTCGGAGAAAAAACTTCTTTTTTATCCGGAATGAAAACAGGAAAAGCTTTTTTTTGGAAAATGTTGGGAATGAAAGTTATAATTGGCATTGCGACATTTTTTTCTATTCTGATTTTGGTTATCCCGATAATTATTTTGATTTATTACGGAGATGTCGTTGCTTCCATAATTCTTGGAATTATTGCACTAGTCATTATTGTCTCAATCATTGTCATTGGATCTTTTTTGAATAATTTTGGACAGATGTATTTGGTTTTAGGAAATATCGGAATTTTGTCGGCTTTTGAAAATTCTTATGCGCTTTTCAGAAGATATCTTTCTAATAATATTCTTCTTCTTCTTATTTTTATTCCGATTGGAATAGCAGTTTCTTTTATTTATATTTTGGCGGTTATGGTTATTGCGGCTATTTTTACTCCGATTGGAGCGCTGACATATTATTTAGTTGGAAAAACCGGAATAATGATTATAGCAGTTTTAGGCGGACTGATTGCGCTTCTGGTCTTATGGGTCGTGCAATCGATTTTTCAGGTTTTTTTACAATCTTTGTGGATGCTTTATTTTTATGAGATTGCCAAGGAGCAGAAAAAAGAATTAGCAGAAAATCTGATAAAAGAACTTAAATTGAAAGAAGGGGGGATTTCTGAAACCGATCCGGTTATGCGTATAGAAAATAAGGCTGAAATAGAAGATGATGCGAAGTGATTGACTAGGCGGGAATTTTAAAATAAGATAAGAAAGTGTTTTAAAATTTGATTTTGGTCGCTTAGCTCAGTTTGGTTAGAGCGTCACATTGACATTGTGAAGGTCAGTGGTTCGAGTCCACTAGTGACCACTAGTCAGTTTATAAAGTTAAAAGTTCATAAAGTTGGAAGATTATGAAAGCTGAAAGGTTTGAAGATTTATTATTTTGGAAAAAGGCGGAGCAATTAGTGTTATTCATTTATAAAGAATTTGGAAAATGCAAGGATTATTCTTTTTGTGATCAAATTAGGCGTGCGAGTGTTTCAGTTATGAATAACATTGCTGAAGGATTCGAAAGAAAATCCAATAATGATTTTAAGAATTTCCTTTTTATTGCTAAAGGGTCATGCGGGGAAGTCAGATCTATGCTGTATTTAGCTTTAGAGTTAAAATATATTAATGAAAGAGAATATAAAGAGTTAAATTTTTTAGCAACAGAAATATCAAAAATGATTTCTGGATTCATAAAGACTTTGTGAATTTCGTGTACTTTAAAAACTTTATGAACATTATTAACTTTTAACTTAATTTGGGACCATAGCTCAGCGGTAGAGCAGGCGACTCATAATCGCTTGGTCGCTGGTCCGAATCCAGCTGGTCCCACACTCAAAAAATCTTGGCGACTTTTCGCAATCGCTTGGTCGCCCCGCCCGTGGCGGGGCTGGTCCCACGAATAAAAAGCAAAAAACTCCTGAAAGGAGTTTTTTGCTTTACTATACTATTATTAAGTTAAAAAATAACGGCATTCAGACTAGATTAGTCTGAATGCCAAAGAAAGTTAACGTAATTCATTGAAATCCTTATTCTGACTGTTATCAATTTTTTTTCCGAAAGATGAATGTTTTAAAGAAGAGCTTAAAAAACATAAAAATACACCAATAAGTATTAATAAAATTCTTACATCCATTTTTTACCCCCTTTAAATTTAATTTGGAAAAAACTAAATCCCTGAATACATATATTCTAGCATAGATTTTTGTCAGATTGCATCATTGCAAAATAATAAGAGTATGCCAAAGTGTTTTAATGTTATATTATTAACAAATTCAGTACTATTAAAAACTTAATAATCAATATAAGATATAAAATTAAAAAACCTTTAAATTATGGGAGGATGGGAAGATGGATTTAGAGATGAAAATAAGGATCGCTATTGTTGTGATAGCTGTTGTGTCCATTGGGGCCTTATATTTTTTGCGAGACAGCAATTATGCCTTTTGCAAGAAATATAGAGAAAAAAGATTTTTAATGATTTCAATAAAAATCATATGCACAGTAGCTGTATTGGGCGCAGCGTCAATATTGCTCAGGGAAATATATTTAAAAAGAGATAGGATTGAGAATTTAATAGCTTCAAGTGAAAAAACTGAATCTACCGACAGCACTGCAGAAAAACCGGATTCTATTGAAAAAGGAAAAGAGATTAAAAATCCGATAGCTTCGAGTGAAAAAATCAAACTAGATGACAGCACTAGAAAAATATTTGAGTCTATCTTGGAAGATAATATTAGGCTGAAAAAAAACTTGCAGTTAGCTTTTTCTGAGAATATTGGTGATTTAAAGGCTGTAATATTGGAAAACGGCAAAATCATTAAAAGTTTTGAAAATGATTTTATAATTCTGGAAAAGGAAGAGAAAAAAGTGAAGGATACTTTTGTTTTAGGTAAAATTGCTCATTTGAAAAAAAATATAAAAGAAACGCTGCCGGCTCTTTATGCGCTGGACACTACCTTGAATAGAAAAGTGGAATTATTATCAAAGGAAAAAACAGCGAAATAGGATTATTTCCTAAAAAGAGAAAAATTAAAAAGCCAATGCGAAAAATCGCGGAGGCTTTTTATTTTTTCCTTATTTATCTGGAAAAATTGACAAAATAGCTTGGGCGCTTTAGACTGTTTTAATGTTATATTATTAACAAAATTTAGTACTATTAAAAACTTAATATTTTTCGGGGAGGGTGAAATGGAATATTGGGCAAAATCAATTATTATGGGTGCGATGGCTATTACATTTGCATTGCTATATGTTTTTTTACGATATGCAGATTTTTCTTTTTGCAAAAAATTGAGAAAAAGTAATTTCTTGATGAATGTGATAATAATTCTTTCAGTCGCATCTTTTCTGGGTATTGCAATATTTCAACTTAAGGATCCGTCGCTGGATAAAACAGAAAGTTTTCCTATGAGGAAAATCGCAGTTATCAAGATGTTGGAAGACGAGATTGCGGTAAATAAAAATAGTTACGATTGGTTTGTTAGTCAGAAAAATGCACCTTATGTTGGTGTCGAGCTGAAAAATATAAAGGCGGCAAAGACTTATAGGGAGGATATGGAAAGCGGAATGAATAGTTGTATCAAGCTGGAAAAATCATATAAAAAAATTCTGGAATCATTGGAAAAATCCAAAGAAAAGTCTGTTTCCATATTGATAGAATAATAATATCTTCCGATGAAAAATTAAGAAGCCAATGTGAAAAAAAATCGCATTGGCTTCTGTTATTTTAGTAATAAGATTGACAGGGATTAAAAATAAGTGTATGATTGTAAGACAAATAAATGCGCAGCTCAAAGGGCGTATTTTTTGTTGGTCGATTAACAAACCCATAATTTTGAAAAACTATGATGATCCTATTTTTCGTAGGAGTCATAGAAATGATGATTGTCACGCTTTGGACAAGAGTTGTCACCAAAAGCCAAGTTCTTATGAGCGGCACGGTGACTATGGTCAACATCCTTATCTGGTATTATGTTTTGGATAAGATTGTAAATGACATTTCCAATTGGAAATTGGTCCTGCTCTATGCTCTGGGATGTTCCATCGGAACTTCGCTGAGCACCTATATCTATAAGATTCTGGAAGACAGGGAAGCGGCCAAAAAGGAAGAAGAAGCGGAAGTGGCTCTTGATGGAGAGCCGGCTCAAATAGAGGCCTAATCATCATTCGTTTCTATTTTTTACCTAAAAAATGGAAGAAGACTCTCAACCGTAAAAACCGTCTATCGCGAGCGACAAGGCGGTTTTTACTTTTTTGACTTTTTTTAGGAAATCCCGTAAAATCAAATATCATTAAAATTGTTAGTAACTTAAAAATATATATAAATTCTTTGAAAGGAGGCAAAGGGGAAAGATGAAAAAAGAAAAGAAATTGGAAATTTTTGTATTCGGATGGATTTTTATTGTTATTCTTATTCTTTTAGGTGGAATATATAAAGAAACGATAGGATCTGATCAAGTAAAATCTGACGAAGTGGCCTATCAGCAACAAATTGAAGAAGCTCTTAAAAATCGACAAAATAAATATATTGACCAACTATATGAAGGAGTAGATTTTAAGACGAAGGCTAATGAATTTGTTATGAACTTTCCTGATTCAATTGATAGAGTGAAAGTTGTAAAATTCATTGAAAAGAACGCGAATGATGTGATAATCCATATAAGGCAGATACATTTTTCTCCGAACGATTATGATTTTGAAGAAGTTAATCAAACAAATCAGGTCCAAGATAATATATATGAAATTGTGATGTGGCTTCATAAGAATTATGGTTTGAAGTATATTTTCGGAGAGGGACGTTATGGGGATGTGCAGGATAAATTTGAAAAGGAAAAAAATGATAATCAAATGATAGATGAATTTTATAGCAGCAGTGATATTGATTTGAAAAATAATCTTAAGGAAAATTGGTTTGAGATGGTCAATTCAAAGGAGGAATTAAGAATCCTTTCAAAAGAACTTGAATTTGAAAAAGACCCTCTTCAAAGAGCAGATATTCTGGTTGATATTGAAAGAACTAAGATTGATGCTGAAAAATCTGAAAGTCTTTTCATTTTAAACAGAAACATATTATTTTTGAGGTATGAAATTACCGAGAGATTATTGAATGAAAAAATTGTTTCTGTGAAACCGGCAGAAATAGAGTTTTTCTATAATCGGGCTAGTGCGGTCGATGAAAAAATTAGGTCCTTCTTATGGAAAGGGAAATGATTTTCTGGATTCGGTTCATGATAAAGCTGTTATGGAAGATAGGGAAAATGCAGCTATACAACTTATGGCTGATGATGATGGCTTTGTTCCGAAAGTAATAGTTTTCGGAGGAGCACACAATTTTCATGATAATATTATTGATTGGAATGATAAAAACAAAAAGAAATTTTCTTTAATTGTCATTACTCCAATAAAATACGAAGAAGCGAATAAAAAAAAATAAACTAAAAGACCAAAAACGGCAAAGCTGTTTTTGGTCTTTTATTATTTTTCCCAAATTGACACAAAAGGCTTTTTACGCTAGAGTGGTTGGAAGTTCTTAAGGCTATCAGTCAAAATTTTGACTGTAAATATTTCACAAATTTATATTAGAGGAGGCAAGATGCCAAAAAAATTATTAGTACGAGTTGTTTCAGGAAGTATTTTGCTTGGGATTAGTATACTTTTTTTGTTATTTTTTGCGGGAGGAATATATGGATCAATAGGTGCGATTATTTTACTTGTTGGTGGTAGACTGTCAATTCTTAATGCAAAAAAAGTTGGAGAATATGATTTAAAGAATGAATTGGTAAAGTACATAAAAATTCCTGAGGTTGAAGGTGATCTGGTTGTGGGATTTTCCGCCGATGCATTTTTTAGGGACGGGAAAATTGTATCAATAAAACCGATTGATACAAAAAATTATGTTTTCAGAAATCCGAATGAAAAAGATTATTCTGATCATGATGATGAGATGACTAGCTGAAAAGAGCCAATCGATAGTCGCGACTGTCGATTGGCTCTTATATTTTTTAAATTCTTCAAAGAAGTTCCCCAAGTTTTTTCAGGAACTTCCTTTTTGTTATGAAGATATAGGCCGCCAAAGAAACAATAGCGATTATCCATAATGTGCTTATAGTAATTCTTGGTATGTTTATTTCAGCTTCTGCCAATAATTCACTTACATAACATGAAACGAAAAGTGTGAATAATAATATCTCATAAATGAAGATCGTTTTGCTAGTTGATCTTTTCAAATTCCAGTTGATTATTCTTATTAAAACTCCGATGTAGGTAACTGTTGCTAAAAATCCAAAAATTGTCCATTCGAAATAATTAGTTTTCTCATTCATCATTGTTGCTGCCACTATAAACATTGGTAATAAGTAACGAATATTTTTCTCCGCTGAATCCAATAGTTTAAGAAATAATTGCTTCATTACTTCCATATCTTCCTCCTCTATAATTATTTTGTTTTTAAAATGCTATTAATTATCTATTTTAATTTTTTCTTCTTTTACTATGAAAAGCTTTGTGGACTTCTTTGAGTTGTTTGTTGGTGACATGGGTATATATCTGAGTAGTGGTGATTGATGAATGGCCAAGCATGGCCTGGACGCTTCTGATATCGGCGCCGTTCATCAATAAATCAGTCGCGAAAGAATGACGAAGCGTATGCGGATGGACATTTTTCACGATACCGGCCTTGGTCGCGTAATATTTGACGATTCTTTGAATTGAACGGGGAGTGAGGCGCAAATCACTTCTCTTGTTTTTTGTCTGGCTATTTTTTGATTCGAACTTTTCCAAAGCTTTCTGATTTCTCACAAAAAGTGCTGGGTCAACATCAGTTCTTTTGGATAAATAACCTTCCAAAGCTTTTTTGGCGTCATCGGAAATAAAAACCACCCGGACTTTTCCGCCTTTCCCGCGGATGCTAAGTTCGAGATGATTAAGGTCGATGCGATCTCTATTGATGCTAGTCAGTTCCGAAACACGAAGTCCGGCTGAGAATAGAAGTTCCAAAATAGCCCGATCCCGAAGTGATTTCAAATCTGATCCGGAGGCAGCTTCGAAAATTCGCTCCACCTCGTCATTTTCCAAAAATTCCACTTCCCGTTCCGGAGTTTTTCCGATTTCCACCCTTTCAGCCGGCAGAGCTTCAATATCTTTTTTGGCTAGGAATTTCAAAAAACTCCGAATAGCAATGACATAATATCCCTGGGTAGCCTTTTTGAGGTTTTTGCCGTTCTTGTCTTCATAACGGTTAAGAAATATGCGGAAGTTCTTAACGAGATTATCTTTAATTTCATGAGCAGTCTTGATTTTCGCCCAATTCAAAAAGACTTCCAGATAATGGTCATAGTTCTCGATAGTCTTTTGCGACCGACCTTTCTCAATTTCCATGTACTCGAGGAATTCGGTTTTGAGTTCTCTGATGTTCATGTATTTATTTTACAACAAAATAGCTAAATATATTAGCCCCCTTTCTTTGGTAGCAAAGAAAGGGGGCGGAAAAGTTGCTGTCCGCACGGAATTATAGAACATAATTTATTGTCATTCTGGCCTCCGAGCCGGAATCTAGAAAATATAGATCCTAAAACAAGTTCAGGATGACAGAATATACTTCGCAAAGTTCGGTATTAAATACAAAATATAAAATAAAAAATTAGGCTTCATTAAGCCTTTTTTAAGATTATTGATTGACGAAGAGGGTATTTTTGACTATACTGTATGCAAGTTAAATTTTTAAGGCTTTCGACTGGAATGCCGACATATCCTAGAGAAAATCTAGGATTTTTATAGGCAAAATCCGGTTAAAGCCACAAGAAAGGCTTATTATATTAGTAAATTAATCTATTCTCTGACACAGACCCTTATAGGACGCGCCAATCTGAAAAAACTGATCTTCCGTATATATGAAAAACAAAGAAATATAGTAGGGTTTATCAAGGAGCATAGGACTATAAAAGTACTCCACGTTTTTCGCAACTATTCTTCAATGATAGTTGTTATAGTCAGTGCCATCTTAGTTTCAGCTACCAATCTGGTCGCGGGACACGATTCCAGTGGTTTTTTATTTGGCTATTTTGGAGCTGGGGATAATTATGAAAACCCGCTTGAGAATAAGATGTTTCTTAAATCCGGCTTTAAAACAAATCTGGCGATGGCACCTCTTATTGAACCAAAATCTTCTTCTGACTCTCAAGACAGGGATAATTTTTCGGAAGACGGAGAAGTTTTTGTGCAAGGACAAGCTTTGATTTCCGGAAACAGTCCAGTTCTTCGGGATCCGGAAGAAGATGGAGGAGTTATTATTTATGAAGTCAAGGATGGAGACACGGTTAGTTCTATCGCTTCTAGTCACAGAATCAGTATGAACACAATTCTTTGGGCCAATGAAATAGAGAATGTTGATATGATTAAGCCTGGAGATGAAATATTTATCCTGCCAATTACCGGACTTTCATATATAGTGAAAAACGGAGATAATATAGACAGTATTTGCAAACAATTCAAAGCTGACAAAGAAAAAGTCATTGCTTTCAACTATCTTCCGGCTAACGGAAAAGTCAAAGAGGGGCAGGAAATTATGATTCCGGAAGGACAAAAAGAAGTTCCAAGAAGAGTAATTAGTGGAACATCAAACATTGCTCTTCGTCAATATGAATCTTTCAGCAGTTCTTCGGGAAAGAGTACTCTGAGTGGAAAAGCCGGTGCCGGGCACCGTTTCCCTTATGGTTATTGTACTTGGTATGTGGCTTCAAGAAGATATATCCCGTGGTCGGGAAACGCCGGAACTTGGTTATATCGGGCGAAGTCGATGGGTTATGCCACCAGTAAAACTCCGACGGTCGGATCGATTATGGTTTCATCGGAGTCGTGGTGGGGGCATGTTGCGATTGTTGAGAAAATCAGCGGAGATATGATAACTATTTCGGAAATGAATTATAAAGGTTGGGCGAAAAAATCCAGCCGGACTTTGAGTTCTAAGAGTCGGGTGATTAAGGGGTTTATTAGATAAATATTTAGAAAACTTGAATATAAAAAATAGGCACGTCTCGCAACGCGAGAGACGGCCTTTTTTGTTTTTCTTTACTAACTTTTCTTGTCAGCAAGAAAAGTTACAAAAGAACTGTCCGCACGAATTCGCTCAGTATAAATTTTCGCTCATTCGTTCAAAATCCAGGTTGTTCCTTCGGCAACAAGACCGGATTTTTTCACTCATTCGCTCAATTTATAAACCTCGCGAATTAAGTGCGGAATTATAGAATGCAAATTCTGGTTCTAGAAATACGCTTCGCAAAGTTAGAGATAATATACAAAAAATAATATGTCTCTAATTGCTATCCAATGAGTCAGGAATAAATCCATTTTCTCTTAGAGTATGTATCATTCCGCGAAGAAGATAATTATTTGCGAAACCAATAGTATAAATTCTACCATTTTCTTTAAGTGGTATGAGCATTGATTTATCCTTCAGTCTTTTTAATATTCTAGAGCGTTGTTGCGGAGATTCTTCTCCAAGAATTTTTTCAAGATCTACTGATTTTATAGTCATTTCTTGATTTTTAATAATAGCAGAAAGAATCTGGTATTCGCGTTTTGTTATATGTTCTCGCTCTAGAGAATATGAGAGCATTGGCAATAAAATTACATTGATTATATAACGCAAATCAAGAAGGTTATCTATTTTTTCTATTTCAGTTCGTAATCCTTCAAGAACATACAAGCACCATTTTAAAACATTGTCCTCTTGTTCTGAATCAGCTAAGGAAAGCATTTTATAATATTTATTGCGATCCATGCAAAATATTGCTGTTGGATTTAATATTCTTCCACTCTTTACTTGAAAGCTTTGTTTTATAAGAAGTGCATATGTAAACATTCTTACAAGTCTGCCATTTCCATTATCAAAGGGATGTATCCATGCCATTTTATGGTGAGATAGGGCAATTGCTAGCAAGTGATATTGTGTATCAAGTGGTTGATTAACAAATTCCATAAGTTCATCAAATAATTCTGGAACCTTAATCGATTCTGGAGGAATATGATTTGATTTTTTTATAGATACGTTTATTGGTCGTAATATTCCGGGATATCGAGAGCCCTCTCCTGTAGGTGGGGGCGTTAGGTTATTAACAAGTATTTTATGTATTTCTGAAATAAGAGCTCTGTCAAACTTGGTTTTTTTATTTACATTTCTATCAATAAAATCGATTGCTTTATCTATATTTTCAATCTCTTTAAATTTTTCATCCACAACAATTTTCTTTGATCTATTTTCAATAACCTTTTCAATATATTCAGCTAATGTTGTGTTATTGCCCTCTATTCTTGCAGATCCTAGACTTTCTAGCATTTGAAATATATCTTTTATTTGAAAAAAGACATGAGGAGAAACTGGTCCGCCTAATTTTTTAACTCGAAGTTTTTCTAGCTCAAAAATTACACTAGTAAGCTTGCTGCCATATTTAGGGTCATAAATTTTTATGGACATATAGGTTATTTAACATTTATAATAATTATTATTTAACATTATATGCCAAATTATAGCTAAGTCAAGGTGTTTTATTAAAGTGAAAATATTATGTTATTTATCAATGGGTAAGTTAATATTTATCATCATTCATTTTACTTATTTAACAAAAGTAGGTTTTGATGTAAGAAAAAATAGGTCTAACAAACCTATTTTTATTAGAAGTTATATATAAATTCAAATCTATATCTTTCTAAGCGGTGCGATGGAAGCGGAAAGTTTTTTGAGGCCCACTTTTTTGAAAGCGACTGTTATCATATCGCCTTGCGAAGATACGACTGTTCCATCGCCGAAGACTTCGTGGGAAACTTTTTCTCCACCCTTATACTTAGTATCTTGTATTTTGTATCTAGTATTTTGTATAAAATCTTTAGTATCTTTATAACTTTCCATTTCTGATTTTAGATTTACTTGGAAATTTGAAATTTGACATTTGTCATTTTGCAGAAGGTGTTCCGGAATGTCATCCAAGAAACGTGACGGCGCATTTATTTGCGTGGAGCCGAAGATGGTCCGTTCCATTGTGAAAAGCAAATATACTTTTTCTTTTGCTCGGGTGATGCCAACATACATGAGTCTTCTCTCTTCTTCCATTTCTTCTTCACTTAACATACTCCTCGAATGCGGCAGAATTCCTTCTTCGAGTCCTACGATGAAAACAAAACGGAACTCCAATCCTTTGGCGCTATGCATCGTCATCAAATGCACGGCTTCTTTGGTCTGGTCGATATTGTCGGTGTCAGAAACCAAAGATACTTCTTCCAAAAATAAATTCAATCCTTCTTCGCTTTCCTCGTCATATTTTTTCGCGACCGAAAGAAGTTCTTGGACGTTTTCATATCTCATCTGTCCTTCCTCTGATCCGTCCAAGAGAGTTTTTTCATATCCGCTTTCGATGAAAACTTTCTGGATAAAATCAGTGAGAGATAATTTTTTTCTGGCCTCCGACATTCGTCCGATGAATTCGCAGAATTTGGAAATGGAATCTATTTTAGTATCTTGTATTTTGTATTTAGTATCTGGTATGTTTGAAATTTTAAGTCCGCAGGAAATAAAATCCAGATTATTATTTTTAGCCAAAGTGATCCATTTGGAAAATGTGGCATCGCCGATTCCGCGTTTCGGTTCATTGATGATGCGCTCAAGTGAAACTTCATCGGAGAAATTATTGATGAGTCGAAGATAGGCAATCAGATCTTTTATTTCTTTCCTTTGATAGAATTTGAGTCCGCCGATAATCCGATAGGGCAGAGAATATTTAAGTAGCGCTTCTTCGATCACGCGGGATTGCGCGTTGGTCCGATATAGTATTACGAAATCGGAAAGTCTACATTTGTCATTCCGGATTTGGTCCGGAATCTCTTTGGATCCTGAAACAAGTTCAGGATGACCTAGTCTTATTATTTCTTTCATTATATATTCCGCTTCGTCTCTTTCATTGTCGGCTTCATAGGAAACCAAGAGATGGCCATCATTTTTTTCCGTCCAGACTTTTTTGTCTTTGCGGTTTACGTTTTTTGAAATGACGCCATAGGCCGCGTCCAGAATCGGCTGGGTCGAACGATAGTTCTGCTCCAGTTTGATGACGTGCGCCTCCGGATAATCTTTTTCGAAATTCAAAATGTTTCTGACATCGGCGCCGCGGAAAAGATAGATGCTTTGCCAATCGTCTCCGCAAACCCAGATGTTTTTGTGGGCGTCGCTGAGCATTTTGACGAGAATATACTGCGCGCGGTTGGTGTCTTGATATTCGTCCACCATAATATAGCGGAAAATATTTTGATATTTCTTGAGCACTTCGGGATAGGTTTCAAAAATTTTCACGGTGAGCATTATAATATCGTCGAAATCCAACGCGTTATTTTCTTTGAGCTTTTTTTGATAGGCGGTAAAAACTTTGGAAACCACTTCTTCCCAATATCCGCCGACCATCTCGCCAAATCTTTTGGCATCAATCAATTCATTCTTGGCTTTGGAAATCGCTCCCAGGATTCCTTTGGGATTGAACTGGGTGGTGTCGATTTCCAATTCCCGCATAGTTTTTTTTATGAGGGCCAGCTGGTCAAGAGAATCGAAAATATTGAAACTGCTTTTATAGCCGATCTTTTCAATCTCACTGCGAAGAATTTTTACACAAATGGCGTGGAAAGTGCCGATATGTGGCAGGTTGTACCTGTCATTCCGGACTTGGTCCGGAATCTCCTGAGATCCTGAAACAAGTTCAGGATGACAATTTAATAGTTCCGCCACTCGCTCTTTCATTTCACCGGCGGCTTTGTTGGTGAAAGTCACCGCCAGGATGTTTCCCGGACGGACATTCTTTTCACGGATAAGATACGCCACTCGATGGGTGAGCGCCCGGGTTTTTCCCGAACCGGCGCCGGCAATGACCAAAACCGGCCCTTCGGTCGTAATGACAGCTTCACGCTGAGGATCATTAAGTTTTTTCAAGATTTCATCCATAACTTAATCATTATAACATGACAGTAATTTTTCGTGATATGCCTAAGGTTGACTTTTTCTAGGGGGGGGTAAAATTGCTAATATAAACAATAATTTTAAAAAAATGAACAAAGAAGCATATTTTCCAGATCCATTTGAGGCTAGAAAGGCTTGGGATATGATGAGCGAAGAAGAAAAAGCTATGAGTAGAGAAAAAGGAAAAGAAAAAGTAGATAATAAATTAAGAGAAGCTATAATTAAAAATCCAGATTTGGTCCTTGATAATATGGGAGAAAGTAATTCGAACAAAAAACTTGATAAGTTTTATGCTCAACTAATGAAAGAATCAGGCATAGATGATTTCTATTTAACATCATCTAATATGGCTTATATTAGAAAAAAAAGTAGAGGATTGAATGTTACTGAAATAAGATTTTGGGATTCTTTGCCCGAAATAGAAGGTGATGTGCATTTTTCTGATAGTGGTACCGGAAAAAAAATAGCCGATTGCTTAGGAAATATGGGTAATGTTCTAGAATTTTTTGAAAATGATGATGAGTACAACATTGAAACTGTGTATAAAAAAGAGTTTAGTGGTTGTTCAGAGGAAGAATGTAAGAGAGGAATTGTATATCATATAACAAAGAAAACTAAAGAGCAATAATTAAATTAAAATTAGTTTAAATTATGAAGCTCGCGCAGGAATGGCGGGCTTTTTTTATCCCAAGTTTGCTAAAAGTCCGATTATATTATATTCTATCTTTAGTATTAAATAATTTAATTAGCGAATGCTGGTTGTTGAAAGGGGGCTTTAACGCTTAAACAACAACGAACGTTTGGCTGAAAAACTATGGCGTTAAACGCAAAGCAAAAGGAAAAAGCAACTAAAGAAGTAAAAAGGCATGAAAAAGATAGTGGTTCTCCGGAATATCAGATCGCACTTTTTACCGAAAAGATAAAAAAGTTGACTTCTCATCTTAAGAAAAATCAGAAAGATTTCAATTCCAGACGTGGATTATTAAAAATGGTTTCCAAAAGAAAGAAACTTATGGATTATCTAAAAAAGACCAATGAAAAGGAATATAAATCTCTGATCAAAAAATTGAATCTTAAAGGTTAGCATACTAATGTCCCAGTCTTAAAGGCTGGGACAATTTAATTTATTATAATAAAAAGAATGTCTATTTATAAAGAACAAAGAGTGGGTGTTTTGGTGGATATCCAGAATTTATATTATTCCGCCAAAGTCATTTTTAAGAAAAAAGCCAATTTTGGACAAATTCTGAAAGACGGCATAGGAGATCGAAAACTCATTCGAGCGATTGCTTATGGGATTAAAACCCTGGAAGGTCAGGAGGATAAGTTTTTTGAAGCGCTGGAAAAGCAAGGATTTGAAGTAAAAACCAAGGATTTGCAGATTTTTCCCGGCGGAGCAAAAAAAGGCGACTGGGACGTAGGAATTACAGTGGATGCAATCAAGCTTTCCAAAAGCTTGGATGTTATTATTCTTGTTTCCGGCGATGGGGACTACATTCCTCTTGTTGAATATATTCAATCAACTACTGGTTGTCGTGTTGAAGGAATGGCTTTTTTGGAATCAACCAGCGGAAAGCTGGTTGAAAAACTGGATAAATTCACCAATTTGAGTGAAAATAAGAAGAGGTTTTTGATATAAATTCTTTTTTGGGCTATAATTAGGGTACAATGAAATGGTAATAATATGTGCCATTTTTTGGGTACATTAAAAATAAAATAAACAGAAATAGAAAAACAAAAGAGGAGGGAAGAATGGAAACTTTTAGAAAAATTTTATGTAAATTGGCGATGGGAATATTTTTCATTCCGCTTATGGCGCTGATCGGGAGACGTGTCTTATTGTGGGACGAAAATAGCGAGCCGGATTTCGGTGATAAGGAGGTGATATAAAATGGCAGGAATTTTTTGGAGAAACTTAAAGGTGGCATTTTTATTGTTAGCTTTATTGGTGTTATCAGCACCGGTATTTGCCGGTCAAGTTACGCTGACTTGGGAAGCAAACAGCGAACCAGACCTCAGTCACTACATAGTTTATATGGGAACTGAGAGTGGAGTTTATATTTGGAATAGTGGAAATATCGGTCTGGTTACTCACTATACTTGGGAAAATTTAGGTCCACTTGTAAAATACTACTTTGCGGTCACCGCTGTGGACGAGGCTGGTTTAGAGAGTGACTTCAGTAATGAGGTTTCGACGGAAGGATATTCTGGGAATTTTATTATTTTGGAAGATGGAACCGGTCCGGGTATTTGGACTAAAACTTCAGGATTAGGGAGTGTTACATCAGAATTGCAACCTGATGACGATATGGCGGTGGTCTTTTCGTCGACCGGAGTGACGGCAAAAACAAGTTTTAAACTGCTTGGCAATGAACCGGTGGGAGCATTGTTTACTATCCTAAATCTTGAATTCAAATATTTCCAAGCGACTAATTCTTATTTGATGGTCCAAGTTTTTACCACAAATGGAACCAGGAAGATGATATATCAGGCCAAAAATGGCACTGATTATCGGTCGTCCGGAAACTTGTTCTATTTTCTCGGAGCAGATGTTTTGAATGGTGAATGGTATCAATTGTCCTTGGATTTGCAAGAAGACATCTACAGTCTTGAGCCGAATAATGAACTTTTAGGAATTGACACAGTTTTTGTCTATGCGGTGGGTTTAGGAAAAGCCTATGGTATAAAAAGTATTGTCGTCCAATCCCTATATTGATTTACCCCAGAAATTTTTCTGGTGGTGGCTTTATTGAGGGCTTAATCCGAATCGGATTAAGCCCTTGTTTATTTTCTCTCCTTAGAATATACTAAATTACTAGGAAAATAATGCAGGCTTGGAAAGCTGTTTAACAATTTAATAAAAATTTAGAAGAGGAAAGGGGGTGAAAATGATGGGAAAAGATTCATCAGAAAAGAAACTTCTTGAGTTAGTGGTTGATAATAAAAAACCCAAAACTCAAATAGGCAAGATGTCGGAAAATATGATAGGAGAAAGCGAAATTTTCCGTGGGATTATTATGAATTTATTTAATTATGCGAGGTCAGAATCAAGAGTTCTTATATTGGGAGAGACGGGAGTAGGAAAGGAGCTGGCGGCAAGGTATTTATGGGCGAATAGTGATCGCGCAAATGAAAAATTTGTCGTTGTGGATTGCGCATCTGGTCCGGAGAGTTTATTGGAAGCGAAGCTTTTTGGGACTAAAAAAGGATCCTATACAGGAGCGGAAAATACTATCGGAAGCTTTGAAGAAGCTGATGGCGGAACCATTTTCTTAGATGAAATTGGCGAGCTATCTTGGGGAAGTCAAAAAAACTTGTTGCGCGTACTCCAAGAGGGGGAAATTTCCAAAATTGGGGAAAATACTCCAAGAAAAGTCGATGTAAGGATTATTGCGGCCACCAATAAGAATCTTTTTAAAGAGGTCAAAAAGGGAACTTTCCGAGAAGATCTCTTCTATCGGCTAAATGTTTTAACAATCGAATTGCCTCCTTTAAAAAAGAGAGGTAAAGGCGATATTATTCTCTTGGCGTATCATTTCTTGGAAAAGAAGAGAAAAGATAACGAGCGTTATAAGAATGTTTTTCTTTCCGAAGAGGCTTTAAATGTTTTGACAGGATATGATTGGCCGGGAAACATAAGAGAATTGGAATACTGCATAGTTAGAGCCGCAATAAATGCTGAAGGAGGTGAAATAAAAGCATCTCATCTTAAGTTTGATTATGATGATGAAAAAAATCACCCTCAATCCTCAATATTCAATCACTATATCGATCCAAGGAATACGCTGAAAGATTCAATAGATGGATTAAAAAAACAACAGATTGCACTTACTCTGAATCTTTTTAATGGTAATAGGACGAAAGCGGCAAAATCGCTGGATATTCAAAGAACGTATTTATCGAGATGTATGGCTCAATACGATTTAGCTGGCGAAAATTGGAAAAATATTGATCCTAGTAATTTCCTAAGTCAAAAAGCGCAAGACGAGGATAGTTTGTGCGAAGAGCTGGAAAAAATCAGGAATGAACTATATCAAGCCAATCTGAATTTGAAAGTTAGAGATGTGGAGCTTGAGAAGGTTAAATCTGAAAAAGCCACGCTGAGTGATGAATTTGGTAGGAAAATTATTGAACTTGACGTTGAGATAAGGGAGATAACCGGCGAAATTACGAAATTACAGATAGAGATGGAGAAAAAGAATAAACTTATTGAAGAGAAGGATAATTTTATTTCTGAAATGGAAAATAGAGGAAAAAAACGCAGTCAAGATTTCCTTAAAATTCTTGGTGAATTGGAAAAATACAAGGAAATAGTAGGAAGATATGCAGTTATTCTGGATATTTTCCAAAAAACTCTAGATGAAGCAAAACAGGAGGAAAAAATACTTATTCGAGATTGATACAGATGTTGCAGATAATAAACAACTGAAAACCAAGCCAGAGATGCAAGTAATTCCGGTCGATATGGATATGAATGAAGTAGGCAAGGAACTTTATGAGAAAGAACCATTTTTCAGGATTGGATTACAGAATAAAGATGAAGTAGAAATTAAAATTGAGGAAAATCCGGATGTTGGACAATACCAGAATGAGGTGGTGGTTGTCGTAAAGAAAAAAAGAGGGCGCAAATTGGGAAGTAAAGATAAGATTAAGCGTAAAAGTAGGAATTCAGCGTTGATTTTGGCATAAAGAATTATAAAAGTTGTCTAAAAAGCTTGAAACAAGCCAAAAAAGGCAGGGACTTAAACTAAAGTTCCCTGCCTCTTTTTTTATTCTTATTTTGGCAAAAAAATGCAAGTTGCCCTTTTTTGCCAGAAAAGCTACAATTCAAGATGGATTTATTATAATTAAAAGAGAAAAAATGAAAAATACTTATCGGATGAAGTTTGCTATTTTATGTTTGATTTTTTTTGGCGTTCTCGGTTTTACAAAAGCATCCTTAGCTGCGACAGATATTTATCGTTCTGTTGGACCGAATAATATATCGGATTTGAATGTTGATTTTCGAACCGTAACCATTTCAGCAACCACAGCGACTTTTTCCGATGCAATGCCGGACAATGTCGGAGTGGGGGATGTTTTGCAATATCAAATAGATTCTACTTATTATTTGGCTTTTATTTCCGGACGAACTTCCTCGTCAGTTTTTACTGTTCAGGCGGTCGATGGAACAACTCCTGCATCTGCGCCAGCAGAAACAGTGGTGAGTGTTTTTCGCGCTTACACTTCTTTAGCTAATGCGGAAAATGGAACGCCAAATGAGGCTTTGGATGATAGTGTGGAAAGTTTTGAAGGTTGGGGAGATGGTACTGATCTTGTTGCTTCCGATTTTATTTGGAACATCGCTTGTTACGCCGATGGGGAGGATGAAACACTGGGGATAACTTTCTCCGGATGGACAACTGATAACACCCGATATCTCAAGGTTTTCACTCCTTATCTTCATTCGCAAGTGGGAACCAGTCAAAGACATAATGGTGTTTGGAATAGTAGCGCTTATACTATAAAACTTATAGATGATTTTCCTGAAGCAGCAGCAATCAGTATTAATACTTTTGATGGAGAAAATAATTCAATCAATGTTTGGGTAGACGGAGTGCAGATTAACAATGCTAATACTTTTGATTGGCCGGCAATTGATATTTATAATGTCACTGGTGATGCAAAAATAAGCAATTGTCTCATTAAAAATGATTTGGATTTTGGATCAACTGAAACGAATGGAATATATATTCATGATCTTGACCATAATGGAGATTATAAGATTTGGAATAATATAATTTACGGCTTCAATGAGGGCCTAAGAGTTGTTGGTTATGACAGTAATAATGTTTATGTCCATAATAATACTGTTATTAACAGCGGTTCAGGAAGCAGTGATATTTGCTATAATAATGTTGCCAACGGAGATCCAGGAGATCAGACAATTTTTTTCGCAAAAAATAATATCGCCCAAGGATGTGCCACTGGATATGCTGGAGTCTTCCAGTCAAATTCAAGCAATAATTTGTCCGGAGATGAATCTGCTCCTGGAAGCAATTTTATTCATTTTTCTACTCTGAATTTCAATAATCCTGCTGGAGAAAATTACGGACTTGGTTCCGATGATGCTGATGCGATCGGATCGGGCACAAATTTATCAGCTGACAGCTACTTACCTTTTGCTACGGATATTAAAAATAACGAGCGTGGAGGAACATGGGATATCGGAGCGACCGAATATGATTTTTCTCTTCCATCTGGTCTTAATCTTACTGAAACTGTTGCAGTAAATACTCCGACCAATGATAATACCCCAAGTTATACTTTTTCCGCCGATGAAGCCGGAACATTAAGTATGGCCGGAAGCTGTTCTACTTCCGCTACGGAAATTATTGCCGGAAGCAACACGATAACTTTTGATGCCTTAACTGACGGGACTTATTCAAATTGCGTGATAATGGGAGAGGATTTATCAGGAGGAACTGATACTTTAAATGTTTCCAGTTTCACTGTTGATACTGAAGCGCCAACCATCACTATCACGCCTCCTGATTCTAATCCGGCTCAATCGAAAACAATTTCTGCTTCAACAGATGAAGGAACTTTGAACCAAGCAGTGACCACTGGAAGCATTTGTGATAATTCGCTTACCTTTTCCGCCTACTCTCCACTCACTTTTTCTTCCGAATCAGATAATGGAAAAAAAGTTTGCTATCGCGCTCAGGATTCGGCTACCAATACAAGCTATGTGATGTTCGAGTCGATTTCCGGAATCGACACCACAAATCCAAACATCACTGATACTGATCCATCCGGCGAACTATCATCCGGAACGACCTCGACTAACTTAACCGCTACCACCGACGAGAATTCCACCTGTTCATATGCCTATGGCGAGATAGAAACTACTTTCTCCACTACCGGAGGAACATCGCATTCATCGACAGTCTCCGGCTTACAAGACGGACAGTCCTATTCCTACACCGTTTCTTGCGAAGATGAGGCGGGAAACGAGAGCGATGAAGCTAGCATAAGCTTTTCTATAGCGGAAGAAGAAGACATCACTCCTCCAACTCTTTCTGAAATAACCCCAATCTCTACTCCGACCAATGATGCTACTCCTTCCTATGTTTTCAGCTCAGATGAAGCCGGAACGATCGCTTATTCGGGAAGCTGTTCTTCAAGCACAATCTCCGCTTCTTCTGGCAACAATACGATAACTTTCAACTCTCTTTCTGACGGGACTTATTCCGATTGCGGGATAACAGTGACGGATGCGGACGGAAATGTTTCCGATACCCTGAGCATCTCCAGCTTTACGATCGATGATACTGATCCATTAATTACAATTACCAACCCAAATACCAATCCGGAACAATCCAAAACAATAACTGCCAGCACTAACGAAGGCACTCTGACCCAATCAATCACAACCGGAACAACTTGTGACGGATCTTTGACTTTCTCCGCCTATGCGGAAACGACTTTCAATTCTGAATCTGACAACGGAAGCAGAATCTGTTACCGGGCCATCGATGGAGCCAGCAATACGACCTATACGATATCTGATGCCATTTCCGGAATCGACACCACAAATCCAAACATCACTGATACTGATCCATCCGGCG
>CAYOTC010000002.1:77674-79549 GCA_964406815.1 uncultured Bdellovibrionales bacterium
ATTTCCGGAATCGACACCACAAATCCAAACATCACTGATACTGATCCATCCGGCGAACTATCATCCGGAACGACCTCGACTAACTTAACCGCTACCACCGACGAGAATTCCACCTGTTCATATGCCTATGGCGAGATAGAAACTACTTTCTCCACTACCGGAGGAACATCGCATTCATCGACAGTCTCCGGCTTACAAGACGGACAGTCCTATTCCTACACCGTTTCTTGCGAAGATGAGGCGGGAAACGAGAGCGATGAAGCTAGCATAAGCTTTTCGGTGGATGATTTGACTAGTCCTATAATCAGCAACACCAATCCTTCGGGAGTTCTATCATACGGGACAACATCAGCTAATTTAACTTTGAATACAAATGAAAATTCTACTTGTTTATATACTTATGATGGAATAGAAGGTCCTTTTTCAACAACTGGAACAACTAATCATTCCACAACTGTTTCAGGATTAGAAGATGGTGAATCATATTTCTATCTCATTTCTTGTTATGATTCATCTGGAAATTATAGTGAAGACACTACTGTCTCTTTCTCCATAGCTCAAGATGACGATTCTCCTTCCCGATCAAATGGTTCTCCGTCAGGAAAATTAAAATCTTCAACTAAAAGTGTGACACTGAATCTTTCTACCGATGAGAATGCTACTTGTAAATACAGTACTGTTTCTGGAATCGAATATACCTCCATTGCTAATACATTTTCTATCACCGGAGAAAGATCTCATCAAACAACAATTTCCGGATTAAAAAGCGATAAAAGCTATACTTATTATGTTCGTTGCCAGGACTTATCAGCTGCTCAAAATACAAACAACGATGATTATCCCATTTCTTTTTATGTTAATGAAAAATCAAGTGGTAACGATGATGACGATGATGATGACGATGATAATAAAAAATCAAATGCAGTTATTATTCCTCCAAAATCAAATGGCGGATTAACCTACACTTACGAAGAATTAGATTTAAACAATATTAGTCAGGATGATAGGGGTGTTGTTTTGAATGAGTCTACAACAGAAGGATATAAAGCTCCTGATACAACTGAAGCTTCTTTCAAGAGCGAATCTGGTTCTGAAAATAAAGATAATAATACGAGCGGGAAAAGCACTAAAATTTTCCTTATAGTAGTGATTTTTTTAGTGATTGTAGCTATTATTTCTGGTGTGTTTTATCTTATAAAGATTAGAGGAATCTGATTTTCCAGATTGCTTAAATTTATTAAGAGTAGCAGTTTGTTCTTGATGTAAGATTTAAACTTACCAGCACAATAAAAATTGAAGTGATTTAATATGAATTTAGTTATTAAATAATTTAAAAAACAAATATGGATGAAACTTATAATTTCAATTCGACAATTGATTCTACCCAGCAAATTGATCCGGCTATGGCTGGAGCCGGGTTAGTAATATTTGGCGGAGTGTTGCTTCTGATTCTTTTAATAGCGTTGGCATATTATATTTATATGTCAATTTGTCTTATGAAGATTGCTAAAAAAGCCAAAACAGAACCCTCTTGGCTGGCGTGGATTCCAATTGCTAATTTGTTTCTTATGATTATTATAGCGAAAAAACCGATTTGGCTTATTATCCTTTATTTCATTCCGTTGGTGAATGTTGTTGTCAGCATTATTGTCTGGATGGGAATTTCCAAATCCGTTGGAAAGCCTGATTGGTTGGGAATTCTTATGATTGTTCCGATTGCCAATATTATTATTCCAGGATATTTGGCATTCTCAAAGATGGAATAACAAATTCCTCCGGTTAATCAAGTCCCTCTTGCTCCTCCAGTAGCCTAGGCTTTTGAAAGACTTTTTTAAAGGCGCGGTCCCGCTTTTGAGCGGGACCGCGCCTGTTTTT
>CAYOTC010000003.1:0-71536 GCA_964406815.1 uncultured Bdellovibrionales bacterium
GAAAGACTTTTTTAAAGGCGCGGTCCCGCTTTTGAGCGGGACCGCGCCTGTTTTTGTGATTTTTTCATAAACAAAATTGACAAAATAGATGAAAAAGTCTAGAATTCAACCACTAAATAAGTAAATTTAAAATTGCGCGTTAGGCTAAGAAGGCATATCAAAGCCACAATCCAGCACATAATCGGATTTTAAGTCTTGGATTGTAGTTTTGAACTTTGCTTTTATTTGAAGTTCTTCGCGCGATAAAAACAATCTATGGACCAGAAAAAATGGTCTCTGCAGATCGGCGGACGGGTTTTGGAAATCGAAACCGGACTTCTCGCTGGTCAGGCCAGTGGAGCGGTGACCGCTCGTTATGGCGACACGATCGTTCTAGCAACGGCGGTGATGAGCAAAGATGCGGCTCGGGTAAGCGGATATTTTCCTCTAATGGTAGATTTTGAGGAAAGATATTATGCGGCGGGAAAAATCAAAGGATCGAGATTTATTAAAAGAGAAGGTCGTCCGTCAGATGATGGAATTCTTTCCGGACGGGCAGTTGATCGGACAATCCGCCCGCTTTTTGACGGTCGGATGAGAAATGAAGTACAAGTGGTTTGTACAGTTTTATCCTATGATGGAGAAAACGATCCGGATACTGTGGCGATTATTGCGGCTTCAGCAGCTCTTTCCATTTCCAATATTCCTTGGAACGGACCGGTGGCAGCTGTCAGAGTCGGAAGAACTAATGGTGAATTTATTTTAAATCCGGTAAACGGAGAATTGAGCGGAGGAGTTTTGGATCTTTTGGTCAGCGGTACGGAAGACAAAATCAATATGATTGAATGCGGTTCAAAAGAAGTTCCGGAAGATGAAATGATTAAGGCGATCAAATTTGCCCAGCAAGCTATAAAAACCATTGCTTCTTTCATTTCTGGAATTCAGAAAGAAATCGGAAAAGAAAAAGTTGCTCCGACTTTGGTCAAAGGAACGGATGAATTCGAATCGAAAGTCAAAGAGATTCTTCTTTCCGAAGGTTTGGCGGAAGCGCTCTATGACAAGAATAAAAAAGTTATTGAAGAAAGAGTCGGTGCAATCAAGGAAAAAGTTTCCGAATATATCAAAGCTAATTTTTCCGACGAAGTTGATAAGCTTGAGGAAGTGGCAGAAATCGTTTTTGAAGAAACATCAGATGAAATTGTCCATCAAAATATTCTGGAGAAAGATCTCCGGCCGGATGGCAGAAAGCTTGATGAAATCAGGCATATCGAATGTCGGGTCGGAATTTTGCCGCGAACTCATGGAACCGGACTGTTTACCCGTGGAGAAACGCAGGCTCTTACTGTTACCACTCTTGGTTCTCCTGGAGACGAGCAAATAATCGATACGATGGAAGTCGATATCAAAAAAAGATATATTCATTATTACAACTTCCCGCCATACTCGGTGGGAGAAGTGCGTCCGATGAGAGGACCAGGAAGAAGAGAAATCGGACATGGCGCTTTAGCGGAAAAAGCTTTAGTGCCGGTTCTTCCTTCCAAAGAAGAATTCCCCTATACGATACTCCTAATGAGTGAAATACTTTCGTCCAACGGTTCTTCTTCGATGGCTTCGACTTGCGGTTCGACTCTTTCTTTGATGGACGCGGGTGTGCCGATCAAGCGGCCGGTTTCCGGAATCGCGATGGGAATTATTGTTGATCAAAAATCGGACAGCAAGAGATTTAAGGTTCTTACCGATATCCAAGGATTGGAGGATCATTTCGGAGATATGGACTTCAAAGCGGCCGGAACAGAGCTTGGTATCACAGCTCTTCAGATGGATGTGAAGCTTGATGGTGTGACAATCGAAATGCTTGAGGCGGTTCTTAATCAGTCGCGTGGAAACCGTATGCAGATTCTGGAAAAAATTAAAACAGCCATTCCTGCTCCGAAGGCTGAGATGAGTCAATATGCTCCACGTATCATTACGATGCATATCAATCCTGATAAGATTAGAAATGTCATTGGAACAGGTGGAAAAATAATCAATGAAATTATCGATGAGACCGGCGTACAGATTGATATTGAAGATGACGGATCGATTTTCATCACTTCGACCGATAAGATTTCTGCCCAGAAAGCGCAGGAGTGGATCGATAATCTTACTCATGAAGTAAAGGCCGGAGAAGTATTCAATGCTAGAGTTACTCGCATAATGAACTTCGGAGCTTTTGCTGAAATTTTGCCGGGACAGGAAGGACTGATTCATATTTCAGAAATTGCCGACAGGCGAATTGAGAAAGTGGAAGATGTGTTGAAGATCGGAGATGTGATTCCGGTCAAAGTCAAAGAGATCGATTCACAAGGCAGAATTAATCTTTCCGCCAAAGCGGTTACCAAGATAGTCTAAAATTTTCAAAATAGAAAAAAGAGAGCTATCATTAGCTCTCTTTTTAGTTTTTTCTTCCCGATAGAATTAATCAATCGCTTTTCTTATCCAATTCTTAGCGTTGGATTTTATAATCTTCATTATATCTTCATCTTTCATTCCGAAATCATGTGATAAGCATTCTCCCAAAACATGAAAGTCTTCGGGTTTTTTGATTTCATTAAGCCATTCAGGAGCTACGCCACCGAAATCTGTTCCGATTGCAATTCTGTCTATGCCACCATCTAGCTGGGCGATGTTATCTATTCTTTCCGCGACTTTTCGGGTATTTTCAAAGAATGGCTTGCTGACGCCGAGACCAATTATTCCGCCTATTTCGATGATTTCTCTGATTTCTTCATGGGTAAGTAATCTGTTTTTGCCAACTTTGCCTTTCCAGCTATCAATCAGGTCATCCACTGCACTTCCATGAGTATAAGAAAGCTGGTGTCCTTTTTCCATTTCTCTAGCCAATGCGATTAATTCTTGTCTAGCCTTAAATCCAGTATGGGCCAAATCAATAATCAGATTCTTGCTAAGTATTTCTTGGACAACCTCCTTTCCGAGAGAGGTCAGGGCATCAGATTGGATTAAGGTATTGTCTTTCCCATATTGCAAGCCGAAAATCTTTATACCTTTATCTGCTAAATCACTTGCATCAGCGACAGATTTGATTAAATGAGATCCTGCTTCTAGAGCTAATACCAGATTCTCTCTATCATCAAAATCATCTTTACGTTTGATTAGATTAACTCCGAATTGTGCATCCATCTTTTCAAATTGTTTAATCAGTCCTAGCATTTTTTCCATTCTTACGTTATCCTGTGGCGATTCTGGCGAAGGAAACATATATTGGTCGAAAACTGATGACACGATAGTGTCATACTGGCCTTTTATGGCTTCAGCCATAATCATATTATATTCTTCTTCGGTTAATTCTATTATTTTTTTGCCAAAAACATCTTCAATATCGTTTATATTGACGCCAAACTGTTCAAGTCTTGTAATTACTGATTTTTCATTCGGTTCAAATCTTTCTGGATAATTTTTGTATTCTCCAAGATGGCCTGTCGCTTTAGGCACAAACACATCATCATGCAAAGATGAAATTATTTCTTTCATACTATATTTGAAAAAGGCTATTTTTTATCATATTCTTTTTTCCATTTATAATTATTAATTGCGGATCTGATGGCGGCATTTTGATTTATTAACATTTGAAAATCTGTATGATAACACAAGTTAACATCTTTTTTGAAAATTTTCTTAATTCCTCTTTCTAAAATTATAGGTATGTAATCAATAAAATCATCTCCATAATCATCAAGAGTCCATTCTCCTTTTACCTCAGTCACTGTTCCATCATTTGCAGTTATTTTCAGTGTTGCTTCCGAAAATACGCCTTGCTTGTAATTTTCTTCACTGCGCAAGTTATAAAATTCTATTTTTGAAATTTCATCATTTAAGCCCTGTTCTTTTATAGCTCTTTCAGCAACTCGTCTTTCCCAAGACGATATTTCTCTCTCAGAAGAATCTATCATCTCTATTTTTCCTGTTAGAACCTCTTTTTCAATTTCTTCAATTTTATCATTTTGTTTTTTAGAAAAATCTTCTGCACTCATGTTTTCACATCCCATAATTATACCAATGGACACTGCCAGTGGAAGAGCGATATTCTTGTATTTTTTGATAAAGCTACTTTTTATTTTTGATTTTTTTTCCTCAGATTCTAGTATTATTTGTGCGGCGCTATTTAATTTTATTTCCAAATCATTGATGCTATCCTTATTGTCCCAATTGACTTTATCCCAATCTATTTGCAGCCAATCGATGTTTTGTTCTTTTAGTTTGTTCAGCATAATTTTTGCTTCCTCATAATTTTCTTCCGTAGCTTGTTCACTGTATTCCTTTCCTTCTTTTTGAGTTGCATACTCTTGTGCAAAGAGTGCTTCTTCTTTGGAAAACTTTTCATTATCATTTACTTTTTTTTCCAAAACTCTATCCTTTGTATCTGGCTCTTTTTTGAAATTAAATTTTTCCATATATTTTGATTTAAATTAATTATTTAAAATATTTTTTCTGCAGTTTTTTTTAAATATTCTTCTGTAATAGGAAATTCTTTTTTTCTTTCATCTTTGCCATATTTATTTAATCCATAGTTGTAGGCAAACAGCATCGGCGGAATCATGTACTCTTTGAATTGAAATGAGTCCAGCTTTCTTAAATATTCTTCTTTAAATCCACCTTGATAAAATATATCAAAAGCATAAAGTTCTTTAAGATTGCCATTCTTATCTCTACCTTGGCAAACAGAAATTATATTCATATTATCTATGGGAACCTGCTTGGCTAGCTCAGCTTCCTCTGGGAAATCTTTCTCCAGAATCTCTATCATCCCCTGTTTCATCCTGGTCAGATATTCTATGGAATATCCAGCTAGTGGTTTCATTCCCATATATAACATGATTAGGGAAAACTTGAGAAGCATGCAAGGAAGCAGTTTTTTCTCGAGCAGTTTTTCTGAAATCGCTTCGGGCGTAAATTCTATTCTGTAGTTCCCATTATTGCCAACCAGATAATTATCTTTCAATTCAAGTCTAACATGTTTGTTTTTTTCATCAAAGCCCCAGAAAAAATGCGTTCCAGAAGTGCCTTCTTCACTCCATGCGCCGACAGTGCCTTTGAATCCTTCTAATATCTTATTTCTGAATGAATCATTAAATAGCATCTTGTAGATAAAACTTTCTTGTTCATTATTTAAGACATATATTAAGTAGTCAATCACTATATCATCATATTCTATGGCAACAAGACGGGAAACATTATCTCTGAGCTTTTCTTCAAAAAGATATGGCCAGATATGGTAGTTTATTTTTGTCAATTGATCGCCTAAATATTTGCAGGTTGAAAAATCAATATTTTTTATAACAGTTTGTATTTTTTCCAAAGTCGCCTGCTCTTCAGGGGTGAATGTATGCCATTGGTGGCTTTCAAATTTCAATCTGTTTAAAAAATCAAAATCATATTTTGGCAGGCTAAAAACAATTTTATCCTTATCGTTCTTTGAGAAAAGATTTATTTTTTTGCCATTTAGTATGAATCCGCGGCGGTGGAATGGATCATTGAGGGGAACGTTTCCTGTTGCAAAAGTCAAAATATCTCCATTGGTATCTCTATGAAGCAATTTATGGAAATTTGATACTAAATGAACAGCCAGCATCCAAGGATGATTAATGATTCCATGGTGATCAACAATTCCTCCGATAATACCCCATTTTTCGTCAATGTTAATTTTCATATCAGCCAATTCATTCTTATTGAATAATCGTTCGATTTTTTCTTTTAATTTTTGTTTGAACCGAGATTGTCTTTTCAGATGTGTTTCATTTGGCTTGTAGGAGTTGATTCTTTTGGAATATTCAGAAAAGGTTTCTTTATTGGCATAAAACGGTTCTAAAGAGGGCATATATTTTATGACTTCATTAGCAACTTCATTTAGTTGTGGATCTTGGTAAAATTGTTTCATATTTTTGTAGCCCGAAGTAGATGTGAACTACTGTTTCTTCGCGGAGAGCGAAGTGTCCTACTCTAGACGATCGGGCCGTATTAATAGAAATATAAATTATGACTAAAAATTATCAGATTAATATTTTTTTTTATTTTAAGGAAAATTAAAGTCTATATAGTAATTTCATTATTTTCATCCACTTTATTCATTTTTTGCCATTCGCGCTTACAGTCAACTGTGTAATACTTATCTTTTTCTTTCTCTAGTTCTTTTTTGGTGGGTAAGTCCCAGAATTTTCTAATGTATTTCATGGTTTTTTCTGGTGCATCTATCCCGTTTCCTATAATTTTCCCGTTATTTAATATCATTTTCATAACTTTTAGCGTTAATTGATTAAACTTCGATTTATCGTTATTCTATCGTAACGTTGCAGTATATATGAAATTGACAAATAGTGTTCAATAGTATGTGACAATATTTTTAAATATTGACATATTTTGGCTTATTTGATATCATAAATATGTCGAAATAATTTCCACAACATTCACCCTATTAAATAGATTTTAAATTTTTTTAAATCAATATGTTTTATGTATATGTTTTGAAAAGTAAAAAAGACGGAAAAAATTATACTGGATTTACGAAAAATTTAAAATCTAGATTTGAGCTTCATAATAAGGGGCTTGTTGATTCTACAAAAAAGAGAAAACCTTTTGATTTGATATATTATGAAGCTTGCCTTTCTCAAGAAGATGCTACTCGGAGAGAAAAATATTTAAAAACTATTTATGGAAAAAGATATATAAAAAACAGGCTCAAATCTTATTTAATAGGGTAAATGATAGAAAACCTCCTAAAACAGCTTAATTTTTCCGAAAAAGAGACAGAAATCTATCTGGCTCTCCTTGAGCTTGGCTCGGCTAAAGCTAAGGAAATATCACGAAAAACCGGCCTAAATCGAACAACAATATACGATATTTGCGACTCGCTTCTCCAAAAAGGGCTTATCAGCAAATATAAAAAAGGCGCATCGACATTTTTCAATGCGCTTGATCCGAAGCATCTTCTGACCTATTTGGACCGGGAAAAAGAAGAAAAATCCAAAGAAATCGAGAAGCAAAAAGAAAAGGTTTCCAGTCTTTTGCCCCAACTTCTATCATTACAAAATATTTATTCCACCAAACCGAAGGTGCAGTTTTTTGAAGGAGAAAAAGGAATGCGGGAAGCCTATGAAGATACGCTAAATAGTAAGGAGATAATTTTGGCTTATGCGAATGCCGAAACAATGCATGAAGGATTACCGAATTTTTTTCCTGAATATTATAAGCGTCGGACCGAAAAAAAGATTTTTATTCGAGCAATAGTTCCAAGAAACAAAACTAATGAGGAAAGAGCCTTGCATAATCAGGAAGAAATGCGGGATATCCGCTTCTTGCCGGAAGAAGAAATGACTTTTTCTCCAGAAATTAATATCTATAACAATAAAATCCTGATTGCTTCTTGGAAAGAGAAAATGGCAATTCTCATTGAATCAAAAGAGCTCTCTGATCTTCAAAAGCTTACTTATAATCTTCTTTGGAATACTCTACCAAGAAATTGACAGTTATTTTCTTGATTGGATTTATTGTTTCAGCTTCATTATAATTGAACCAAGTCAGGCAGGTTTTTATAAAAAATATAAAATCAAAAATAATGGCTTCGCAAATCGCTCACATCGTATATGCCAAGAAATATTTTGATTTTTTGGAATTCGGGAAATCTTCAGAAAATTTCGAGGATATTGGGATTATAAATATTCCTGTAGCTAATCTTAATAAAGACCAGTTTCTTTTAGGTTGTGTTTTTCCAGATGTCAGGCGTATTGATTCCGAAATAAAAAGGAAAGACACTCATTTCCGTTTTGAAAAGCTTGATTTGGATTTTTCCGGTCTTAATTCTTTTCAAGCTGGCTGGAAGTTTCATCTTTATTGCGATATGAAACGGGAGGATATTTTAAACAGCAATGGATTTTATTCTTTGAGTGAAGCGGACGGCGAAACTCACAGCCAGTCAGCAAAACTTCTGGAAGACGAGCTTGTTTATGACAGTTACAACAATTGGGAAAAGGTTATTAGTCTTTTTAGAAATCCTCCGGTTATTGATATTGGAATGAATGTGAGTCGTGAGTCATTTGCTCTCTGGTATGCGGTGATGGCAAAATATCTTGAAGAAAAGCCGAATGATAAAAATATGAGAATATTTATAAGTAAGCTGATAGGTGTCCAAGATAAAGTCGAAGAGATAATCAGTAATGTAGCTGACCTGCGAAAAGACAATAAAGCGGTTGAAATTCTCAGCGATATTAAAAATAAAATCTTAAAATAAAACCGCTCCGATGTATTTCGGAGCAGTTTTTATATGTATTTTTTATTTTTCAATTCTTTCGGCAGATATTCTTGGTCACGGCTGTCTTCCAATGGAGTGTATTTGTATCCTTTGCCATAATCTAGTTCTTGCATCAATTTTGTCGGAGCGTTCCTAAGATGCAGTGGAACCGGAAGGTTGCCGAATTTTTCTACATCAGCCCTGGCTTTTCCGTAAGCAAGATAGGCGGTAACGTCTTTTTTTGATTTGGCCAAATAAATCACGCATTGGGCGAGATGGACATTGCATTCCGGGTATCCCAGTTTGTGGCAAGTATCAAAAACGGCATTCGCCAAAAGCAAAGCAGTATTATTAGCCAAACCGATATCTTCCGAAGCAAAACGGACCAAGCGTCTGGCAATGTAGAGCGGATCTTCCCCGCCTTCAATCATCCGGGCGAGCCAATAAAGCGAGGCATTTTCGTCTCCGCCACGCATTGATTTGTGAAGAGCAGAAATTATATTATAATGTTCTTCTCCAGTCTTATCATAGAGCAGATGGGATTTTTGCAAAACTTCGCGGATAAGTTCGGGCGTGATTTTATTTTTCTGATTTATAGCAGCTTCGAGAGTATTGAGCGCCATCCGGGCGTCTCCGTTAGCAAGATTGGAAAGGAGTTTTATAACTTCATCTTCGATGGAAATTTTCTTATTAAGTTTAATTTTTTCCAAAGCGCGCCGGATTATTTTTTCCAAATCATCAGGTTCCAGTTTATCTAGGACGAAAACGCGGCTTCTGGAAACCAAAGCGGAGTTCACTTCGAAGCTGGGGTTTTCAGTGGTTGCTCCAATGAGTGTGATTGTTCCATTTTCAACATAGGGGAGAAGCGCATCCTGCTGGGCTTTGTTCCAGCGGTGGATTTCATCGATGAAAAGAATCGTGCGAACGGAACGCAGTTTGTTATTCTTGGCCTGTTGGATAATTTCGAGGAGTTGTTTCTTGCCGGATGATACGGCGCTCAATTTTATAAAGTCAGATTTGGTTATTTTAGCAATGATATGAGCAAGGGTAGTTTTTCCACTTCCCGGCGGTCCCCAAAAAATCATTGAGGGAACTTTGTCGCTTTTGATAGCTTGGCGGAGATATGATTTTTTCCCAACCAACTTTTCTTGGCCGAAAAAATCTTCCAAAGTGTCCGGACGCAAATAGTCGGCCAAGGGCGTATCGTTTGACGGGATATTTTTGCTATTCTTAATCATAGTGCTGAATATTTATCATATAGTGATATTATATCACCGAAAAATAAAATTGGTAAGGTTCGGATTATCACGCTCCAAAATTAGACATTCTCCGTTTGGTTGCTATACTGGATAATATGGAAGGTAATACAATAAATGGGAAAAAGTTGGCGGAAAAACTGAGAGCTGAGATAAAATCAGATGTTTTAGGCTTGAAAGAGCGAAATATAGTGCCTGGATTGGCGGTTGTTCTGGTGGGAAATGACGAAGCTTCCGAGCTTTATGTCCACAAGAAAGAGGAGGCCTGCAAGGAATTGGGCATAGAATCTTTCATTCATAAAATGCCGGAAAATACGAATGAAGAAGAACTGCTTAGCCTGATTTCCAGCCTTAATAATAACAACAAAGTGAGCGGTATTTTAGTTCAGTTGCCGCTTTCAAAGTCTATCAATGAGGAAAAAGTCATAAATCTGATAGATCCCAAGAAGGATGTCGATTGTTTCCATCCGGAAAATTTCGGTCTTCTGATGCGGAATGAGCCGAGATTTCTGCCTTGTACTCCGGCCGGGATAATGGAGCTTATGTCTGAATACAAGATCAGTTTGGAAGGAAAAAATGTCGTGATTATCGGTCGGAGCAATATTGTCGGAAAACCGTTGGCGGCGATGCTTATGAATTATGATGCGACAGTGACTCTTTGCCATTCAAAAACAGTAAATCTGAAAGCGGAATGTCTGCGGGCGGATATTCTTATTTCTTCCGTTGGAAAAACGGGAATAATTACGGCTGATATGGTGAAGGAAGGAGCGGTTGTTATTGATGTTGGAACACGCCGATCGGAAGATGGAAAGCTTTTAGGAGATGTTGATTTTAAGAATGTTTCAAAAAAAGCGAGTCTTATTACGCCGGTTCCCGGAGGAGTAGGACCGATGACGGTTACAATGCTAATGAAGAATGTTATTAAGGCCAGTCAATTATAATTCATCAATATGCAATTGGAAATAAAAAAAATAGAAGGCAATCCGGCTAATCTTTTGCGGCGTGCCGGGTATAGTTTTCAGCGGAATGAAGGCGAGGAGATGAGTTTCATCCGGCCTTTGGCCGCTCAGGGTTATCCCAGATTTCATATGTATGTGAAAATAAAAGGTGTTGATATGTCAATAAATATCCACCTGGATGCAAAAAAAGAAACTTATGGGGAAGGTACCCGGCATCACGGTGAGTATGAAAATGACGGAGCTCTGAAAGAAGAAGTACGGCGGCTAAAAATTATTCTGGAATGATTTTTGTTGCTAAAATTATAATTAGCCGGTAATATTGGAAAGTTGAACATTATGCCCAGATGGCGGAATTGGTATACGCGCCAGTCTTAGGAACTGGTGGGATTTCCCGTGGAGGTTCGAGTCCTCTTCTGGGCACGATTTAAAATAAAATATCAAAACTAAAAAATAAGTTTGTTGTCCAGATTGGCGGAATTGCCCGCCTCGCGTCGACGAGCGTCTCCGCGAGTCGAGGCGGGGTATACGAGCAGGTATTTTTTGAGAATAGAAAAGTTATATTATATTAAAATAAAACTTATGCCTTGATGGCGGAATTGGTATACGCGCATGCTTCAGGAGCATGTGAGAGCAATCTCTTGGGAGTTCGAGTCTCCCTCAAGGCACATAAAAAAATAAAATGGTGAGGGACAAGGGAGCATATGGGAGCAATCCCTTGGAGGTTCGAGTCCTCTTCCGGGCACAATGTTTAATTTTATATTTTTTTAAAAACTACATAATAAAAAATTTATGCAGTTTGAAAATTTGCCACAACTTGAAAATAAGAAAATTGAAAAACGAAATCCTGATTTCTTAAAAATATTAGGAGAAATCGATTATTTTCTGGAAAAACCTGAGGAAGAACAAAGGAACTACATCGATAAACGTGTGGTTTTTTTGTCTAAAAACGCAGAATCAGGAGAAATATCGCATGTTGGTCGTGATGTTTATAGCGGTTTTATTGGTCAAAAAATGGAAATTCGTCGCAATATTATGGTGGATCCTTTAGTTGTGGATGATTCTGATTTATACAGGGATCTTTTTGAAGTTATAAAGAAATTCAAATCAACTGATGGCTATAAAGAAAAATCTTTAAGGGAAATTATTCTTATTGCAATCCAATGGACTTTATCAAAATATTTCGGAAATATTGTGGCAAATTCCAATACGGATATCCAAAATAAGAAATTTTATCTCGATCATTCTTCAGCAGAAAGTCCATCAGTATCCATAAAAGAGTTAAAAGGAAAGGAATTTGCTGTTTGTGCGGAAAAGGCTGCTGCAGCACAAAATTTATTAGCATTTATAGGAATGAAAAGTGATATTATTGCATCAAGCAGATGCCGTATTCCAGCAGAAGCGGACGAAGAAGGCCATTACTACATATTAGTCCATGGTCCTAAAAGTGACATGATTTATGATCCAACTAATCCACGACTCTTATTTGATAAGGAGGAAAAATTAATAAGCTACGGTCCAGCGATGTATCAAATTACTGCAGAACAAGTACAACATTTACTTAACGGCGAATCAGTTGTCGTTGAGCATGTGGATGATAAAATTGAAAAAGATGGACAACGTATTTCAAAAAAACAAAGCAGGATATATGCCGGACCAAAACTTAAATAAATGTTAATAATGAAAATTATAATAGAAAAAAATCAATCCGGACAAAGGATAGATAAATTTCTCAAGGAGGAATCATTTTTGGATATGGAAATTACGCGGGGAGAAATTATTCGTCAGATAAAAAATGGAAAAGTTCTGGCAAACAATAAAATAATCAAGCCGAGCTATATTCTTAAGGAAAGCGATAAGATAGAAATAGATTTTGATTATTCGGATAAGAAAGAATTGGAATCTAATTCTGATCTTGATATTTCAATAATTTATGAAGATAAAGATATAGTTGTGCTTGATAAGCCTGCTGGTATCCAGGTTCATCCAGATGCGAATGAAAAGAAAAACACACTGGTAAATTTCTTACTCTATAAATATCCGGAAATAAAAAATGTTCACGATGATTCGCATGGTTCTGATTTTCGTCCAGGAATAGTTCATCGGCTGGACAAAGATACGAGTGGTGTAATCATTGTGGCAAAAAATAAAAAAACATATCTTGAGCTTAAGCGAAAATTCAGAGAAAGGGAAATTGAAAAAAAATATTGGGTAATTGTTTATGGTGAGATGGAGAATGATGAGGGAGCCATAGAAAAGCCGATTGCTCGCGCTTCGAACTATAAAAAACAAGTGATTGCCGGAGAAAAAACAAAAACTAAAATCAGAGAAGCCAAGACATATTATAAAGTAATTAAAAAATTCAATAATTATTCTTTGATTGAAGCGGCTCCAAAGACCGGACGGATGCACCAGATTCGAATTCATCTATCTTCAGTTGGTCATCCGGTCGTGGGAGACAAGCTTTATTCTTTCAGAAATACAAAGGATAAATTAGGGGCAAAAAGGCAGCTTCTTCACGCGAAAAAAATAAAATTTGAACTTTTTGGGGAGGAAAAAACGTTTGAAAGTGAAATCCCTGATGATTTTGGAGATTTTCTTTCCAAACTTGACGAACAAAAATAAAAAAGTTAGTATGTAGAGGCTGTTAAATCGCTATATTTGGTGTTTTCAGCTACTCATAATAATGAGTAAGTTTTTAATTTATAGGTTAATTTGATATAATTTAAAGCATGAAATGGGCGTATTGCCGAAGATATCGGAGGCGCACATGCCAAGAAAATCATATGGACAAGAAAATTATTGAATTTAATAAGACTCAAAAAAGAAGTGATATGCAAAAATTCCGAACTGGAGATGTTGTTAATGTTTCTCTTCGGATTAAGGAAGGTGAAAAAGAGAGAACTCAAAATTTTGAAGGATTGATTATTGCGGTAAAAGGCGGACAGAGCTCAACGCAAATAATCACTGTCAGAAAAGTTTCCCATGGAGTCGGAGTGGAACTCATAATTCCGGTTGGTTCAAAAAATGTTGAGAAAATTGAGCTTATTAAGAAAGCCAAGGTTAGAAGAGCGAAGCTTTATTACATCCGTAACCTCACCACCAAACAGAGCCGTATGAAATATAAAGATATCGAGACTTTTATAAAAGACGAAGAAGCTGGAACTCCCGGAGCGTCTAATGTTGAAAATATTACAGAAAATTCTTCAGAGAATATCGAGGATAAGGTTTCGGAAGTTAAAACTGCAGAAGTTAAAGCTGAAGAAAAGAACGAGGAAAAGACTGAAGAGAAAAAATAATTTTCAGTCATTATTTTGATATTTCGATTGAGAATATGGGCGGATGTGGCGGAATTTGGTATACGCGCAAGCTTGAGGTGCTTGTGGGAGCAATCTCTTGGAGGTTCGAGTCCTCTCATCCGCACCAATTTTTGGATCCTTAGCTCAATTGGTAGAGCATCTCGTTTACACCGAGGGGGTTATAGGTTCGAGTCCTATAGGGTCCACCGCATAAGTTTAAAGTTAATAAAGTTTTTAAAATTCATAAAACGTGCAGGTTTTATAAAGATTGCTGGATGTTTTTGCCGAGTTAGCTCAGTGGTAGAGCAGAGGACTGAAAATCCTTGTGTCCCCAGTTCAATCCTGGGACTCGGCACAAAAGTAGAATTTCCAATTTTTAATTCTCAATTTTCAAACAGGTAGGGGATAGATGTTATTTTGAAATTGAAAATTATAAATTTAAAATTAAACTTGCGGGTATCGTATAGCGGCTATTATACGTCCTTGCCAAGGACGAGATACGGGTCCGACTCCCGTTACCCGCTCAAAAAAGAAAAGTCTGGGATTAATTCCCGGGCTTTTTTTATTTTAAAAATCAACCGTGTGATATAATACAACTATAAATAAATAAGAAAAAAATATGCAAAAAATACATGTATGGCTAGCTTCGCTTCTTATTATAACCGTAGGGGCGATTGTGATTGTGGCATTGGTGATGGCTAATAAAAATAAAGACAGAGAATATTTTTCTGTTTCTGGAATCGCTTCTGTTTATGCGAAGGCTGATATTGCCAATATCAATGTCGGTTTGAAAAGCGGAACTATGAAGACAGCCGCAGAAGCCTCCCAAGAGAGCGCGAAAAAAATGAATAGTATTATTGAAGAATTGAAAAATCTTAAAATTGAAGAAAAAGATATTAAAACCAGCGATTATAATTTAAATCCGATTTATAATTGGACTGAGAGCAAGGGACAAGAATTGAGCGGATATGAAGTGACGCAAACACTGAGTCTGAAAATCAGAGATTTGAATATGATTGGAGATGTTATTTCAATGACGACGCAAAAAGGAGCTAATCAAATTGGCAATATTAATTTTACTATTGATGACGAATTTGATTTGAAAAATCAAGCGCGAGAATTGGCTATTAAAAAAGCCAAAGAAAAAGCGATTCTGATCGCCAATCAGTCCGGAATGAAATTGGGAAAGATAAAAAATGTTATTGAAAATTATAATACTCCGATTTATCCGACATATGCGAACGCTAAAATTGATGGAGCAGGCGCTGGTCGAGAAGACGTCTCTGCGCCGGAGATTCAAACCGGTCAGAATGAGATAAAAATTGAAGTGACTCTTTCTTATGAAGTAAAATAGGAATAGATGCAGAATGATTAGTTTTAGTTTCTGTCATTTACAAAAATGATTGCATATGATTGAATGGTATAATTATGTTTTAAAAAAGTTATTAATAGTTTTTTAACATCTAAATAGGGAGGAGACATTTTATGCTGATTATTTTTGACTGTGATGGAGTTCTGCGTTCCTTTTCTTGGGAAGGAACATATGCTGCCTATGTGGCAATCGCTGAGCACTTCAATCTTGAAATAAGCGATTTCTGGCCGGATATCGATAGCTTTAGAAGAAAATTTGACAATAACTGGCATTCCAATCTTGCGATTATGGGGATAACTAACAAAGATCATTATCCGATTATCAATGATATATTTCATAGCGCTTACGATCCTTTAATTTCTAAATTTCCTTGGGTTGATGAAACGGCGAGACAACTTTCGCAAAAACATTCTTTGGCAGTTTTCACTTCTTCCATATCGAAATCAGTTTATGATTCATTGGGAGAATCAGCCAGATATTTCTCGCATATTATCGGATCCGGTGATGTAGAGAATATCAAGCCAGATCCAGAAGGAGTTAACTTGATAATAGAAAAATTAGGAGCCGATAAGAGAGAGGCTATTATGATTGGCGATTCAAGTGTGGATATTTTGGCGGGAAAGAAGGCTGGGATAACGACGGCCGGTGTGGCTTGGGGAATGATGGAGGAAAAAGAACTGGAGAAATTCAAACCAGACATTATGTTTCACGATCCAGAGGAGTTGAAATTCTTAAACTAATTTAAAAAGGAGAAGAAAAAATATTAATAATCCCGTTGTCTTAAAAAGGCAGCGGGTATTTTTTAAAATTATAAAATAAAAAGGCGTGGCGGAAAATTTCCGTCGCGCCCTTTTCGATTATTCTTGGTCCTCCATTTTTAAAAAGTTGGTTGAAGATCCGGAATGTATATCACGTCATCGTCCTGAAAATTAAATCTATGAGAATTTATATCTTCCATAATTTGTAGATTATATAATTCCTCAGAATCTGAAAAATATAATCCTTCTGAATATATAAATTCTGCCGGATTTTTTTTCTCAAAATCTGAAGGAGACGAGCCCTGTTTTATTTTAATTATTCCGTCGCGGATTAGTTTGTCTCGTAAAGTTTTTCCGCATTCAGGGCATTTATATCCGAGAGATCTTATAGGATCCCTTTCGAGCGTATTGTCATTGCCAACTATTGGACAACAACAATGGAAACAAAAGTTTTTATATTCGCTCATCCCAGAATTGAGGTTGTCGCAAATATCAAGAAAAACTACGCTTGATAATTTTTCTGTAGCTTGAGACATAAACTCCGTGCAACAATTATTTGGACATTGAAACAGCATCATATCAAATTGCTTATTGCCCCATATTGGAAACATTGAGTTGTTACATGAATTACATCTTGGAAATTTGTAAATATGCTCGAGAAACATCTTAAAATCCTCCCTTTTCTAAAAAACTAAACTCCAATGCCGCTATTTTTAGCGGATATGCCCATACTTCTTTTTATTACCTCCTTTTTAAGATTGTTGTAAAATGTTTACAGCTTTTAGCTGTTTATTAAATTATTTAAGAACTGCTTTGTCAGGGAGGGCTAGCATTTTAGGAGTTTTTTGTCAACTAGTTTAGAATAAAATCAGCACATAATTCGTAATAATATTTAGGCGTGTTGAATAATATCTCGAGGGGTGCTATCATATAGTCCGCAAAAGAAAATATGAACTCCTATTTCCATAATAATTTTTATATCAAAGAAAAAGAGAAAAAACGCTCAATTTTCTCTTTAAAGAAAACTTGGCTGATTTTGATAATCGGATTGGCTTTGGGTTTTTTCGTGTGGAAATTATTTTTTCAAGAAGAAAAAATAGAAAAAATAGAAGTGAATATTCCGGAAGCGGTCGAGGAAATAGACGAGAAAGAACAGACGGCGGAGTTTGAAAATAGTGAGCCGGTTGAATATTTCTACAAACCTATTCCGATATCAATGGATGTAATAAAAAACAAAGGATGTGTGGCAGACGGACTTCTTTCCGGATATGGAAAAGACACAAAAAATGCCGTGAAGATGGTTAATCGGTCGGAGTGCCGATATTTGCATCGAGCGTTGGAAACTTGGGGAGCGGCGCCGGATTTCAAGAAAGCTAAAAAAATAATGGAAAAAATCGGGAGGGATGATTTGATTTATGGAATGTTTATTGCAGAGAATATTAAAAAAAATGAAGAATATGAATATGAAGATGAAGATCGTGACTTTAATTTTAGAAAAATGTGTAGTCCTGGGACGGATAATGTTTGGGGAGAACACACTTGTAAACCCAGTCTTAAAAAAGAAGAATATCGCAAATATGTTCTTTATATGACAAAGCAGGCAATGGATGCTGGAATCCAAAGTTTTCTTTTTGGTCAAGTATATTATCAAGATGTAGCCGATATTGAGAAGACAGAACTTTTGGATGTTATGGTTGAAATGCGCACATATGCCGCTTCGAAAAATATGGATATTGTTATTGGAGCACAAACGGGAAATATCCAGGACGAAGAATATCTTAGAATGTTTGATTTTGTAGAGGGTGGAGTTGGCATAGGAGAGGATGGAAAAATTGAAGATGGTCCTTGCTGGAGCAGGCTTTCTAGTTGCTGGGCGCTTCTTTGGCATGAAAAATATTCAACAAAAGCGCATAATGTTCTTCTTCACCTTGATTGGAGCGGTGTGAGTTTTGATGATTCGAGTGTTTTTGCCAGAATGAATAGGGAAAAAAGAAAAGAAACGCTTGAGGAATTATATTCCTATTTTACTTCAAGAAATATGGGATTTCTTTTGCCACTTATGGCAACTCTAGACAAAAATAATGGGGGATGTTATGGCCCAAGCAAGGGATTTTATAGCGCTTATGACGGTTATCGGTGTAAAGACGAAAAGACTATAAATGATATATTGAGAGGAAAAAAATAAGCTTAGCATTTTAATCTTAAAAATGGCTCAATTTAGCCATTTTTTATTTGGGAGAATTTTTTAAAATTATGGCTTGCTTTAGCCTAGAACAGTAAAGTCTAAAAAATAAAAAGGCTTATTATAGATAAAATTAGGCATAGTTGATTGACTTCCGGCTTATTTTTTGCTATACTATTCAGTTAGGCTGAAGAAGCATTTCCGACCAAAACAAGAATATGGATTAGCCGAAAGTATCAGACTAACCTTAACAATTAAAAATTACTACATGCGTATCATTAGCGCTTTAACCGTTATCCGGATGTTGATTCTGGTTATGCTCATTCCGAATGTAACCATAGCTTCTGGAGAAGTTAGTACTAATGAAACAAAAATAAACTTTGAGCAAAAAGAAGAAAAAATAGTCACTACCAATCTCCTTGATATTTCACAGGATTTTTCCAATAGTAATCCTAAGATAATAAAGGAGATGAAAGAATTAAAAATTAAAAAAATACGTGAGAAGAAACTTCCGGAAGGAAAATTCACTATCAACGCTTCAGCCTATACGGCGGCGGCGGATGAATGTGGAAAATCTGACGGAATAACCGCTTCAGGCAAGAAAGTTAAGGAAAATGAAACTATCGCTTGTCCTAAAAATTATCCCTTTGGTACTAAAATTAAGATTGAAGGGATGGGTACATATGTTTGTCAGGATCGTGGGGGTGCGATCAAAGGGAATAAGATAGACATTTACATGGAGACCAAAGCGCAAGCTTTCGCCTTCGGTAGAAAAAATCTGACAGCAGAAATAGTCGAAATATAATATTTAAATACGGACAGTTCCGATTTATTCGGGACTGTTTTCGTATCTCTAAAAGCCTTAATTGACTATCATTGGGGCCTTTGTTAATATTGAATAAGTTATTGGTTCATATAAAATCCGGTCCGGTGGCCGAGCGGTTAGGCAAGGGTCTGCAAAACCCTGTACAGCAGTTCAATTCTGCTCCGGACCTCAAAAGAGTCTTTCTATTGAAAATGAAATTATAAGCCCGGATGGTGAAATTGGTAGACACAAGGGACTTAAAATCCCTCGGCAGAAATGCCTTGCGAGTTCGAGTCTCGCTCCGGGCACAAATCGTCGTTTGGTTTTTATATGTAGTTCTTTGGCTAGAAGCTGTTTTTATTTATCTTTAAACTCATCATAATTTTAAGGAGGAATGGTTTTATGGCGAAATCCGGAGATGATACTGGACGTGGCAAATGTTCACCAGGAAGCAAGAAGGCTTTAAAAAGGAAAATAGATGAAGAGAGAAGAAATAGGAAGAAATTATTTCTGCGAAAAAAGATTAAAAAAAGATAAATAATTTTTTTAAAAGAACTTTTTTATAAAGGGCGGCCGAAATTCGGACCGCCCCAGTTTTTTTATAAACTAAGAAAGATTATTTTTCACTCTCAATTTTTTCCAGCACTTTTGGAATACGTTTAAAATCTTTAATAAGCACTTCACGCATGCTGCCGTTATAAAGCGCGGCGGCTGGATGATAAAGAGTATAAAACACTTGTCTGACGGCAGGCAAGCCTGCTTCGCTTAGTCTTTCAATCTCCCGACGCATCGCTTTGCCATGCACTTCTGATATTTTCTGGCCGGGCAAAAATCTTTCCATTGAGTGACGGCCGAGAGTGACAATCAGTTTTGGTTGGATTATTTTTATTTGCGAAAGAAGCCATGGCCAGCAAGAGGTCGCTTCCTCCGGAAGCGGATCGCGGTTTTGCGGCGGACGACATTTCACAACATTGGCGATATAGACATCTTCACGCTTGAGATTGATTGATGATAGCATTTCATCTAAAAATTTTCCGGCCGCACCGACAAAAGGTTTACCGAGTTCATCCTCTTTTGCTCCCGGACCTTCGCCGATAAACATAATCTTTGCTTCAGCATTGCCATCACCGGGGACGACTTGCTTGCAGCCTTTCCGCAAAACGCATTTCGAGCAAGCCGACATGATTATATTGAGCTTTTCCAATTGTTCTTTTTTCGATTCCATGTTATTTCAAGTCATGAATTCTTATCAATTTAAAATCATCATCAGTGTTCCAAACAGCAAAAGTAGGAGGATATATTTCTCCAGCTGTCGTTCCAGGATTGAGCAAGGTGTATTCTCTTTGGTTTGCATCAGCTTTAGCTTTTTCAATCCAAGGTTTATGAGTGTGTCCATAAAAGACGAAATCATATTTTCCAGTGAGGGCCAAGCCTCTGGCTTTTTCAGGAAAATGGACGAAAGCGACGTTCTTTTTTTCAATAATGACTTCGCCAAAATCTTTGAATAAGTATATTTGTTTATATTTAGTTGTCATGCCGAACTTGTTTCGGAGTCTATTGTCTTGAGATTCTGAATCAAGTTCAGAATGACATTCTTTTTGTTTCTCTTCTGCTAATTCTCGCAAATCATCATATTCCGCATTTCCGAATGTAATGAGAATATTGCCGGAGAAATTGTCATTCAAAAAATCCAAGGTTTCTTTAGACGCAATATCTCCGCAGCAGATTATCGTGCCTATCTTTTCTTTCGCGCAATAATCCAGAACCTTTTTCAGATTCACTTCATTATTATGAATGTCGGAAATGATAGCGGTTAACATGGTTATTTTTTTAGTTTATTCCAATTCTCCTACGATTTTTGCCACAGACTGAATGGTTCCGGTCGTATCAAGAATATTTTTCTTAACAAATCCCTTTGCGCCGGCTGACAGAAATTCTTGATTATAATCCGGTTCGCTTGAAAATCCTATGCAAACAATTTCCGGATTATGATGCATTATTACTCTAACCACATCAGCCCCATTGATTTTATTTGCAAGATTTTTGTCCATCAGGACTATATCTGGATTGTCTTTTAATATTTTACCGGCAAGCCCTCCGATTGTTTGATCAGTGTGGAGCAAAAACGAAGCATTATCATCTGTGGCGAGTATCAGTTCCGGAACAAAATCAGAAATTATTTTAGCAAAATCATCAACCATAATGACTTTCTTGTCTTTTAGTGCTTCGCAATTTTCTATATTCCTTTCTATTTTCTTATAGCGCATAGTCAAACTCAATTTTTCCATTTCTTCATTTACTCTTTTTAATCTTTGCTGGTAAGCTTTTTCTTCCGGAGAGATTTCGATTGCAGGAGTCAGATTTTCCATGTTTTTTATTGTTAATAATTTAGGACCAATAATCGTCAGATTCTTCGTCAGCTGGAGGATTATCTTTCGAATCTTTCGCAGTGGAATTCATTTCTTGCCAAGTCTTGCTGGCGTTCCAAAGCAGTTCATAAAAAACTCGCATAGTTTTAGTGTAGTCTTCGCTTTCTATGATAAGTCCGAAGCCTTCTTTGCGCGAGCTCAAAACAGCAACTTTATTATCCCAGATTCCAATAGCATCTGGAATGTCGATTTCTTTCGGAGCGAATCTTACTTTTCTAAGCGTCTCTTCATATGTCTTCGGGTCGGTATATTTGTATGTCTCAACTCCTCGGCTCAAAATATGAATGGAGCGTATCCAATAGCCCATCTTCTTTTTAGTTTCTACATATTTTTCCAAAAAATCTTTACCTACTGTTTCTGTAACAGTACTAATTGGGGAGATCCAATCTGCTTTCTTATACTTAGCTTCAAGAGCTGTAATATAAATATTTCTCAAGCCATCCCTTCCTTCATAATAGGTGATTTTTGGCTTCGTCGCGCTGGCATTGTTTAAAGATCGCAATTCCGGAAGCATCTGGCTCAAAAGCTGTTCTTTTTCCTTGATGTTATGCTTTAGTTTTTCCGGTTCGCTAGCTAAATAAGCCTTCCTTTTACCTTTTATGGATTCGGTTATTAGGCCTGAAGTAGACAGTTTTTTGATCATTTCATAGACAGTGCTTCTTTTTATGCCTGATTTTTGGGTCAATTTTTGAATATTGGTCTCTCCAAGCTCAAGAGCGGCTAAATAAACTTTAGCTTCTTTTTCCTCCAAACCGAATCGTTGTAGGTCATTTTCTAGGCTCATAATATATTAATTCTATAAAATAACGATAAAATTGTCAATATTTATATTATAAATAATCTTTATTTAAAGAAATATTAATAATATAAATAAAAATTAGACAATATTATTGACATTTTAATGATTTTGGAGTATAATTGCTTGTTACGATGAAATAACGACCGAACATTAAAAACTTCATAAAAAAGGAGAACAAAATGAAAAGTTTAAACGATTGCATCAATTATTTAAGGCGCAATAGAAATCATGTTGGTTGCATCATGGATCTTCCTGAGAAATTCAGAAAAAACAAACTGATTGTTCTAGAGACAGTCAAACAGCTTGCTGAAAATCTTAAACATGTAGATAAGAAATTCCAATCAGATAAAGAAGTTGTTCTTGAAGCGGTGAGAGCTGGTGGCGATGGATTTATTTGGGCGGATGAAAAGTTAAAAAATGATAGAAATTTCGCATTGGAAGCGGTAAAGATTAATAATGCTGCTTTCCAATATGTTTCGAAAATTTTTAAATCAGACAGGGAATTTGTATGGGAAGCAGTCGAGAATTTTTCATATGCACTTAGGTATTGCTCAACAGAATTCTTGAATGACAAAGAGTTAGTTTTAAAAGCAGTTAGAAATTCAAGCTGGGCATTCCAATATGTCTCCAAAGAATTGCAGGAAGATGAAGAAATAATTATTGAAGCTTTGCGGACATCAGAAAGGGAAGATGAAGATATAGACTACTTGGTACTCAGGTATGTTTTGGAGGATCTACAAGGTCACAGAAACATAGCCACCCAAATACTAAGTCGATATCCCCACTTAAAAATGTGGCATCCTCATTTGCTTAAAAATTTGTGATTAAAATATCACAAAAGGCAGGAACTAAATCTAGTTCTTGCCTCTTTTTTATTTTTAAAAAGATATGTTAGGCTTTTCCGTATTCGAGAAATATTATTGCGGCGATACCGAGGCATAGCCCGGTAATTTTATAGGCGGTGATGTTTTCATGGAAGAAAAAATATCCGACTATCGTAAGTGTAATGATATTAAAAATGACCATCGCCATTGAAGCCACGGCGATGTTTTGATATTTATAACTGTGAGCCAAAAAATTCATGCTGATAAGATAGAGTAGGATTCCAACAATATATAATGACGGGTAGGATTTTATTACCCAGTTCTTGAGAACAATATCTCCAATTGTGAGGATTATTCCAGCTGCAATGACTAAGATTAGGGGTGTGCTCATTTTATATTTTTAAATTTTATTTCCTTAAAGACTTTAATATTTCTATATCATCTCTCACTTTGTCATGTTCGGTTTCCAAAATCATATCGATATCATTTTTCTTCGCAAACTTGACGATATTATCAAAAGCTTCTTTTCCGATGTTTCCTTCTCCGATATGAGCGTGACGGTCGCGGTTCGATCCACATTCAGTGGCACTGTCATTCGCATGGAAAAGTTTTATATTTTCCAAACCGATTTCTTCGTCTATCTTTTTGAGTGTTGATTTAAAATCGCGCCAATCATATCCGGAAGCAAAAGAGTGCTGTGTGTCCAGACATATTCCGGCGATATTATCGTTATCAACTTTTTTGATTATTTCTCCAAATTCCTTCAAACTATCTCCGATTATCATTCCGGCGCCGGCACTGTTTTCCAAAAGCAATTTGGCCGAACCGGAATAACCTTCCAAACATTTTTTGAGCATTTCAACAGTTTTTTCTTCAGCTTCTTTTTCTCCCAAATCTTTGGCGGTTCCAAGATGGGTCATGACATATTTCGCACCGATAAGAGAGGCGCGTTCCAGTTCATCACGCACTACAGAGACACTGCCATAGCGGATTCTGTTATTACTCGAAGCGAAGTTTATATAATACGGCGTATGGACGACGACAGTATTTATCTTATATTTCTCAACTAGCGATTTGAATTGGGAAATTATCTTTTCGGTAAGCTCGGGGGCTTTTCCTCCTTGCGGGGAGCGGGTGAAAATCTGCATGCACTCGCAACCTAAATCAGCGGCGCGTTCCGGCGCTTTATCGATTCCTCCTGCGATTGAAATGTGACAACCGATGTTCATTTTAGTATTGAGTATAAAGTATCTCGTATTCAGTATAAGATAAAAAATATCAAATACCAAATTATTTTTTTCTAATTAAAAAGTGCCGCGGAGCGACACTTTATTTATTGTTGATATTTTTTCATACTGAATTTACCGTGCCTCGCCGGCAGGCGGGTTTCAGCATCTAGGATTATTTTGTTTTAGTTAGATTCTGAAACAAGTTCAGAATGACATTATAAAACTATTCAATTTTCCAACCATTTTCCGTCTCAATTATCCTTCCTTTGATTTCAAAGCCCGAGGCGAGTTTGTGGCCGCCACCGCCGAATTCGGCCGCCATTTTGGAAACGTCCACTCCTTTATATTCTTCAGAACGAAGGCTGCCTTTTATGATCCCGTCTTCTCGTTCAGAAAGTATCAAAGAAAATTTTGTTCCGGGAACGGTATTCAAAATTGAAGCGACTTGGGCAATATCATCTGTTCCGGCATTGCATTCATCCAGATCTTTCTTAGTTAGAACGGAAACAATCATACCGTTTTCTTGATTTATTTTGGCTCGATCAAATGCTTTGCCCCAAAGTTTCAGAGTGGAGATTTTTTTATTGCTGAAAGTGGAATTGACGATTTTTGATATAGGCGCGCCCTTTTTCATAAGGTCGGATATGATATTGAGGACAGTCGGAGTGGTATTGGAATGTTGAAGCATACCGGTGTCGGAAAGAATTCCTAGCATAAGATAGGTTGCCATCTCTTTAGTAATTTCTATTTTATTGAAGGAAAAGAAATCATAAATCATTTCGCAGACCGAGGAGTACATCGGATCGATGATGGTGATGTCTCCTTTTATGGTTATATCCGGATGATGATCGATGAGGGCGATTATCTGTTCTTCTTTGATATTTGGCAATATTTTTTCAAATCCTCTTTCGACACTGTCAGTGGCGATTATCAGTTTGTATTTTTCAAGTTTCAATTCATCCGGCGCCAGAAATTTTTCATCAGAAAAAGAACCAAGATATTCCGGAAATCGGTCGAAACAAGCAATTTCAACATTTTTTCCAAGACCTTGGATATATTCCTTGAGCGCAAGAACCGAACCGGTCGTGTCGCCGTCCGGCCGGGTATGCGCAAAAAGCAGGATATTGTCCGATCCCTTGATGGCATAATTCAATGTGTTGTAATCGCTGGCGAATTTTTTCATAACATCTTAAAAAATAAAGCGCGAATTTTTTATCGCACTTTAGTTTTATATTTCTTTCAGAATTTTTTCTATTTCATCGGCTTTGGATTCTGTAAAATCGAGCCTGAATTCCACTTTCGGAAGCGGTTTCATAACAAGTTTTCTATTGAGGTTTGATTGGATGCGATGAAGCTCTTTTTTGAGCGTTTCTTTGGCATAGCCGATTTCTTTGTCCGGGAAAATACTCACGAACACCCGAGTATAGCGAAGATCGGGAGTTGTGTCAACTTTTGATATCGTTATGAAAACTCCCGGCTTAAGATTGAGTTCCAGGCTGATTATTTCGCCGACATGGCGTTTTACAAGTTCATTTATCTTCTCGATTCTTAGAGACATAGCTTATGAAAAATTTAAAGGTAAAGAGTAAAGATTTTTTTGGAAAATATAGGTTCTCAAACAATAACTCCAGATAAATTTTTTTAGTTATCTGGATATTTAGATTAAAGAATTTTTTTCTTGGGAGTTTCTTGATAGGAAACAAGAGTGTCGCTGACTTTAATTTTTGTTTCTCCGATGAAAGTTATGCCACATTCCTTATTAGCCATACATTCATTTACATTGATTTTATTTTCCTGAAGATTGCCAAGTTTCCCTTTGCCGATGGAATTGTCATCGCGCATTACTTCAACTAGAGATCCGTTAACTAATTTTCCAAAAGATACTTTTCCTCCCACGATCATATCTTTTTTTCCAGTTTTGAAAATTGCGAGCACTTTCATTTTTCCAAAATCAGTCCGTTCAAATTCTTGCGGAAGAAGATCAATGAGGCGTTTTTTTATTTCCTCAATCATTTCATAGATTATTTTGTAATTTTTTATTTCAACTTTGGAATTTTCCGCCATTCTTTTAGCAACGGGAGTGGTTTCAACATTAAATCCAAAAATGATAGCATCAGAGCTGGAAGCGAATCTAACATCGGATTCGGTAATATTTCCGACTCCAATTAATATATAATCAACAGCAACTTCTTCCGATTTTATTTCGCCAAGAATTTGCTGGATAGCTTCTAAGGATCCCTGGACATCTGACTTAAGGATTATGTTTAATTTTTTGATTTTTTCATCTTCAATTGAACGGTGGATTTTTTGAGCGGTCGAGACGCCCCCAATATTTGTTTCAAAAGATCCGCTCCTTATTTCTTCCATTTTTGATTTTGCAACAGATTTGCTGGTAACAATTTGAAGGATATCATTTGATTCCGGAGTAGTGCTTAGTCCGATGAGACTTATGGGAGTTGATGGCAGAGCCTCGGCGATTCTTTTTCCGGTAAAATCTTCGATTCTTCTTACGCGTCCAAAAGTTTCTCCGACAACTACATCTTGACCTTCCTTGAGTGTCCCTGTTTTTACCAATATTGTAGAAACCGGTCCTTTTTGAGGATCAAGGTGAGATTCTAATACAACTCCGAGAGCATCACGTTTATAGTCAGATTTAAAATCTTCCATTTCTGTGATAAGCAGGATATTTTCCAGCAAGTCATCGATGCCGATGTTTTGCTTGGCACTGACTTTGGCAGATAGGACTTGACCGCCCCATTCTTCCAAAAGAATTCCATTTTCCGCCAATTCCTGTTTCACTCTCTGAACATTGGCTTCTGGTTTGTCTATTTTGTTTATGGCTACAACCGTTGGAATTTTTTTGGCTAAAAGATACTCAATAACTTCTTTTGTTTGTGGTCGAACTCCGTCATCGGCCGCAACAACCAAAACGGCGATATCGGCAAGGCTTACTCCACGTTCACGCATAGCGGAAAAAGCTTCATGTCCAGGAGTGTCGATAAAAGTTATAAGTTGGCCTTTTTTCTTTACTTGATAGGCATTAATATGTTGGGTTATTCCGCCGGATTCTTTCAGCGCCACATTAGTTTTTCTGATTGTATCAAGAAGAGTGGTCTTTCCATGATCAACATGACCCAAAATGGTTACGATTGGAGGACGCATTTTTAGATTTTCTCCCGAGTTGTGTTCTTTTTTAAGCGCTTCCAGGAGATCTTCCAATGTCATTTTCCCTTTATTTTCCGCCACTTCTTCGGATACTTCAAATCCAAGGTCTTGAGCGATAATAGAAGCGGTTTCAAAATCTATCGTTTCATTGATAGTCGCCAATATTCCGTTTTTCATCAGCTCGGTTATGACTATGTTAATAGGCATGTCAAGAACTTCACTGAATTTTTTCACGGTGATTATGCGAGGGAGGGTTATTTTTTTTGCTTGGTCGTTTGTCATTTAATTGAGTTTTTTCAAAAATTATAATTTCATATCTAAGGGTTTTTGTTTCATTGCGATTTCAATAGCGTTTTTTTCTTCTTGAGTAAGGGGATGTTTTTCTGAAATGCCGTTTACGATTGATTTTACATAAACTCTGGTACCTTCGCGGGAATATAATGAGCTTATTACTACGCCGTTATTTTTTCCGTTAAGCATAGCGATCGATGAGCTCTGGTCTCCGCCGATATCTCCGAAAGGATTGAAGCGGACTAAAGCAACCTTGTGGACTCCTCTGAAAGCCAGATTGTGAATCTTGTTTGAAATATTATACAGTTCCTGAATATCCTTATCGAGAGACTGGAGATTTTTAGAGTGGTTCAATATTATCTCTTCCAGATTAGCGCCGTCTTTTCCGGAGAAGAGAATTTGATTATCTCTAAGTAATCGGTTTAGTTTTTTTTGAAGAAAGATATTCCAAACCAAAACAGCAATCAAAAAAACAGGTAAACTTGCCAAAATTATCCATAAATAGCTTTCAATTAGCTGTTTTATCGCTTCCATAGATATTTTAAAACGATTTATTATAATTAAAACTAGCACTAAAAGGCTTTAATGTAAAGGTTTTTTTGGTTTTTAATTTTTATAAATTGCGATTATTATGATTCTGCCAAAAATAAAAACGCTATTGATTTAGTGTTCTTATTTTTAAATGAAAAATATTATTTTTATAATCGGCTATTTTTTTTGTTTGTATTTCAAATATTCAAAAATCATTGGAAGCAACGATATGAGGATTATCGCAAATATAACATATTCGAAGTTAGCTTTTATGAATGGAAGTCCTCCCAGAAAAAAACCTGCAAATATAAGAGATGTGACCCAGAGGAAAGCGCCAACTACATTATAGAAAAAGAAAGCTTTGTAATCCATTTTCCCGATACCGGCAACGAAAGGAGCGAATGTCCTGATAATTGGGAGAAATCTCGCGATAATTATTGTTTTTCCTCCATATTTTTTATAGAAATTTTCAGTTTTTTCTAGATATTCTTTTTTAAATAATCTTGAATTATTTCTGTTAAAAATTTTCGGCCCAAAATAATGTCCAATAAAATAATTAAAAGTGTCTCCAAGTATAGCTGCAAAAAGTAAAGTAAAATAAGATGTGAATATATTAAGCATTCCACCACCTGCAAGTGTCCCAATCGCAAAAATCAAAGAATCTCCTGGCAAGAATGGAGTTATAACCAATCCTGTTTCTGCAAAAATAATTAAAAATAAGAAAACGTAGGTCCAAATTCCAAAAAAATCAATCATGACTGCTAGGTGTTTATCGATGTGCAAAACAAAATCAAAAATATCCATAATTAAATAATTTGTGGCTGGTTATGATGTTATGATTTATAATTTTTCAATTTCCTTTAGATCTTTATCGGGGATGTATAGAATAATGAGTCCGATGATGATTCCGAAAAGACCGGTCCAAAAATGGCTGCCATTAAAAAATACCTTATCCATACTGTCTAGAACATGCCAAATTCCTCGCCAAACCAGAACAAGTCCGATTACAATGGAAATATTTTTTGCCAGATATTGCAGAGTTATTTTATTTTTTTTAATTTGCATTGTTTTTTATTAATATTTAGAAATTAGTTTAATAATACTAACCTTTTTTGAAATTTTTGTAAAATATCAAAAAACGTAAAACTTGGCGGAAGAGGTGGGATTCGAACCCACGGTACCCTTTCGAGCACACCTGATTTCGAGTCAGGCCCATTCGACCACTCTGGCACCCTTCCAAAACATATAGCATATATCATGCAGCATATATAATATAATATGTAGCATGTGGCTATATTATTTAAATTATAGCAATATACGAATATAATCAATAGCAATAATTAAAAAAGTAAAAGGCATTGTTGGTTTTTGATTTTTATTGTAAAATATGAACATACGATTCATATCATATTAAATACAAAATTATAAAAAAATGAATAGCAATCTTTCAAATAGAGGATTGGGTGTTTCCGGAGGAATAGGATTTGGAGTCTCATTTATTGAGCCTCAAAAAATAATAGACAAACTTGAACTTAAGGAAGGAATGATGGTAGCTGATTTCGGTTGTGGAACCGGATATTTCTCTTTTCCTCTTTCCAAAAAAGTTGGAGATAGCGGTAGAGTTTATGCTTTTGATATATTGAAAGAAAAATTGGAAACGGTAGAAAGCCAAGCGAAGCTTTTGGGACTTAATAATATTATTACCAAAAGAGCTAATCTGGAGCTTTTTGGCGGATCAAAATTAGATCGGGAAAGCATGGATTGGGTTTTTTTGGTCAATATGCTTTTTCAAAATGAAAATAAGGATGCTATTATCCAGGAAGCAAAAAGAGTTTTAAAAACTGGTGGAAAAATTCTGATTGTCGAATGGAATAAGGAAGATTCTTCTTTTGGTCCAGAACGCAGGTTAAAAATATCCAAAGAAGCAGTTGATGAGATAGCCGGAAAAAATGATCTGGCAGTAGTGGATGAAACGGAAGTGGGGGATTTTCATTTTGGTGTAATACTTTCTAAACAAAGATAAATTAAAAAATGAAAAAGAGTTTCAAAATCATATCAGCATTTGTCGTTTTGACGATTATGCTTTCATTGTCAGGATGCGGTTGTAAAGAAAAACCCGTAGAGTTAAATTTGGATTTGGAAATCTGGGGTTTTTTGGATGATAATGACGCTTTGGCGGAAATTTTTGAAAATTACAAGCAAATAAATCCATCCGTCAAATCCATTACATATAGAAAGCTTGCCATCAATACTTATAAAGATGAACTTATAGAAGCTTTGGCATCAGGGCAAGGTCCGGATATTTTTATGATTCATAATTCTTGGACTTTCGGTTTTTTAAACAAAGCTTTTCCCGCGCCGGAGGATATGATATCGGAAATTGATTACGGAAATAATTTTGTCGATGTGTGTATGGATGATTTTTTCGTGGAAGGAAGAGCTTTCGCTGTGCCGCTAAGCGTTGATTCCATTGGGCTCTACTATAATAAAGACATTTTCAATGCTGCCGGAATAACTTTTCCGCCTAAAACTTGGAGCGAGTTTGTCGATTATTCAAGAAGAATGACAAAGGTGAGCAGTACCGGAGAAATAATCCAGTCGGGAGCAGCAATGGGAACGGCGGACAATATAAATCGTCCGACTGATATTCTTAATCTCTTGATGATGCAAAACGGTATTGAAGTGATTGATGAAAGCGGAAAAGCGAACTTAAGCGGAGGAGGAGCGACTGATGCTTTGGCATTTTATACACAATTCGCCAAAACTGATTCCGCCAGTTATTCTTGGAATAACAGGATGCATTATTCCTTGGATGCTTTTGCTGAAGGAAATGTTGCGATGATGCTTAATTATTCTTGGCAGACAGCGGCGATTCGTGATAAATCTCCGAAACTTAATTTCTCCGTAACGGAAGTCCCACAGATTTCATTGGATGCGCCGAAAAATTTTGCCAATTATTGGGGCTATACGGTTTCAAAAAATAAATTTACCAATGCGGTGGCTAGTAATGGGATGATGGTGAATAATGAAATGAGAATAATTGAAGCTTGGAAATTTTTGATGTATCTTACGATGAAAACCAATATGGCATCCGCTTCCGGCGCGCAATCCAGCCTGGGAAATAAAGTCGACTTGAGTATGGAGCCGGCTTTTATATACTTATCAAAAACAAATCAGCCGGCAGCCAGGCGAGATCTTGTTGAGATGCAAATTTCCAATGCGGAGCTCGGACCTTTTGCCAAAGGAAATCTTATTGCTAAAAGTTGGATACAGGTAAATCCGGAAAGTGTGGAAGTTATTTTTCATGAAATGATAAATTCGGTAAATATCGGGGAATATGATCCGCGTGCCGCTCTTTTGAATGCGGCGGACAAAATCAATCAAGCCGCCGGAATGTAGAATTTTTTCGCGAGAGTTGTTTATAAGTTTATTTTTTAAAATATGAAAACAAAAATATTATTATTGACCTTTTTGAGCTTATTGATTTTTGGAGGATTTTTAATCAATCCCAAAATCAGTAGAGCTGATAATATAACAGAAGATATAATAAATAGTGCCATCAACAATTTGAGCGCTGGCAGTGGCGGTTGCTGTGTTCGTCCAATATCAAAAGAAGCGGAGATAATAAGCGGAGCTGGCGATTGTATCATCAATGTGGATAATGATAAATGTTTTGCTAGCGGTGGAACTCTTTCAGGCAATTGCGCTGGATTAAAAAATTGCGAAGCGGCTGAAACTGCAGACATATTTGATAAATGTTGTGTCCTAAAAAATAAGGCGTCCAATAGCCTTTATGGAACGTCTTTGAATTGCGACTTGAAAAACGAAACTTTATGTAAGGTTGCTGGCGGAACAATATATAATTGTAAATGTTCAGTTCTTAAACAATGCGATATAAATTTATCAGACACAGCTTGTCCGTCAGATAAACCAGCTGCTAAATCAGCTGTATCAACCAGCGGATCAAAAACTCAAATTTTTACAAATCCTCTTGAATACACAACACTGGAAGGATTTGTTCAAGTTGTCTTGAATCGTCTAAAAAGCATAGTGGCTATTTTGGCAATTTTGATGGCAGTTCTTGGCGGAGTGATGTATGTTATCTCGGCGGGAAATCCGAAATTAGTTACAGCCGCCAAAGCTTGTTGGACTTCTGCGGCTATCGGTTTTGCAATTGTGATTGCCGCTCCATCTTTTCTGAAAGAAATTGGAGACATTTTTGGACTTACCTCAACCGGCAGTGCCGAAGTGGATAGAGCTCTTTCTCTGTCTCAAATCGCACTTAATATTCTCAATTTCTTATTGTCAATAATCGGTATTCTTGCTATAATAATGATAGTCATCGGTGGAATAATGTATATGGTAGATTTCGGAAGTGAGAAACGATCGGAAATGGGAAAGAAAATTATCGGTTATGCGATTGTCGGATTGGTAGTGGCACTTTCTTCTTTGATATTAGTAAAACAAATAGGAAATATATTGACTCGTGGATCAGAACAAAATAATACAAACACTCAAATTGAAGAAAGAAGAACTTGATAAAAAAGACAATTCTATAATAGCGATATAATAAAAATAAAAACAGAAAGGAGGTGTGTTTATGAAGAAAAAAATATTTGCATTGGGAAGCTCAGCAATGGTTTTTATGTTGACATTGGTTCCGTCTATCGCGAAAGCGGCAGAAGGAAAAGGTTTTAATGTTTCTAATTTGAATCAGGCTCAGGGAGTGGCAAGTGGAACAGCTTCCGATATAGCTTGGAAACTCATCAATTGGCTTTTAGCAATCGTGGGAATTCTGGGCGTAGCTGGATTTGTGGTAGCTGGAATTCTTTATATACTCGCGGCTGGAGATGATACGAAACTCGTAAATGCCAAGAAAATTATGACCTTTTCGATTGTTGGAGTGGTAGTGGCGCTTCTCGGATATGTGGCGGTCAGCACGATTAAGAATGTGATAGTGGACTAAGGAAGATTTTTGAATTCAAAACTCTTATTTTTCAATAAGAAAAAAAGCAATCCTGGTATATCAGGATTGCTTTGTTTTTTATATTATTGTATAATAAAGTAAAATAAGTATTAAAAATAAAAAGATGAAAAAAATAAAAGTAGCTATAATATCAGCTTTGTTTATCTTCAGTTTTTTATTGCCAAACACGACCCAAGCGATGTCGGATAAATGGAAAAATGTTATTGGCGGCGCGATTTTGGGAGGAACTTCAAATTATTTAAGAGAAACTAATGGCAGTAGCGGAAGCTATTATGGCGGTTATTGGGGATGGGGCACCCCTACTAATGAATATGGTCTTCCTAATAACACGATTACCGGAGTAATAAATATGGTTGTGAATTGGCTTTTGTCGCTTCTTGGAATTTTGGGTATTGCCGGATTTGTCGTAGCTGGAATAATGTATATCGTGGCGGCGGGAGACAAAGATTCGATTGATCGGGCAAAAAAAGTAATGACTTTTTCCATAATCGGAGTAGTGGTGGGACTTTTGGGATTGGTCGTGGTCAATACCATTGACAGCGTCTTACGTTATTAGTGTTTCAATAATTTTGAAATCAATTCAAAAAAATAAAAATAATGTTTTTTCTTATGCAAACAAAGATGATGAAGTTTTTCTTAGGAATGATTTTTTTAAGCGCTATTTTTGCGGGAGTTTCAATTAAACAAGGAGCCGTTTTTGCTGGATGTTGTGTTCTTGACAATACATCTCCAGATAAAGAAGCCTGCAGGACAGCTCAACAGAAATCTAGTTGTAGTAATACCGAGACATTTTATGAAGAGAGTTGTTCTGAAATGTCGCTATGTGAAGCTTTTGCACAAACGACAAATACTACTACAACAAGTGCTCGAGAAGAAGTTTCACAAGAAACTTCAGTTAATTCATCATCTGCAACAGCTAGTGGAAAAAGCAAAGATACAATACCCGGAGTTACAATTGGTGGAATATTTTATCCTAGTGGCACTAAGCTTCCGGATAATCCAGAGGGGGTTTTCGGAGTATTAAAAAAAATTATAAATTGGTTGCTTGGTATTGTTGGAACTTTGGCAATTTTGATTTTTATAGTTTCCGGAATTAAATATATTGTCTCTGTTGGAGATACCAAGGAAGCGGAAAGCGCCAAGAAAATGATGACGTTTGCTATAATTGGGTTAGTGGTGGCTTTGTCAGGATTAATTGTTGTTAATACTATTGATAGCATTCTTAAATAGAACTTTTAGCTTAGCAATTCCAGATCATAAAATTTTATAATTATGAAAAGTTTTTTTTTACGAATAATTCTTTTAGGGGTTGTCTTTTTTCCGCAAATGGTTTTTGGCGCGGAGGAAGTTCCCGGAGTAAAAGATCTTTTAATGTCTTTTCTTAAATGGCTTTTGGGAATTTCTGCGATAATAGCGGTTATCAGTTTTGTTGTCGGAGGCATTCAATATTTGATGTTTTCCGCCGATGAGAAAATGGCAGAGATGGCAAAAAAAACAGTCCTATTTTCAATAATAGGACTGGTTGCGATTCTTGCGAGTTATATCTTAGTGACTTCAATCAGTAAGATCATTCAAAACTAGATTTTCATAACTTCAATTTTTTCCATAATAAAGGGCATGCAAGTTTGCATACCCTTTTTGACTACCAGGTTTCCATCCTAGTAGGAATTGATTTTGTAAAGCTGACCTTCAAACACTCCGCTTCCCTCGTGCCCGATGAGCACGGTTTGTTTTTCAGAAACAGAGAACCGGTCGGTCATTTTTGAATTTCCGTCTACCATTACGAGCATGGCTTTACTCATCTCGTAATCTCCTTTATCAAGCTCATACTCTTTGTGAGTTGAACCTTCAATCCGGAGAAAGCAGACTTCGTCCCTTTTTGTCATATCAGAGAGTGGAATCATTTTTCCATTCTTGATATTAGAAAGAAAGATTTGATACTGCTCTGGCAGCGGTTTACTTGGGTTGGCTTTCTGCCATGCTTGGATTTTTTCGATATCAGTATTAATGACATCTTCCTTTTGCATGGCAATGATCTTGTCAACCTTCGCCACATTCTTGGCAGTCGATGTCGGAATGATTACCGAGGAAATCGCACTGCCGATTCTGGTCTGTATGCCGATTTGAGGAAGCAACATCGCAGAGTGAACGAAGAGTAGGCACAGTACGAATACTGATGCTAACCAATTCGTTGCACTAAGAGCTTTCCCTTTGAAAGCAATAGCAACAGCCACTGCGATTGTTGGGAACAGGACCACAAACATCGGATTATTTCTAAGTGGCAGAACAGGAATAAGCAGAAAAGCAACTATAACGAAGAAGTAAATCTGCAGTGATACGTTCCAGAACATCGTTGACAGCGGATTAATAACCACTGCTGCCGATCCCTGGTCGTTATTATTCCTCGGTGTTATCCGAGAAATTTCAGCTGCTTCTCCCGTAAGAGTGATTGAGGTTATTCTCCTTATATTGAAAAGTGCGAAAGTGCTTAATATTGAGAGAATAAGGCCAAAAATGGCAGACAATGTATAATTGTTAAAAATAAGTTGGAATATACATATAGCATAAAGAAATCCAACTAGCCACATAAAAGAGTTGCGTAAACCGCGAAGCTCTTCTGTTGCCATGCGAGGAAGCACTCCAAGGAAAGCCACTATATTATTCCAGAGATTTGTCATTTTTTCTCCTTTTTTGATTTGGGTGATTTTAGAATTGATCGCGGAACCATTCAAACCACATAATCGGGTTTATTCGATGCCATTTATTGGTAGCTATCTTAGCTCTCCTGGCAATGGCGCGATTTTCCTTTTTGTTATACTGATCATTTATCCAGGTTGTTGCTTTTCCGATTTCATCTCCAATGGAATCAGCGATGGAGTCTATCTTGATCCAAACAGCCTTGGCATTAGATGTTGATTTTTCGATTAGTTCTTCCAGTGTTACCTTGTCCTGATTGTTCTTGCCAAAATGCATTATTCTCTGCTCGAGAGCAGCTAGTTTTGCATTTTTGTTCGGAAGGACGGAAATTCTGAAAAAGATCATCTTCCAAATTTCTTTGGCGAGGATATGTCTTTTGGTAGGATCAGGATCCTCAATGGATTTATCTTCAGCAATCAGGAAGATTATACCCTTTGCCATTTTTTCCATTTTTTTCAACTTTACGATCTGATCAGGAGCCTTTCCGGTAAAATCAGGAAAGAGCATTTCAGCATGCTTTTCCAAAAATAGTTCTTTGAGTTCATCGGAGACTTCCGTATTGGGTATATTGGAAAGCGAAGAAATGAAAGCCATTTCATCGTTTCTGTCTCTGCCGTTTTTTGAAATTTCTATAATTTTCTCTCCTAATTTTTTGGTAAGTTCAGGGTGATTTAAAATGAACTTATCAAATAAAGGCTTTACAAAGACATGTAACGCTGTCAACCAAGAAACCAATCCTTCAATTTTTCCTCCTAGCATAATTTTTCTCCTTTTCTCCACTTCTCAGTGGAAATGCTATTGATATTATTTTGTCAAAGAGCCCGACTTCGGCTCATTATATATGTTTGCCTAGTTACCTCCTTTGGTAACACTCTATACTAGCACAAAAAACGAAAAAAGTCAATCGATATTATGGCTTAAATAAGGAATAAATATTTCTGTATATAAAGGAAGGAGAATTAAGGTGGAAAAAAATATGAGAAAAAACATATTTTTTGGCTTAAATTAAGCTAAAATAGGCAAAAATCAGACAAAAATGTCTGATTTTTGCCTAAAAATGCTTTATTTAAGGTATTTTTTATAGATTCCGGACTAAATCCGGAATGACAACTTTTAGTGTATTTTAATAGGTGGTATTTATAAAAATGGCTTATTTATACTATTTATTATTATTTAACTAGCATTTTGTCATTCTGAACTAGTTTCAGAATCTTTTAATTTATAAAAAATTTCTTTTTTTATCTTATAAATTAATAAAACTAACCTATTTCAGCTTTTTTTAAATAATTAAAAAATAAATTTTTAGATTCCGGATCAAGTCCGGAATGACAGGAATTATTTTTTCAATATAATTTGACATATTCAAAGGTTTTCTGCTAGAATCCGGTTGAAGGATAGTTACTGGAAGTTCGCTTGAAGCGAACTTTATTTATTAAATGGCTTAATTGCTGAATGGTTATATGGCTGAAAAGAGTGAAAAGAAATATCTTACACTAAATCAGATAGGAGCTTATAGAAAATCATTTAATTTATCTAATTACGGATGGGATATAATTTTCAAGTGGGATAATTTTTCTAAAAATACTATTGGAAGCCAATTTGTGAGATCATTAGATTCGATTTCTGCTAATATCGCCGAAGGATTTGGAAGGTACGGAAAGAAAGATAAGATAGTTTTTTATAGAATCGCCAGGGCATCGGTTTATGAATCATTGGATTGGTTAGAAAAATCAAGAAGAAAACTTATCAAAGAGAAGGACTATGAATATATTTTTTCAATACTGCAAAATTTTCCGAAAGAAATAAATGCACTTATAAAATACACAAATAACAATTTATCAATATAACCATTTAACAATTTATTTACTATGCCAAGAAAAAAAACAACTGCAAAAAGCGAAGACCAGAATCCGGCGGGGAAAGTCGGGGATTTTGGAAGCGCGATCGCTCAAATTTGTGATGAAAAAGGGATCTCCAAGGACAAAGTAATCGAGACGATTGAAGCGGCTCTTTCCGCCGCCTATAAAAAAGATTATGGCAAGAAAGGCCAGAACATCAAAGCTATCTTCAATGAAGTCGATGGCAGCACCAAATTCTTTCTAGTGAAAGAAGTGGTGGATGAAACGATGCGGGAATTTGTCGAGGAAGAAGAGGAGGAAGTGGAAAATGTAACTGAAGAAAAAAATAAGAAAGATGAAGAAAATATCTCCGAGACAGAAGAGGAGACTGATGAAGAAAAAATGCCTCGTTTCAATCCGGAACGCGATCTGACTGTTGAACAAGCGAAGGAATTGAAAGCTGATGCGGTGGTTGGAGATGTTATTGAAATTGCTCTTCCGGAACAGAAAGATTACGGCCGTGTTGCAGCGCAGACTGCCAAGCAAGTTATTATTCAGCGGATCCGCGAAGCCGAAAGAGATTCGATGTATGACGAATATAAGAACAAAGAAGGAGAAGTGATAAGCGGAGTGGTCCAAAGAATCGAAGGACGCAACGTTTTCATTGATTTGGGAAAATCTATCGGTGTGCTTTTCCCGGCGGAACAGATTGAACGGGAAAGCTATCGGATCGGACAAAGGATAAAAGTATATCTCCAAAAAGTTGATGCCGGATCAAAAGGTCCGGGCATTACTTTAAGCCGGACTAGTCCGGATATGATTAAGAAACTTTTCGAACTAGAGGTGCCGGAAATTTTTGCGGGAACGGTGGAGATAAAGTCTATTGCTCGGGAAGCCGGTGAAAGATCGAAAATTGCCGTTTCTTCAACTGAAGAGGGAATCGATCCGATTGGATCTTGTGTTGGACAAAAAGGCACCAGAGTGCAAGCGATAATCGATGAGCTTGGAGGAGAAAAAATAGACATCATTCTCTGGAATGATAACATTGCGAAATTTATTTCAGCAGCTCTTAGTCCGGCGAAAGTTTTGAAAGTCGATGTCAATGAAGCGACGAAGGAAGCGACGGTGGTTGTGCCGGAAGAACAGCTTTCATTGGCAATCGGAAAGCGCGGACAAAATGTTCGGCTGGCGGCTAAACTTACCGGTTGGAAAATCGATATTTCCGGAGCAACCATAAAAGGCGAGGAGGATGAAGAGATTAACGAAGAAGATTTGGACAAGATGATTGAGGAAGCGGAAGATGTTTCAGAAGAAAAAGAAGAAGTGAAAGAAGAGACAAAAAAAGAAGTTAAAGAAGAAATTGTTGAAGAAAAAACTGAAGAATAATAAATGTTCAAAATGTTTAAATTGTTGTAAGTGTTCTAAATGTTAGTGTTAATAATTTAATTAATTCATACCAAAACCTATGGCAACGATATTTATCCTGGGGGGAGCGGTAATGGCGATAATCTATGGCCTTACTCTCATCGAAAGTATCACCAAACTTCCGGAAGGAAATGAAAAGATGCGCTCAATCGCGAAAGCGATTCAGGAGGGCGCGAAAGCTTATCTTAATCGCCAATACAAAACAGTGGCGATAGTTGCAGCAGTATTGTTCGTGATAATTTGGTTAATTAAACCGCTCGGACTTTCAACCGCAGTGGCTTTCATCATTGGGGCTTTCCTTTCAGCATTGGCTGGATATATCGGAATGAATGTTTCCGTGAGAGCAAATGTAAGGACAACGGAAGCAGCTCGAGGTGGAATGCAAAAAGCTTTGAATGTGGCTTTTCAAGGAGGAACCATAACCGGACTTTTAGTTGTAGGACTTGCACTTTTAGGAACAGCCGGTTTTTATTTCATAACCAGAGATATTCATGCTCTCGTCGGATTTGGATTCGGAGGATCATTGATTTCAATTTTTGCTCGTTTAGGAGGAGGAATTTTCACTAAAGCAGCGGATGTAGGAGCAGACTTAGTCGGAAAAGTGGAAGCAGGAATTCCCGAAGACGATCCGAGAAATCCAGCGGTTATTGCTGACAATGTGGGAGATAATGTCGGGGATTGCGCCGGAATGGCAGCGGATCTTTTTGAGACATATTCAGTCACTTCAATTGCGACAATGATTTTGGGTGCGCTTATTTTCGGCAATTATGCGGAAAGCGCTATTTTATACCCCCTGGTGCTTGGAGCAATTTCAATCATTGCTTCAATCATCGGAACTTTCTTTGTAAGACTGGGAAAGAAAAAAAATATAATGGGCGCTCTTTACAAGGGTCTTATCGCTTCGGGAATAATTTCCGCGGTAGCTTTTTATCCGGCGACTAAATATATAATGGAAGATAATGGAAAATACTCTAGTTTAAATTTATATTTTGCATCTCTTGTCGGATTAGTTGTGACTGGCGCAATGGTTATTATTACAGAATATTACACTTCGACGAGCTATAAGCCGGTGAAAGATATTGCCAAAGCATCGCAAACCGGACACGGAACAAATGTTATTGCGGGACTTGCAGTTTCGATGAAATCGACTGCTTTGCCGATAATTGTGATTGTGGCAGCCACATTGATTTCTTTTGAACTTGCGGGAATATACGGAGTAGCGGTGAGCGCAATGGCGATGCTTTCGATGGCTGGAATAATCGTGGCGATTGACGCCTACGGACCGATTACTGACAATGCTGGGGGAATTGCGGAAATGGCGGAACTGGGAGATGATGTGAGAGATATTACTGATCCATTAGACGCAGTCGGCAACACCACTAAGGCAGTAACTAAGGGTTATGCGATTGCCTCGGCGGCTTTGGCGGCTCTGGTTTTATTTTCCGATTTTACTCATAAGATTGTTGGAGATGTGGAATTCTTAATCGATGATCCGAAAGTTTTGGCGGGACTTTTTATTGGTGGACTTTTACCTTATTATTTTGGCGCGCTTTCGATGCAGGCGGTTGGCAAAGCGGCCGGGGCGGTTGTGGAAGAAGTGAGGAGCCAATTTAAAAACAAACCCGGAATAATGACGGGAACTGAGAAGCCTGATTATGCTAGCGCAGTGGATATTGTGACGAAAGCTGCAATCAAAGAAATGATTATCCCGGCTCTTATTCCGGTAGTTGTTCCGATTTTAGTTTGGGCGCTTCTGGACATTCAAGGGTTGGGAGGTCTTTTGGTCGGAACGATTGTGACAGGAATATTTGTGGCAATCTCGATGACCAGTGGAGGAGGAGCTTGGGACAACGCCAAGAAATATATTGAAAAAGGAAATTTTGGCGGCAAAGGTTCATTTGCTCATCAAGCGGCCGTGACCGGAGACACTGTCGGCGATCCATACAAAGATACAGCCGGACCAGCCATTAATCCAATGATAAAAATCGTTAATATTGTAGCTCTTCTCATTGTCGGTTGTTTGCTCTAGGATTTTTTAACGCATAGGGATTTGAGTTTTTGCAAATCATTATTTTGTTTTTATTATGGCGGAGTAGAAAAGAAATAATCCATTAAATTAATCAATAAAGAAAATGATAAAAAAATTGCCGAAATCTAAAATAGAAATAGAGCGGGAAATCGCTTGGAAAGATTGGGAAAATTATATCAATCAAGCAGTGGCGGAAATATCGGAAGAGTTTAAATTCCCGGGATTTCGTCCGGGGAAAGCTCCGAGAAATCTTGTCGAGCAACGTGTCGGGAAAGAAATGATTCTCAATAATGCGGCGGAAAAAGCGATTCGGAAAGATTATGTTGATTTTGTCGTGAAAGAAAAAATTGAAACGATTGGAAATCCGGAGGTTGAAATAAAAAAAATTGAAGAAGGTAATGAGCTTGTTTATTCTGCCAAAGTCGATGTGATGCCGGAAGTTGAATTGAAAGATGAATACAGGGAAAAAATGAAGAAAATAAATCAGGAATATGAAGACAAAACTCCGGAAGCGGATGAAGAAGAATTGAAGCTTGAATTGGAAAGATTGGCAAACAGTCGAGCGAAATTGGTGACAGTGAATCGCGAAGCGAAAAACGGGGATGCGGTTGTAGTGGATTTTTCCGTGAGTGTCGGCGGGGCAGTAATTGAAGGCGGAACCAGTAAAGATCATTCTTTGATTATCGGAAAAGGAGTTTTTATTCCCGGCTTTGAAGAAAATATTATCGGAATGAAGTTGGATGATGAAAAAGAATTCGAACTTAATTTTCCGAAAGATTATCACAAGAAAGATTTGGCGGGGGTTTTGGCAACCTTCAAGGTGAAAATGAAACTTGTCCAAGAGAGGCAGATTCCGGAGATTAATGACGAATTTGCCAAGTCGCTCGGAAAATTTGAAAATCTTGAAGCGCTCAAAAATAATATGCGCGATGGGATGAAGCACGAGAACGAACATAAAATCAAAGAAGAGAAAAATGCGAAATTTGTAGAAGCGATGGTTTTAAGTCTGGAAGGAGAAATTCCGGAAGCGTTGATTGCTCAGGAATTGGATAAGATGCTTCATGAATTCGAATATCAAATTCAATCAATGCAAATGAATTTGGACGATTATTTTTCCAAGATTGGAAAAACCAAAAAAGATATTGAGAAAGAGTGGGAACCGCAGGCGATAAAAAGAGTGAAATCCGCCTTGGCTCTCCGAGAAGTTGCCAAAAAAGAAGAAGTAAAAGCAACCTCTGAAGAAGTGGAAGCTGAAATGAATAAGACTTTGCAATACTACAAAAATGTCAAAGATTTCGAGAAGAATATTGATATGGAAAGATTGTATAACTATTCGAAGTCTATTTTGGAAAATGAAAAAGTTTTCCAGATATTGGAAAAGATGTAAATGTTATTATTGAAGAATTAAAATTTTTCAATAATTTATTAAAATTAATTTTATGAAAAATCAATATCTTATTCCGACGGTCATTGAAAAAACTAGTTATGGCGAGCGGGTTTATGATATCTATTCCAGACTTCTTAGGGATCGCATTATATTTCTTGGCGGACCGATTGACGACGGTGTAGCTAATAGTATTATTGCCCAGTTACTTTTTTTGGATTCGCAAAATTCAAAAGAAGATATAAAAATCTATATCAATTCTCCCGGCGGACAAGTGACTTCGGCTTTGGCGATATATGATACGATGCAATATGTGAAAGCGGATGTTTCCACGATTTGTATCGGCATGGCGGCTTCTGCGGCGGCGCTTCTTCTTGCAGCCGGAGAAAATGGAAAAAGGATAATCTTGCCGAACGGGGAAGTGATGATCCATCAGGTGATGGGTGGAACGCAAGGACAAGCGACTGATATAGATATCCACGCCAAACATATTTTGAGTATCAAAGAACGCTTGAATGAAATTCTTTCGAAGCATACCGGACAAACGCTTTCAAAAGTTTCAGCGGACACGGAGCGTGATTATTTCATGAGCGCGATGGAAGCCAAAAAATACGGCGTAGTGGATAAGATTATAAAATAGATTTTTCTTGAATAAATAAAAAACCGCTTAAATAAGGCGGTTTTTTTAAATATGGTCTTTGGCTATTGACATAAGTGATATTGTATGATATAAATGTTGGTTATTCTATTTTGGGTAATGTGGATTTCTTTAAAAAAATAATAAAAAATTAAGGAGAGAAAAAATGAAAAAAATGCTCACAGTTTTAGTAGTATTGGCAATGATGGGATTGTTGGTTGGTTGTAATGATGAAACAAAAAATGTAACAACAGAATCTTCGACCTATGTGACGACAATAGAATCATCTGAGAGTGAGGAAGTAATAGAATATTCTATTAATAAAAATCCTAACACCGATGATCCAGCAGTGGGAATGTTTCAGGTTTGGGATGGTATTTGGCATTCTATTTCAGCTGAAATAGATGGCACAATAGTTGTTATATTGTATTCAACGGACCTTGGAGTCGATCAAGAAGACGGGTTCATGATTGAATTTAATGGTGGACCATATTTCATCCCAGAAGGAGAGCCTTTGAGGCTTCTTTCGGGTCATCAGTATGACCTTTTTGTTTCCCGCGTTTTTAATACAGACAGAGGTTTGGTCGTGGGAAGTGGAGAATTTTTTTCAATTAATCCGGACGGAGAATATTATCCGGATGAGACATTTGATCTCGAAACAATTGGCGAAATATATACATTTTTGTATGCGCCAAAGTTAAGAGTTAATTTGTCTACTGCCAGTCTGACAGTTTTTTCGGATGGTTTGCCAGACGACGTAAAAGTACGATTCGATTCTATAGTTGACGATATGGAATCTATTGTGAATTATATTGATTTGGCAGATGAGACTATAACTTTACCTGAGGATAATTGGTACAATTCAATTTTTGCTCAGGCGAGAATCTATGATGTCAAAAATAACCGAGTGATAGTTACAGAATCGGTTAAAGCATCATATCGAATAAAGTAGTTTCAAAGCCCCGCTTAAAATATAAGCGGGGCTTGATTTTTTTAAAAATTATATTTGACAAAAAACAGAAAATGGAGTATCAAGGTTAGTATTATAAATATATTTTTAGGAGGATATAGGATGAGAAAATTTGTTCTTTTTATGGCAACACTGGCAATTGTTTCGTGGAGTGTGGCTTCCCAAGCAGATGTACACCTTATAACTTATTTGTGCGGTTTTTACAGCACAGTGAATGGTGAGTGTCATATTACCAACTCCAAAGTTGGAGAAAAAAAATGGATAATCAGTAAGGATGCCGAAATCTTTCTAGATGGAAAGAAATCCTCACTTGCAGACCTTGAAGGTAAGTCATTAGTTGTAGAAATTTATTTTATGGTCGCTCCGAGGGAAAATGCTAAAGATAGATATGAGGCGATTGTTATGAAGGCGACAGCTGTTTCCAAGGAGGATGCGGAGGCTGGTATTGTCGTGAAAACAATAAACTTAGAATTGGAGCCAAATATAGAGAAATAAAAAATATTTTTCTCCAATTCTATTTTAAAGACCCGTAGTTTTGATTAACCAACGGGTCTTTGTTTTTTATTATCTCAAAGTATCAAATATGTTTTTGTCATTACAAATTTATATTTGACAAAAAACGAAAAATGGCGTAGTAATATTAACATTAAAAACATTTTAGGAGGATATTGAAGATGAAAAAAATAGTTCTTTTTATGGCAATGCTGATGATTGCTTCGTGGGGAGCGATTTCCCATGCAGATCCGACATTGATAAGGTATGTGTGCGGTTTTTATAGCACAGTGAATGGCGAAGGTCACATTACTAACTCTAAAGGTGGAGAAGATGACTGGAGGATCAGCAAAGACGTCGCCATTTATTTGGACGGCAAAAAATCTTCACTTGCCGATCTTGAAGGCAAACCTTTAAGTATAAAAATAGAATTTACATTCACTACAGTCAACAATAAAGATGATCATGAAGCAGTTGTTATGAAAGCAAGAACTGTTTCGAAAGAAGAGGCAGTATCCGGCGTTGTGCTAGCACAAGATAAATTATCCTGGAATATAATCAGAGAAGAATAATGCTTCTCTCAGGTTAAAATTTAAAGACCCGTATATCGTTTACGGGCCTTTTTTTATTACAAAAGTTTTTTAGATTTTTTAATTTTGCAAAGTGAAAATCAAGCTGTCTCCAGTAATCTCTTTTGGTTTTTCAATTTCCATTAGTTCCAAAATGGTGGGAGTAATATCACTCAGTATCCCTTCGACTCTGATTGGACTTTCTGGATTTTCTGTTTCAGAATGATTTTCTCCAGTAATAAGCCAGAGCGGAACGGGGTTGGTGGAATGCTCAGTATCCGGTTCGCCGGTTTTTCTGTTTATCATTTCTTCGGCATTACCATGATCGGCAGTAACCAATAAGCAACCTTTTTGGTGCAAGACTTCCTGGATAAGTTTTCCGAGGCATTCGTCTACAGTTTCAATAGCTTTTATGCCAGCTTTTAAATTTCCAGTATGTCCAACAATATCAGCATTGGCATAATTAATTAAAATAAAATCGTATTTATTTTCTTTAACAAAATTAATCACTTTTTCGGTTATTTCGAAAGCACTCATTTCCGGCGCCTCAACGAAAGTCGCTACATTTTTTGAAGGAACTATGACACGATCCTCTCCTGGAAATGGTTCTTCTTTTCCTCCGTTGAAAAAATAAGTTACATGGGCAAATTTTTCAGTTTCAGAAATGCGAAGTTGTCTTTTATTATGCTTGCTTAAAATTCCTCCAAGACATTCTTTAATTTCAATTGGAGGATAGGCAACTTCAGTCGGAAGATCGGCTTCATATTCTACCATCGAAACGAAAAGAAGATTTTTAATTTCTTTTCTTTCGAATTTATTAAATCCCGGCAAGACAAAAGCCTTGGTTATTTGTCTGGCGCGGTCTTCTCGGAAATTAAAGAAAATTATCGCATCGTTGTCGCTTATCTTAGTCAGTGGCTTGCCATCTTTCAAAATAACAGCCGGTTCGATATATTCGTCGAATACTTCTCTTTTATATGACTCCTCAAGATATTTTATCGGATCTTCTATCTGTTCTCCTTCACCGGAAACCATTGATTTGTAAGCTTTTTCAATCCGGTCCCAGTTGTTATTTCGATCCATCCCGAAATATCTTCCGCCAAGCGTGGCAATTTTTCCGATTCCATATGTTTTTAAGCGTTCTTCGAGTTCTCGAATGCATTCCACATCCGCAGTCGGTGAAGAATCACGTCCATCAGTGAAAATATGCAAAAAAACATTTTCCGCTTTCTGGTCGCGCATAAGTTCTAGCATGGCATAAAGATGGTCGGTAGTCGAATGGATTCCACCTTTTCCCAACAGTCCCATTATATGAAGATTGGAAGAATTTTTTTTAGTGTGTTCGATGGCTTTCAAAAAAGATGGATTTTTGAAAAAATTTCCGCTTTGGATATCCAAAGTGATGCGTGGCATATTTTGGTAAATAACCTGTCCGGTTCCGAGCGAAATATGTCCAACCTCCGAATTTCCCGGTTCTCCCCAAGGAAGCCCGACGGAAATACCGGAAGCTTGGATAGCTATATGTGGATAAAAACTATTTAACTTATCGGCGGTAGGAGTATTAGCTTCAAGGACTGCGTTACCTTTTTCTGCTTCTCCTATCCCCCAACCATCTAAGATTACTAAAATAACTGGTTTATACATATTTTTCTTATTTATCTTTTATAGAAATTTTCCTAAGGCAATAACTGGATATAATAATACCACTTTAAGCCGTCTTTGACAAAAATCTTTTGCTGTAATAGTATTTAGTAAGAATATAATTTATTAAAAACTAGTCTGGTTATATTGATAAACAAGTCAGAAAAAGCATAAAAAGCCTTATCTTAGACAAAATTATAATAATGAGCTTATGATTTATCAATCGAACAGAAAAAAAACATATGGAAGTGAGTTTAACGATTCTTGGAGTCGTAATTTTATCTTTGGCAGTGGGTTCATTTTTAGGTTACTATACAAGACAGACAATCGCTAAGAAACAACTACATACCGCCGAAGGACGGGCTACTAAACTTATTGAAGAATCTGAGAAAAAATCTCAGGAGCTTGTGCTTGAGGCAAAAAACAAGGCTTTAAACATACTTGAAGAAGCTAAGAAAAAGGAGCAAGAAAGGGAAAATCAACTGATGCGTTTTGAGGAGAGATTGGAAAAAAGAGATGCGACTATTGACACTAAGATGGCTGAGATTGAAAAGGGCAAAGTGGCATTGGAAAAGAAAGCGGAAGAAATCAGAATGATCAGAAAAGAAGTGGATGAAACCAGAAAGCAGGAACTTAAGAGGTTGGAAAAAATCGCTGAACTTTCCAAGGAATCAGCCAAAAAAATCCTTCTTCAACTTACTGAAGAGGAAAATCGGGAAATGATTGTCAAAAAAATTAAGCAATTGGAAGTTAGTGGACGAGAAGAACTTGAAAAGAAAGCTCGGGACATTATGACTCAAGCGATTCAAAAATATGCGGGATCGCACGCAGCAGATGTGACAACCAGCACAGTGAGCATTCCTTCTGATGAAGTTAAGGGAAGGATTATCGGAAGAGAAGGGCGCAATATTAAAGCACTGGAAAGACTTACCGGAATTGAAATTATCGTAGATGATACGCCGGAAGCGATTGTTATTTCCGGATTTGATCCGGTCCGAAGGGAAACTGCCAGAATTGCGATTGAACGACTCATAAGCGATGGACGCATACATCCGACCAAAATTGAAGAAGCGGTTGAATTTGCTAAGAATGAAATTAATAATAAGATTCGCGAAGCTGGAGAAGCGGCTGCCTATGATGTAGGAGTAGCCGGACTTGATCCGAAACTCGTTCATATTCTCGGACGTCTGCGTTATAGAACCAGTTACGGTCAAAATGCGCTGCTGCACTCTCTTGAGGTGGCACATCTTTCCGGAGCGTTGGCAGCAGAACTCGGATGCGATGTTACTTTGGCTAAGAAAGCCGGGCTCCTTCACGATATCGGGAAAGCTATTGATCATGAAGTACAAGGAACTCATGTGGAAATCGGAATAAAGATTTTGGAAAAATTCCATGTTGATAAAGAAATAATTGAAGTGATGAAATGTCATCATGAAGATTACCCATTTTCTTCTCCGGAATCGATGATTGTTTCAGCGGCTGACGCGATTTCTGCCAGTCGTCCGGGAGCCAGAAAAGATACTTTAGAAAATTATCTCAAACGTCTGGAAGAACTTGAAGCGGTGGTTAATTCTTTTGAAGAGGTGGAAAAAACTTATGCGATCCAAGCGGGAAGGGAAATTAGAGTATTTGTAAAACCCGATAAAGTTGATGATCTTGGCGCTATCAAACTTTCTAAAGCTATCGTAGAAAAAATTGAAAAAGAATTGAAATATCCAGGGGAAATAAAGATAAATGTTATTCGGGAAACCAGAGTGGTGGATTATGCAAGATAATAGATTAAGTTCATAAAGTTTATAAAGTTTGTAAAGAATAGATAAAATCCAGTAGTTATAAGCCTAAAAAGCTAATCAGCTAACAAGCTAAAAATTTGCTTGGTAACTGTGCATAAAATCGATTTGCTTTATTTGAGGCAAAAGATGTAGAATATATAAGTAAGCTATTCAAGTTTTAGAAAATTAGTAAAATATTTATTTGAAAGGAGGTGGCACTATGGCAAACAATATAAACAAGGATGCTTTGGTAACAGCAATCAGCGGAAAAACTGAGCTTTCCAAGAAAGATATTGAGCTCGTTATTGACACTATGACTGAAGAGATTACAAAATCTCTCCAAGCTGGTGACAAAGTTACTTTGACAGGTTTTGGAACTTTTAGAATTTCTGATCGCGCAGCTCGCGAGGGAATCAATCCTCAGACCAAAGAGAAAATCCAGATTCCTGCTATGAAAGTTCCTAAGTTTACTGCCGGAAAAGCATTGAAAGAAGCCGTGAAATAATTACAATATCGAACTTGTTTTCTTTTTTAAGATAACAAGCAAGAAGATAGCGGTGAAATCCCTGGAAACAGGGATTTTGCTTTAGGGGGATAAAATATTGTTTTATTGACGGATGGGATTTTTCTCGTTATGATGGACTAGTTAATTGTTGCAAGAAAATTATAAACGGAGCGTGGTGTAGTGGTAGCACGAGTGGTTTGGGACCATTTAGCCCGAGTTCGACTCTCGGCGCTCCGACAGGAATAGTATTTAGTATTTCGTATTTAGTATTTTGTATATTGTATCCGGCTAAGAACGGATTCTTGATTTTTTCTAATGATTGCGATATTCTAGATAAGGATTAAAGTTGAAAATTTAATAGAAGTTCGCCTTTGCGGACTACTAAGCGGGATTGCCTCGCCGTAGTCACGCTAGAGGCGTGAATAGAAGCGGGTGTCGTATAGTGGCTATTATATCAGCCTTCCAAGCTGAGGAGGGGGGTTCGATTCCCCCTACCCGCTCAACATAGTAGAAACAGCTTCCAAATGAGCTGTTTTTGCTTTTTCAGAAGCAAATTCTGCTGGTTCTAACGCGCCAAATTCAACCTTGATCAAATTCACACCGTTTTGGATTAGTTCATATTGTTTTTGCAGTTGAATGCTCAATTTTTGGTCTTTAAGAACAAAGTTAGAACCTAATGCTCTCAAAATTGCTGACTTATCTTCATAAGTTCCCTCCGAAAACCAATACTTGCTGTAAGTTGCAAACTTAAATGTTTTTTCTGTTAGATCTATCCATTCGTTTATTCTTTCGTCTAAATTTTTAAGTTCTCGCTGAATCCCGGACTTTTCTTTAAGCAGAACAGATTTCTGTTCCCTAAATTCTTCGTCGGATAGCAATTCTCTGTTGGCATTATCAGAAGATATGTAAAGCTTGATAAGATTATCTATCCTTTTTGTGCAGTCAATAAACGCTTTCTGCTGATTTTTAATCAAAAGCTCTCTATTGACACTCTCTTTTTCATTTTCCCTGTTCAAAATTTCAATGGCAAGGTTGAAATAACTTTCTGGTATGGAAATACTATCTATAATTTGGAATGCTTGGCTTTCCAGCTCTGAATAGTTTATGGGTTTTTGGTTACAGGTTATTCCGGCTTTTCTTTTTGTGCAACGGTGATAGATGTATGAATGTATCTTTCCCTCCGATTTTACATACTTGGTCTTTTCGTCCGCAGTTATTGCACAACCGCATTCTCCACAAAATATCAATCCAGTTAAAGGAAGTTTCTTATGCTTCGCGCGCGGCTTTCCTTTTCTTCCCAATATTTTCTGAACCTGATCATATTCTTCTGGTGTAATCATTATTTTATGTTGTCCCTGATAAACTTTTCCGGCGTATTCAAATTCCCCATAGTAAAAAGTGTTTGTGAAAATCCGGTAGATGTGCGACAAGCTCAATCTCGTTTGCCTTTTGTAATAGCTGGTGCGAAGTCCCCATTGGTCATTAACTATTTCAGCTATTTGAGGAACTGTATAGTTTCCAGTAAGCATTAGTTCCCACATTTTTCTTACTAAATTAAATTTTTTCTCATCAACTAAAATTTCCTTGCTTCCCTTATCTTGATACCTGTCATTTAAATATCCTATCGGAGCAAGTCCCGGACGCCAACCCTTTTCTGCTTTTGATACAAGCCCTCTTTTTACATCTTTGGATAAATCAAGGACAAACTGGTTTGCCATTCCCAATTCAACACTCATCATCATCACATTATCTCCCGTCCTATATTCGCGTGAGGGCGTCTGAATTGAGCGTAGGGAGCTTTCTTGCAATAACCACTGTATTTCACCCCCATCAATCGGATTTCGGGAAAGGCGGTTGATTTTCCAACAAAGTATTCCATTTGCTCCGCCTCTTTTAATTTCCTCCAACATCTTATTAAATTCAATTCTGCCGGGAGCTTTGGCTGATTTATTTTCCTCATAAAAACCAACTACTTCCAAATTAAGCAGTTTGGCGTATTTTTCCAGCTCTTTGCGCTGATCTTCAATGGATTGAATCTGCCGATCTTCTGAATCGGTAGATTTTCTTAAATACATAAGATATTTAATTTTTTCTGAATTCTCCATAGATATTTAATTTAAGAATACTAAAAGGACGGACTGGTTGACCCAACTTACCACGAATGATTTGTCGGCAGTCCGCCCTTTTAGGACGACAAAAAACAAAAATTCGTGGAATTTGATTGGGTCAACACTTAAATTATAGTGTAAATGTTAACATTTGTCTACATTTTCTGATATTTTAAACCGTAACAATATTATTTTGTAAATGCTATCATTTGCTATCATATTCAGATATTTTGATATGTATAATACCATCATTTACCACTATTCTCTGATATTTTCTATGCGTAGCGCGTATTCTCGTAAACTATCATCTAACAATATCAGTCCTTGATTTTCCACCAAAATTGCCAATTCAGTCCAGTTCATACCATATGATATTTTTCTTGCATAGCTATCGCTAAAACCAGCTTTCAATGCAGATCTGTAATAATTATGGCAAGTTTCACTTTCCGGAGAAAAATAATAGCGCGCAAATTCCAGTTTTCTTTCTGATAGTTTATATCTATTCACAAAATATAAATAATTTATTTACCCTTATTTAGAGGAATAATATAGATTATAGTTATTACTACAGTATTTATCTAAAGTAATGAGGTGCAATTTGTATTACTATAGTATTCAACTTATTTAATGTTCTTTAACTATCGGCATACTTGCGTAATCATACTGCCTTAATACTTCGTCAGAAATCTTTTTCCAAAGCGTTTTTTCAACAAGTAAATATTTAAAAGGCGGAAATCTTCTTTGTGGCACTTGAACATTTAACCCACCATATTGGCTTTTCCAAACTGTAAAACCAGTGATTGTAAAATATTGTCCGGTAATCCCTCTGAAAGAAACCGTAGCATTGGCAAGCAAATTAGGGTGTCTTTTGGAATTTTTGTCTGAAAATGGCTTGACCTTACAAACAAACTCATTAAGATCAATTTGTGTGTTTTGCATACTAATTTAAATTTTAATAATTATTTTTAGTTTATTTCTCCCCGCCTCGTTTTTGATAAGGCGTTTAGCCACTTTAAATTGCTTTGTGGCACAAAAATCAGGATAGCATCTGGCATAACAGTGCCTCCGGATACAAATTCTCGCTCGTTAATCTTTGCTGGCTTGGGTTCTCTCATAAATCGGCACTTGTCTTGATTCCTACCACTTCTCAAATGGAGTTCAGGGTCTAATGGACAAAAGTTTTGGGAGCAACTCTTAAAATGCGGACATTTCCCCATATTATCTGTAAATGATTGGCATTGTTTTTTCATAGGATTTTAATCTTAATTTATTAGAAAACGCTTCATAATTTGTTTTTTTGATTGGCTTATAAACCCTTTTTAATAGCCCCACCAAATTTCTGATGCATTCAAAAGATTCTTCGGAAGAAATAGCTTGTCCGGTTTCAATTTTATATAGTTTTTGGAATTTTTTTGCGTCAGATTCAGTGATCATTTTTTTAGTTATAAATTCTTCCTTTTGTTTCTTTTTGGATTGAGATAAACTTTTTTGGTTCAACCAATAGTTTATTTTGATAAAAATTTTCTAAAATTTTCTCAGTATCCTCTTGTTTTTCCAAATGGAAAATGCACCGATTAGCATTACTTTTATCAACTTTGATTAGCTGGTGATTGAGATATTGCAAAACTACGCAGATATTTAGATCGGAAGTTTGAAAAAATTTTCTAATCATAATTTTTGTAACTAAAAAAGCATACTTTCAGTATGCTCTTTTTAATGGTTCTGTCGTTTTTATCTACCTATTTCTACCTATTCCCATTTTTAAAGTTTCCTAATTCATTTTTTAATTTTGTTATGTCTATCGGATCAATAACCGTTACTTGCTTGATCAATCTAATTTTCTGTTTGGCGACATTGAATAGATACTTCCTCAAAGCTCCTTTTATTTTTATATCATTCAAAAAATTATTGAAGGGCTTTATTTCCCTTTTTAATTCTTCCTTTAATTCGCTTTTTAAAAACACTTTTCCATCATTTTCAAATAAAAAGGCGATAATTGAATCATTTGAAGATTCAAAATCTGGTCTTGCAATTAAAATATTATTTATTTTTATTTCCCTTGTTTTTTCATTATAGTCCAATCTTAAATCAAATATGGGAGAATTATTTACCTGAAAGTTTTTTAGAAATTCTGCAATTTTTTTTGGATAAAATTTGCATTTGGCTCTCAAAAGAATATAATTAACATCTTTAAGATGAGCTTCATTGATCTGTTGCAAATAATCTATTGGATCAAAATACCTTTCTTCCACCAGTTGGGAATCGTCCGGTTCATATTTTTCAAGTTTATAGCTTACAATAACGTTCTTTCCTTTTAAATATTTGAGTTCATTTTCCTTATCCCACGCATAATCAAAATTATCATAATCGCCCAGTATAACATTACCTGTTTGTATGTTTTTGCCAATTCTCTTATTTTTTATCCCTTTTTCTAATTGATCAATAATTTGTTTTAGAATTACAGGATTTGGCTCGGTGGTTTTTTCTGTTTTCTTGTTTACGTTTGCCATTTTAATGTCATTTTAATTTCTTTTATTTTAACCCTGATTTTGCCCAATATCAAGCAAAAAGTTGTTTTTTTGTCTATCTTGTATTAAAGTATAGATGTCTATACATTCACATAAGTTCAGAAGTGGAAACACTATTTTAGTGTTATTGATCGTGATTTTAAGCGGGCGACTCCGACGACACGATCAGACCACTTCGGTGATTTTGTGAGTGTATAGACCGTCGGGTCGTCCACTCAAAAGAACTTCCTGACGGCTTAACTATTAAGTCGTTTTTATGTTCAAGAAAATAGTAATTATCCCATTATTTTTACTTCTTCCCCTATTCTCCTACGCCTCTGATAATAGACTTTTGGATCAATATGATGAATGGAAAGCGGAGCAAGACGAAAAGACATCAGTAAACCAAGCCGACGAAACCAAACAAGAAAACGGACAACCCACATTGTATAGAAATGATGATTATAAATTCAGAATAAATTTTCCTGCCGGTTGGGAGTTAAAAGATGGCGATGGCAAACACGTTGTCAAAAAAGCTGTCAAAGATGGTTGCACTGTCCTTGTTTTGGTTAAAGATTCACAAGAAGAAAAAAACACATTATCCACAAACGAAAGAGCTGAATTAAATTCTTTTGAGTTTAGCGATTTTTCCGATGAAGAAGCGGATGAGCTCATAAACGAAATGATCAAAGAAAATGAAACTGCTTTCCCTGGTAGTAAAACGATTGAAAAAGGAATTAGATATTTGGATAACCGCAAGGCGGGTTATTATAAAGTTTCCACTCCCTATAAAGTAGCTAATATTGAAGCAAAAGCTATTGCTATCAATTATTTGACGATTCATAAGGGCAGATTTTATCAAATTATTGGATCATACCCGATAGAGCCAGTAACCGAACAAAATAAAGAGCCAGTTATAAATGCTTCTTTAATGACTTTTGTTTTTGAAGATTGGAACAATCAAGATAATGTTAATTCTATTTCTGAAAATTCAAACAATCCAGTTAAAGAGGCTCTTTTAGATTCTTATGGTGAAAATCTTAATAACTTTGGATTATTTTTGGCTGTAATTTTAAGCATCTTATTTACTTGGGGGTTTGGTCTTTTAATTCCAGTATTGATTCGCTTTGTTTTTTTGAAAAGACCTCTTTCAGGGGGGTTATCTTTTTTGATTGTTTTTATCACTTATTTAATCCAGTTTTCAATTCCATATCTTATAGGTGATATAAAAAGTGAGGATAGACCTCGCATTGCACTAATTCTCGTTGCTTTTGTTGCTTATAAGATATTAAGAAAAAAAGTATCTAATAAAATAAACAATGAAGAAAGCGATATTAGCAAAGAAGAAATAATTAAATATTGTAAAGAATGTGGCAATAAGATCAATGCTTCATCTACAATTTGCGATAAATGTCATATCCAAAAATCCAAAAAAAGACGGAAAGAATTATTATTAGCGTTTTTAGCTATTGTCTTGATTACAATGTTAATACTATTTGTAGCCATATTGTTTAGTTAAAAATTTCAATAAGAATAAAAATATGATTTGTAAAAAATGCCAAAAAGAAATAGATGATGATAGCAAATTCTGCGAATTTTGTGGAAATAAATTGGTAGAAAACACCAAGGATATAGCGCACAGAATTATAAAAACCGAACATAAGGAAGATAAGCTTCGTTTTTATACGAAAAATACAATTTTAATTTTTTCCGTCCTGATGGTAACCAGTTTTTTCCTTGAGAATTATTTTGGCGATAATGGTCTTATTTTGTCTATTCCAGCAACAATTTTAATAATTTTTATTTATAACAAGATTGCTAAAAAATTTAATTTATGAAAATGATAAAAAACTTTTTTCAAAATAACAGAACTGCTCTGCTTGCAATAGTTATAACAGTAGTAGCAACTTCGGCAGTCGCATACGGTTTTTTTGTGATAAAAAACGAAAGGAAAAGTGCCAATCAGAGAGTTGAAGCCTTGCAAAAATCAGTGGAAGAATTACAAGCCAAAAATGAGACAAATCAAGAAATAAGCGAAGAGCCAGAAAAGGATATTCCTGTTGAAGAAACTTCTGTTCAACAATCCCCGATAGTCAAAAAGAGCGCGGTGGTTGCTCCAATAAAAACCGAGGAGGCGGAAGAAAAGCTAGTATCCTGTGTAGCTTTTAACGGTGATACCCTTAAGGTTAGCAAGGATGAATGTGATGAAATAAAGCAGAAGAATGTTATAGCTCAAAAAGCGTTGGATAAATATGAAGAATGTATTTCAAGCGCAGAAGAAGAATTTCAAGAAAATTTAAAAAGTGGTTACAGCTCGTCTTATCCGGAAGAATACAATAGGAGTGTTAATGAATGCGCAGAAGAAAGAAATGCGAAATTAGAAAAACTTTTGTAGTTTCAGTTTTCTTGATTTCTGGCACATATTGGTGATACCATTAAATATCATACGCCTAAAAGCACACTCATATGCGCCTTAAATTGAAAAAAGCTATGTTTATAACCAGTGCTTTTTGTGCTGTTTTTTTATTTTCCAGTCCGGCTTTAGCCCATCCGGGGAAAACCGCATCTGACGGATGTCATTATTGCCGAACGAATTGTGACAAATGGGGCGTTCCGTGGAATCAGAGGCATTGCCACGGCGGAAGCGTCAGTCCGCCTACTGTAATCCCAAATCCAGCGCCAAGCAACGGATCAGGCAATGGTTCGGCAACTTCCAATACGCCAGTAACAGAAGTCAAAAAGTTATGCTCTAATAAAGATACTTGCACAGCCAAAGCCAACATTGTTATTGATGGCGACACGATAGTTTTAGATACGGGCGAAAAAGTTCGTTATATTGGAATTGATACTTCGGAAACTGTTGATCCGCGAAAGCCAGTCCAGTGTTTCGGAAAAGAAGCGTCAGAAAAAAATAAAGAGCTTGTGGAGGGTAAGGAGGTTAGATTGGTTAAAGATATTTCTGATAAAGATAAATACGGACGGCTTTTGAGGTATGTTTATATTGGTGATGAATTTATTAACGATTCTTTGGTTAAAAACGGATTTGCTCATTCTTCCAGCTATCCGCCGAACATAAAATACCAAGAGCAATTTAGTAAGTCAGAGGAGGAAGCAAGAAACAATAAAAACGGGCTCTGGGCTGACGGAGTATGCGGAAATCCGGTTAATGCCGAAACGGAAAACAAACCGGCAGAGCAGGAAAATATAGTCAATCAAGAAGAAATTGTTCAAAATCAGCCGCAAGACAGTGAAGTTGCTCAAACTACAAATAATACGGAGAATGATATGAATAAACCGGAAAGTAGTAGAGCAAGATTTAGCACAAAAGAAAGAATTTTTATGTCATTATCCGGTGCAATCGGGGGGATTTATTACTTCGTAAAATCTATATTATAAAAACACTCAATGTCAGAGAATAATCCAAATATTAGTTTTGATATTATTGATATTTTGTTAAAGACAGGATCTCTTTTGGGCTTTGTAGCATTCTTTTATACTTTAAGAATAAATGCCAGAAATGTGCCAAAATTTTATTTTGATTTCGGACATTTTTCCGGAATAAACAAGCTAAATAGCTCTGATGGAAAAATACACTTCGCGTGCACTTTTGGTGGAACAATAATCAATCAAAGTTCCGAAAGTAATTACATAAAAAAGATCTACTTAGCTGTCTGGGAAAACACTAAAAAACGAGATAAAACCTTAAGATTTGGTTACGGTGGCATAGATAAGATTAACGACAAAGTTACGGAAGAGGATTTAGAACTACCCATAGAATTCAAACCCAAAGAGGGCAAACGAATTGAAATTAGATTTCTGCAACAAGCTACAGGAACTTGTGATGAAAAACTTATTGAAGAAGCTAAGCCGGTAGCGTATATACTTCCAACCAATCCAATCCTTAGATTATTTGCCAAAAATAAGCATAGTATTTGCAGAAGTGGATATGAATTAGTTTTTGAAGATACAAAAGGCAATATGTTTGATCAAAAGGGCAAAATTATAAGCGGAAAGGTATTAAATTTAACCTGGACACTTTCAAGTTACAAAGGAATGAAACGAATTAGACAAGAAGTTAAAGTGCGCTATTATAAGTTAACTTTCTACCTTAAATCAGTTTTTATGAAACTTGGTTTCTTTTAGTTTTTGGAGAAATTGGCTTCTTATGATAAATTTGGAATATAAAAAAAGTTACTGTTGAACATAAAGAAAGTTCTAACTTCCTCCACAGTTCGGCTCAAAAAGAAAAAATCCAGGATTTATTCCTGGATTTTTTCTTTTGGTCGAGGAGTGGAATCGAACCCGGCAGAAGCGAGATGCGATCCGCCATTGGCGGATAGTAATCAAGCGCCGGAAAATTCGAGCGAGTGAGGATTTTCCGCTGCCGAGGGCAACGAGTCTCGCCGCGGCGGGACGAGGCGATAGATTCCCCCTACCCGCTTATTCTCAAAAAACAGCTCCATTCAAGCTGTTTTTTTATTTTGAAATATAGTCAGCTTCTTGACAGTAATATATAATGGGTATATATTCATAATATAGACTCAATTAATAAATTAAAATAGAAAGGAAGGTGATTAATATGCCAAGACAAAATGGAACAGGTCCGATGGGAATGGGTCCAATGACTGGACGAGGAATGGGTCCTTGTGGGGCAGGTTTTGGTTCGGGTTTGGGAATGGGCAGGGGTTATGGTAGGGCGATGTGCGGATGGTTTTATAGGAAATATCAGACAATGCCAAAGGGTGAAAGAAAAGAGTTGTTAAAAACGGAAATTGAAGATCTGAAACAAGAAATGCAAATGGTCGAAGAAGAACTGAAACAGCTAGAGAAATAGTTTCCATCGAAAGTAGCCTTTCTCCTTCTTGAGCTAGCAAGGAGGGAGGAGATTATTTTTAATGGTATAATAGTATTAAAATTAATATAATTTTATGGTAAGACCAAGAATGTGCCGAAGATTGAGATTTAAACCAAAGGCGCACTATTTTAAGCCCCAAGGAATTCCGATGAATCAATTGGAAGAAACTGTTTTAACTAAAGAAGAAATGGAGGCGATAAAGCTCAAAGATTTTGATGGATTGGAGCAAATTGAAGCTTCAGAAAAAATGAATACTTCCCAAAGTACTTTTCAGCGAATCCTGTCTTCTGCCAGAGTTAAAATTGCCAGGGCGGTTGTCAATGGTGAGGCCTTAAGGATTGAAGAATGAAAAAAGTATAATTTAAAACGATATTTTTGTTTTTTATTATAATATTGACAAATTATCAAAATAAAAGTAATATATTTGCAAAAGAAAGGCTTTCGTTGACTTCGAGCCTTTCTTTTGTTTTTCCCTAAAATAAAGTAAAAGTTAGGAACCTGTGGATAACTTTAAAAATTGCCTATAAAACTGCTGAAAAAAGAAAATCTCTTTATTTTTTGGTAAAATTTATATTTTTTATATATGGATTAAGAGATGAAAATTCTGCTGAAGAGATTTTTGGCTATAAATAGCCAAAAATCTCTTTTTTAAAACCCTAAAATTAGGAAAAATGTTGATTTTAAGCCAAAAATAGTGTATAATTAGGTCAGAAGAAAGTGCAAAAACCTTTATTAAAGGAGTTTGTTATGTTTATAGTAAATGCTGATAGTGTTGCAAGAATGATAAAAAAAGGCGATATTGACTTTCAAAAGTATCTCAATGTGTTAAGAAAAAGCCTTGAGATGCTTAAGAAAAAAAATATCATTGAGGTAACTTCAAATCCAACCATGTTTATTGTCTAATTCGACAAAAACAAAAACAAAAACACTTTTTCTCGCCAGGATCGGTTCTCCGACTCCTGGCGAAAATGTTTTTAGGGATATTTTTTTTCTCTAACTTTTCTTGTCAGCAAGAAAAGTTACAAAAGAACTGTCCGCACGAATTCGCTCAGTATAAATTTTCGCTCATTCGTTCAAAATCCAGGTTATTCCTTCTGCAATAAGACCGGATTTTTTCACTCATTCACTCAATTTATAAACCTCGCGAATTAAGTGCGGAATTATAAAATGCTAAATACGCGCTTCGCAAAGTTTGGATTTGGAATGCAAGAATATAATAAATACTTTTGGATAATAAAAAACCGCCAGCATAACTGACGGTTTTTTTATTTATATCTAGTATCTAGGCGATTTTCCGGAAAGTTATCTTGTAGACCGGTTCATAAGAATTCTGGTATTCATCTTTGATTTCCAGAGTCTTTCCTTCCATTAAGGTGCTCATAGCGATGTCGGTAATAAGCTGGTTGGTTTCGTCAGATTTTTTCTTAAGATCTTCCAATCGGGCATACTTCGCTCCCATCCGGCCTTTGGTAATGTTCTCAATCTGTTTTTTCTTCTCTCGAAGTCTTTTCAGCTCGTCGGTGGTCTCTTCATATTCGTTGGCGTTTATCAGCGCATCTTTGTAGTCGCGGTTGATTTCCTTCATTTCTTTCTTCATTTCTTGGAGCTTGTCGAATAATTCCTGTACGTTTTGCATTTTTATATTGTTAAGTGGTTAAATTGTTGAATTGTTAGAAACAGAAACAACAAAATAAATCTTAGCACAGATTTTTTATTTTAGAAAATAAACCGTCAAATAGTGCGAAAAAATAGCGATGTGTTAGAATAAAGCATAAGATAGAATCCTATGATTTCAAAAAAAATATCAATAATTCTTATCACTTTAATTATCGGCTTAGTTTTTGTTGCTGGCGGATTTATGTTTTTCAGAAAAACTCGCACAGAAACAATAATTTTGCCAAATAATCAGGAAGAAAATAAAATTAAAGAGGAAAAGCAAATAGCAGAAAATAGCGTTAAGGAAACAAAAGAGGAAATTATAAAGGAAGCCAAGGAGGAAAGTGAGATTCCAAAGAAGGAATCTGCAAATGAGATAACAAAAAAACCTGAAATCCAAGAAGAAAATAAAAGCGATTTGAAAATAAACGACAAGCTCATCAGTTGGGGATATGCGTCTTCCGATTCACGAAAGATTGATACAATTATCATCCATTCATCTTACGATGCTTTGGGAGATGATCCATTCAGTGTAAACGGGATAATCGCGGAATATAAGCAATACGGTGTTTCGGCCCATTATCTCATCGGTCGCGACGGAAAAATTTATCGCTTGGTCAAGGATAAAGATATTGCCTATCATGCCGGAGTTTCAAAAATGCCGGACGGCAGAACCGGAGTTAATAATTTTTCCATCGGAGTTGAAATTGTGAACACTAAAACAGGAAAAATTACTGCTGAGCAATATTCTTCTCTAAAAAAATTAATCGCTGAAATTAAAGGAAAATATAGCATAAAATATGTTCTCGGTCACAAAGATATCGCTCCGGACCGGAAAGACGATCCTTGGGGATTTGATTGGAATAATATAAAATAAAACGTAAGGAGCAAAAATCTTTGTTCCGTACAAATCATAAAAAATATGCAAATCATAATCGAAATCAAAAATAAGGTTACCAAGCTGATTCTCAAGGAGGGTGGTGCGATTTTGGATGAGTTTACTTTTCCGGAAGATCATAATATATCCGAAAGGCTTTTACCTTTGATTGATGAGCTTCTCAAGAGGCACGATTTAACTCCGAAAGATATCAAAAACTTTTCAGTGGAAACCGATTTGGGCGATTCCTATACATCTCGCCGCATTGCCGAAATCGTGGCGAATGTATTCAATTGGGAAAACAAATAAATTCTTAACAAAAATAAGCCGCCTCAAAAGGCGGTTTTTGTTATGTCTGATTGACAATTATTAAGAAGTATAATAAAAATATATCGCGTTATCATCGTATTAATAGCGCAAATAGAACCTTAAAAATAAATTATGACATAAAAAACTATTAATAACTTTTGAAAAAGGGGTAAAAAATGGAAGATTTAGCAAAATTGCAGGAAAACTGCATATGTGGGAATGGAGGATTTTTCAAAAGGCACGATAGTTTATTGTCTAAAACTATAAAAAGAGCGATTAATATCTTTTTGTTTCTTTTGATTATTTTGTGGTCCCAATTTGCATTATCGGAACCTGGTAAGGCATTATCAAAAAAACCTGGGTCTTTTTATTATGTAACTTCTTCACCAGCAGGAGGTCACTATTTAGTCATTGGTTTAAAAAAGATTTCTTCTCCAATAGAGATGTTTGAGGACATCGATATTCCCGGATTGCCAAAAATAAATAATTTTAAATTTATTTATACGGTTTGGGATGGAGATATCGGCGAGGACGTGAAAGGTTTTAATCATTTTTTTCTAAATAATAGGGATTCTTTGTGGCCAATAACTTTCTTTCCGGTAATATTAAGAAATCACGGAAAAGATACGATAATACACGAAATGTATCATTCCGGATTTGTAGTAGCGATGTATAAAGCTGGTGTCGACATTAGGATTTTCGAAGCATATGGAAGAAATTATCTTTTTACATATGATAAAAAGAGGTGGAGTATTCTTCAGCTGTCTGAGGCGGTTGCGGAAGTTGGCTTTGTAAGAAAATTCGGAAAAGGAAAAACAAGAAAGGAAGTTGTTGCTCGCCATGAAGGACTAGCGAAAATAGACAATATAGATTATGCCATTGTTAAACATTTGATTGAAAAAGCTAAGGGAAATCCCGAAGCGTATCTGGTGGAATTGGAGAAGTTAATCAAGGATCTTCTGCCAAGTCTGAAAAAAATCGACTAGTTATTTAAAACGTCTTATTTTCAAAGAAAGTAAGGCGTTTTAATATTCTCAAATTTTAGCTTTAATAAAGAATAAAAATTATAATTTAATAAATATTTGACACAATTAAAATAACAGTTATAATGTAAATACAATATAAAATTTCTTTTCGGGTGAATCAAAAAAGAACTGCTACGACGAAGTGGAAGGCTTGCGCTATTTTCTGGTTTGTGTATAATAGCCTATAGTTTGAAATTTCTTAGTAACTATTGACAAAAGTCAATAGTGAAATTTAATAATCTGTATAAAATCAACAAGTAAACTTAATATTTTAACATAAGATCTCATTTAAATTGCTTATTCCCAAGAAAATCAGCGGAATCGGTAAGGTAATGAGCGCTATTTCTATGTCCAAAGTTGAAAAAAGCCTTAAGGTAAAAAGAGTTTTCAGTTCAGCTTCGTCTATTTCTAAGCGAAAATTCTTTAAGCCAATGACATTCGTGTCTTTGCCAAACTTAATTGAAATACAGATTGACTCATACGACTGGTTTTTGGAAAAAGGCTTAAAAGAGCTTTTGGATGAAGTAAATCCCATTAAGGATTTTACTGAAAAAGATTTGGAATTATCTTTCGGAGAATATTATTTAGACGATCCGAAATACGACGAAGTGACGGCAAAAAGTAAGAATATTTCTTATGAGGCGCCTCTTCGTTGCAAAGTCCAGCTTCTTATAAAGAAAACTGGAGAAATAAAAGAACAGGAAATATATCTTGGTGATTTCCCTTTAATGACAGACAGAGGAACCTTTATCATAAATGGCGTGGAAAGAGTGGTGGTTAGTCAGATAATCAGAAGTCCTGGTGTGTTTTTTACTATGGATTACCAAAAAGGTCGCAAGCTTTTCGGGGCAAAAATTATTCCAAACCGAGGCGCTTGGCTGGAAATCGAAACTGATTTTGACGGAGCTATTTATGTGAAAATTGATCGTAAGAGAAAAGTTCCAATTACTTCGCTTTTGCGAGCTTTTGGATATTCGACTGATAAACAACTGGAGGATGCTTTTAAAGGTGCGGATAATGGTGAAATTTCCTATATCACAGAAACAATCAAGAAAGATATCGCTAAGAATCAAGGAGAAGGATATAAAGAAGTCTATAAAAGAGTCCGTCCGGGTGATTTGGCGACGGAATCAAACGCGAAACAGGTTATTGACGCGATGTTTTTTAACTATGATAAATATGACTTTGGAGCGGTGGGACGCTATCGTCTTAACCAGCGTCTTCAGGTAGAAAAGAATGATAATGAAGAAAACCGTGTTCTTAATCGCGAGGACCTGATTCTTATTATAAAAGAAATAATCAAATTAAATAATGATCCTCAAGCGATATCAGATGATATTGATCACTTGGGAAACAGGAGAGTCCGTTCAGTCGGGGAATTGGTACAAAATAAATTGCGAGTCGGATTTTCTAGAACTGTTCGGAATATTAAAGATAAGATGAGCACTTGTGATATCGCGACTGTTGTTCCGGGACTTTTGGTGAATTCCCGTCCGATTGCCGCTTCCATTAAAGAGTTTTTTGCCAGTTCTCAATTGTCGCAGTTTATGGACCAGGTCAATCCTTTGGCTGAGTTGGAACATAAGAGAAGACTTAGCGCGATGGGACCGGGAGGACTAACCCGTGAGCGGGCTGGTTTTGAAGTTCGTGACGTGCACAATTCTCATTATGGTCGAATATGTCCGGTGGAGACTCCGGAAGGTCCGAATATCGGGCTGGTGGGACATTTGGCGACTTATACGAAAATAAATGAGTTTGGATTTTTGGAAACTCCATATCTTAAGATTGCGCATGAAGTTGAAAATAATGAAGAAAAACTTGTCGGACGTATTTTATTTGAAGATATTGCCGGAATAAAAGCTGGAACAAAAATTGATTCGGAAGCAGCCAAAAAAATTGTGAAAGAGAAAAAGATAAAATCAATCAAAGTCAAAGCATACGTTGTTTATGAAATCGAATATATCAATGCGACAGTGGAAGACAGGAAAAACATTGCGCATGCCGGAATAAGTATCGATGAGGATGGAAATATTTTGGATGAAGTTGTCGGAGCAAGAGTGAAGGGGCAAGCGACTGAAATTGAAGTTGCAAAACTTGATTATATCGATGTTTCCGCCAAGCAATGTATTTCGGTGGCGACTTCGCTTATTCCATTTTTGGAACACGATGACGCTAACCGTGCTCTTATGGGTTCTAATATGCAGCGTCAGGCAGTTTCTTGCGTGAAACCGCAAGCTCCACTGGTTGGAACCGGAATTGAAGATAAGGCGGCAGCTGATTCCGGACAAGTGGTTATAGCAAGAGTGGACGGGATCGTTTCTGAAGTTGATGCCGATCATATTATAATCAAAGAGGAAGCTCCAGTCGGGGCAAAGAAACCTTTTATAAAGAGAGAATATCGGCTCCAAAGTTTTGAAAAATCAAACGCTTTCACTTCGATGAACCAAGTTCCGAGAGTTTTGAAAAATGAAGAAGTAAAGAAAGGACAAGTTTTGGCGGATGGCGCTTCAACCGATCATGGAGAGCTCGCGCTTGGACAAAATATCTTAGTAGCTTTTGTTCCGTGGGAAGGTTCAAACTATGAAGACGCTATTATTATTTCAGAAAGATTGGTGCAAGATGATCGATATAGTTCGATCCATATCGAAGATTTTTCAATCGATGTTAGAGATACCAAACTTGGACCGGAGGTGGTGACTCGCGATATTCCGAATATCGGAGAAGATCGCTTAAAGAATCTTGACGAAACAGGAATTATCCGCATCGGAGCGGAAGTGGTTTCCGGTGATATATTGGTCGGAAAAATTTCTCCGAAAGGTGAAGGTGATCTAACTTCGGAAGAGAGACTATTGCGGGCAATCTTCGGAGAAAAATCACGTGATGTCAAAGACAGCTCACTATATCTTCCTCACGGAGAATACGGAAAAGTTGTGGATATAAAAATATTCTCCAGAGAGCAAGGGGATAAACTTTCAACCGGAGTCATTGAACAAATTCAGGTTTCTGTGGCGCAACTCAAGAAGATTTCTGTCGGTGACAAACTGGCCGGACGTCACGGAAACAAAGGTGTTATTTCCAGAATCGCGCCGGTGGAAGATATGCCATATTTACCCGACGGCACGCCAGTCGATATGATTCTAAATCCTCTTGGTGTGGCTTCTCGTATGAATATCGGACAGATTTTGGAAACTCATCTTGGTTGGGCGGCATTGAAACTCGGGTATAAAGCGGCGACCCCGGCTCTTGAAGGAGTGACGGAAGATCAAATAAAGGAAGAATTAAAAGCAGCCGGTCTTCCGGAAGAGGGAAAAGTCAAATTGGTAAATGGAAGAACAGGCGAACATTTTGATAACGAATCGACAGTAGGTGTGATGTATGTAATGAAGCTCCATCATTTGGTGGATGACAAGATTCATATGCGTTCAATCGGACCTTACTCTCTCATTACCCAGCAACCACTTGGAGGAAAAGCTCAGTTCGGAGGACAGCGGTTCGGAGAAATGGAAGTGTGGGCATTGGAAGGATATGGTGCGGCTTATACTTTGCAAGAAATGATTACCATAAAATCTGATGACCAAATGGGAAGATCAAAAGCCTATGAATCAATTATCAAAGGCGAACCGATCAAGAGTCCCAATATTCCGGCTTCATTCCATGTGCTTGTAAGCGAGCTTAAAGGTCTCGGATTGGATGTCGAGCTTACAGAAAAAACCCCCAGGGAATCGTTTGAAGGATCAACTTCCCAAGAGGAAGAAGATGTTGATGTTGCTTAATTAATTTAGTTTATAAAGTTCGTAAAGTTTATAAAGTTCATAAAGACGATACGAATGATTTATTAAACCTTTTAATCTTAAATTAATATGGATTCGATTACTAATACCAAAACGAGCAATTTCAACAGCGTTAAACTGAAAATTGCTAGCCCGGAAGGGATTATGGAATGGTCTCACGGAGAGGTAACCAAGCCGGAGACAATAAACTACAGGACTCAGCGCTATGAAAAGGATGGGCTTTTTTGCGAGAAAATATTCGGGCCTTCTCGTGACTGGGAATGCTATTGCGGAAAATATAAACGCATTCGTTATAAGGGAATTGTTTGCGACAAATGCGGAGTGGAAGTGACAAGAAGCATAGTAAGACGGGAGCGCATGGGACACATCAAATTAGCCGTGCCGGTTTCGCATATCTGGTTTTTGCGTGGCGTTCCTTCTAAAATCGGACTCGCGCTCGGAATGGGCGTGCAGGATTTGGAAAAGGTTATTTATTTTTCAAGCTATGTTGTCATGGGTGTGGATGAGAGCGAAAGAGAAAAAGCGCTTGCACAGCTTGAACAAGAATTTAAAACCAAGCAGAAGGAGATAAATAAGAATTTTCAAGGAGATGAAACACAGAGCAAAGACAAAAATGAAGAATTGAAAAATATCTATCGCACTTCCAAAGAAGAATTGAAGAGTTTGCAAAAATTCCAAATCGTTTCTGAAATAGAATATTTTAATCTGTCTTCCAAATACGGCCAGGTTTTTAATGCCGGAATCGGAGCCGAAGCTATAAGAAAGCTTTTGGAAAATATTGATCTCAAGGAAGAAATGAAGAGGCTTAAAAAAATGCTCGAAGGAGATGAAGAAGTTCCTGATCGGAAAAAACTTTTGAGAAGAATCAAACTTTTCAATGGACTGCTTGCGGCCAATTTGCGCCCAGAATGGATGTTGCCGACTGTCATTCCAGTCATTCCGCCAGATCTTCGCCCGATGGTGGCGTTGGATGGAGGACGTTTTGCCACTTCAGACCTTAATGATCTCTATCGAAGAATAATAAACAGAAATAATCGTCTTAGGAAACTGATTGAAATCGGCGCTCCGGAAGTTATCACCAGAAATGAGAAAAGAATGTTACAGGAAGCAGTGGATGCGCTTTTTGACAACAGTGCCAGAAGAAGCCAAGTTAGCGTGGCGGCTTCAACTGGGCAAAGAAGAGCCCTGCGTTCTCTTGCAGATACTTTGAAAGGAAAACAGGGGCGTTTCAGACAGAATCTCCTTGGAAAACGTGTTGACTATTCCGGACGTTCGGTGATTGTGGTTGGACCGAAATTAAAATTGCATCAGTGCGGACTGCCGAAGAAAATGGCACTCGAACTTTTCAAACCTTTTATTATCAACAAACTTATCGAACGTGAGCTGGCTTATAATGTCAGAAGCGCCGGAAAGATGGTGGAAGCGGAATCGGAAGAAGCTTATGATATTTTGGACGAAATAATCAGTCATCACTATGTGCTTCTTAATCGCGCTCCAACCCTGCATCGTTTGTCTATTCAAGCTTTTCAGCCGGTGCTTATTGAAGGAAAAGCGATCCAAATACATCCGATGGTTTGCAGCGCTTTCAATGCTGACTTCGACGGAGACCAGATGGCGGTGCATGTTCCTCTTACTGACAAAGCTAGATGGGAAAGTGAGAATCTGATGCTTTCATCCAGAAATCTTTTAAAGCCGGCTTCCGGAGAACCGATCACAACTCCAACTCTGGATATGGTGCTTGGTTGTTATTACATTACGCATATTTTGGCTGGAGCGAAAGGCGAAGGAAAAATTTTTGCTTCAGAAGAAGAGGCGATAATGGCTACAGAGCTGGGGTATATTGACATAAGAGCCAAGGTTAAAGTTTTGGTAAATGGCGAAGTTTTGGAAACTTCTGTCGGACGGTTAAACCTTAACGCAATCATTCCGGAAGAAATCGGTTACCAAAATTATGAAATGACGAAAAAGGAACTTAAGTCTCTAGTGGCTAAGGTCTTGGAAATTTCTGGAGCGGAAGAAACGGCAAAATTTGTGGATCGAATCAAGAATCTCGGATTTAGTTCTGTGACCAAATCAGGAATCAGTTGGGGAATGGCTGACTTGGCGATACCACTTGGCAAGAAAGATATATTGAGCGAAGCGGAAGAAAAAGTCGAGGTTATTAAAAAGCAATATAATATGGGTCTTCTTACTGAAGACGAAAGAAAGGGAAAAGTTATTGAAATCTGGAATGACGCTAAAAACAGAATTGCCGACAGTGTGCGTGAATCAATCGACAAAGAAGGCCCAGTTTATTCCATGGTTTATTCCAAAGCGAGAGGTTCGGAATCAGTGGTTGTCCAGATGGCCGGTATGAAAGGGCTTATGGCCGGACCAACCGGAGAGACTATCGAACTTCCAATCAAAAGCAGTTTCAAAGAGGGTCTTAATGTTTTGGAATATTTCATCTCCACTCACGGAGCAAGAAAAGGTATGGCGGACACAGCTCTTCGAACAGCGACTGCCGGATACCTCACTCGTCGTTTAGTGGATGTTTCTCAGGATGTTATTATCCGTGAAGAAGATTGCAAAGATAAGGAAGGAGCTTATATTTATCGGGAAGATTCCGATCGGATTGGCCAGAATTTCATCAATCGCGTCGTCGGAAGAGTTTTGGCAGAAGATATAAAGAATCCGAAAACAAATGAAGTTTTGGTGAAAAAAGGAAATGTTGTAACCAAAGCCGAAGGTGAGATTATTGAAAAATTGAAGTTAGACAAAATCAAGATCAGAACTGTGGTTACTTGCAAGGCAATCCGCGGAGTATGTCGAAAGTGTTACGGAACGGATCTTGGAAGAGGAAATCTCGTGGAAATCGGGCAGGCGGTTGGAATCGTGGCAGCGCAGGCGATCGGAGAGCCGGGAACCCAGCTGACTATGCGTACTTTCCATATTGGAGGTATTGCGGGATCTGACATTACCCAAGGGCTTCCTCGGGTGGAAGAAATTTTTGAAGCTAGGCCACCAAAAGGAGAATCGGTTATTTCCGAAGTTGATGGAAAAGTTGTTGGCATAGAAAGTACCGACAAGACCATAATCATCAAAGTTGAAGCCAATGATAAGATTAAGACACTGAAAGAATATCAAGTGATGCAAGGTGCAACTCTCAAAGTTAATATTGGTGACTTGATCGGAAAAGGAACACAACTCAGTGAAGGTCATATTGATCTTAAAAAACTTTATTCAACGATGGGATGGGAAGAAGTTTATCGCTATATTATCAGAGAAATTCAGGAAGTTTATGCGGCACAGGGCGAGGGAATTAATGACAAGCATATTGAAATCATAGTGCGTCAGATGTTTAGCCGAATTTCGATTTTGGAAGCAGGTGATTCCAATTTTCTTGCCGGAGATGTTGTGGAGGCGGATGAGTTTAATGAAGCTAATGAAACAATAAAATCTCAAGGCGGAAAAGAAGCGGTTGGAGAGCGTCTTCTTATGGGAATCACGAAAGTGGCTCTTTCGACCGAAAGTTTCCTTTCAGCAGCGTCTTTCCAGGAAACTGCCAAAGTGCTTATTAGTGCGGCAGTCCAGGGTAAGGAAGATAAATTGAGAGGTCTTAAGGAAAACGTTATTATTGGAAAACTTATCCCAGCCGGAACCGGATTCAAGGGAGAGAAATAATTTTTCCTGTATATCTGAAGACCGCGCCCCGCATTTGCGGGGCGCGGTCTTCTTTTTTAAAAATATAAAATAATAATGTTTTATCTCTAAATAAAGCCAAAAAATATAAAATAAAAGAAAATCTATTTTTTTAATGAAAATATTAATTTAAGTTAACATTTTATTTGTCAATAAAGGGCTTATTTTGGGAAAAAATTGACAAATGTATTATTTTAAGTTATACTAGGTATGTAAGTTTAAAAAAAGCCAAAGCGACTTAGTTTTTCTCTCATTTTATTTTTTCAAAGGGGATGAAATTAAAATAAACATAAACAGATAAAAGAATGTGCTTTCTGGAGAAGCAAAAAAGGGATTCGAGAAATAATTTTTTTAGAAGAAATATTTCTTCAAATGGCTTTTTATTATCTTCAAATAATTTTTTTATAAATAAATCAGTCAATCTGATTTTTTTATTTTTATTAATCTTCTTTTCTTTAGGGTTGACACATAAGGCGAGTGCTTTAAGTGCTGGCATGGACAGCGTTACTCCTTCTCAAACCTCGGTTTATGCCTGTGCATCTTTTAGTTGGGCGATGGAGAATAGTGAAACCTATTTTGCTGACCTTCAGGAAATTCGGATATATACTAGTGGAGGCAGTTATGTTGGATCATGCAATCTTGATCCAATACAAGAAAGTTCCACTTGCTGTACAAGAACTGGTCTAACTCCCAGCACTTCATATAAAGCTCAGTCTTATACCCATGGCATTGTGTATGATCAATGGGCGCAACTGGTCGGGGACGATTATGCACTTAGTACTTTTTCGAATTTTTCCACCACTAGTTCGGTATCTATTCCAACTGTCTCCACTAGTGCAGTTTCAGGAATTGGAGCAAGCTCTGCTACCGGAAACGGAAATCTTACTTCTACCGGAGGCGCTTCGACGACAAGGTATATTCAGTGGGGAACATCTTCCGGAACATATACCAGCAACTGTAATGCCGGAGCCACTTCATCAACTGGAGCTTATTCCTGTTCAATGACTGGACTATCTTCATATACTACATATTACGTCCGGGCTTATGCCACCAACAGTGCTGGGACTGGCTATGGATCGGAAGTAAGTTTTACAACTGCTGACGCAACTCCCCCATGGATTACCAGTTGGGGAACATATAATACTTGGACTACTGGCACAACTTTGACATTCACCGATAACGTCAGCATGTCTGGCGGAGGTGTCCGCTGCCAGTTCGGCAGCTGGCCAACCGATAGTAATCCGGGAGACAGCAGCACTTCCTGCACTATCGGTGGAGAACAGAATGGCGCCATTTTATATATCAGAGTATGGGATCATCAAGGCAATCAGACGACATATAATTCTGGAAGTTACGGTGTATATTATTATTTCGATAACACTGGTCCATATATTACAAGCTGGGGAACTTACAACGCTTGGACTAGCAGTGCAACTCTTACGTTTACTGACAATGTTAGTATGTCTGGCGGAGGTGTCCGCTGTCAGTTCGGCAGTTGGCCGGTTGATAGCAATCCTGGAGATAGCAGTACTTCCTGCACAATCGGTGGCAATCAAGGTGGCGCCAGTTTGTACATAAGAGTTTGGGACCATATGGGCTATCAAACGACTTATGCTTCTGGCGAA
>CAYOTC010000003.1:71636-73908 GCA_964406815.1 uncultured Bdellovibrionales bacterium
GTACATAAGAGTTTGGGACCATATGGGCTATCAAACGACTTATGCTTCTGGCGAATGGTATAGTGTATATTATTATCTTGATAATACTGCTCCTTCAATTTCTGATATAAGTGCTACCAATGCTCCAAAAGGGTCAACTGTCAGGTTTTATGTCAGCGCATCAGATGGAGGATCTGGTATTAACACTGGAAATGCTATTTTCTATCTCGGTACCTATCCTTATTCTGGCTGGAATCGGGTCAGTGGCGGAACAATGGGCTGGAATGGAAGTCAATATTATTATGATGTAACACTTAATGATCCTGCTGGTACGACCTATCGTGCTTGGTCTTATGTTTATGACAATGTCGGAAATCAAGGGGCAAGAGATGAAAATCCTACAGAATTTACCATAACTAATACCGCGCCGCCGATGTCTACCCCATCTTCTCCTGCTAATGGCGGAACGGTTAATGGAAACGGAAGTGCGATCACTTTTACTACCAATGCTGTTTCCGATGCTGATGGGGATACTGTCTATTACTATTTCCGCGTAGCCACCGGAAGTGACGCTGAAACTGGCCAGGTCTGTAATTCTGGCTGGCAAACCTCCACTTCATATTCATGCAATCCCGGAGCTGGTACTTACTATTGGCATGTCTATACTTATGACGGAATAAATCAAACCAATCCGAATTATGTCTGGTCTTTATATAATAACTATTTCCCTACAGGGGCGAGTATGAGCGTTTCTCCATCTTCCGGTTGGTATCCGGCTGGAGCCAGAACTTTTACTACCGTTCATTCCGATCCGAACGGAGCGACGGATATCAGTTATGTTCTTTTCTTAATAAACTATGGGCTTACTGAAAATGATAGTGCTTTGTATGGATTATATTATCCTGGTTCTGGCGCTTGTCATCTCTTTGGCAGTGATGGAAATTCAACTTGGAACGCTGTGCCATATTCTCTTCCATTCGTCACTCTCAATTCTTGTAGCTCAACTGCTTCCGGTAATAATCTCACTGTTACTTGGAATACGACTTTTAACTCCTGGAGCGAAGGGGGTATGAATGAATATCTTTATACCGCCGACAATAGCGGTCAGGTTTCTGGTTGGAATGGACCATACGGAACAATCGGAGCGGATACTTCAGCTCCGACTTATAATTCCACTACTTTCACCGGATGTAACTATGAATCCGGCAACACTTGCTATGTGAGAAACGGAACGGCTTTCTATGTAAACATTAGCCATACTGATAGCTATTCCGGAACTAATACCCAATATTTCGAACTTTCTAAGAACGGTGCCAATAGGGGAACTTGGGACGGCGGCACTGGAAACATAAAATCATACGCTAATCCTTACGGAATTGCTTACAATAGTTTGTATTCGAGTTTTACTGACGGTCCAGGAATGGATGGATCAGGATATATGGACATTCAAAATGCCACTTGTATTCAATCAGGAAATTGTAGTGTTACCGCTAATGGCAAATGGCAAGTCGTTGCCGGAAGTGGCGCAAGCACCAACTATGGAATAACGACATTCCTTTATGACCAAGTGTTGAACGGACAAGGCTATACTGATACTGGCAAATGGGTTTATCTCGACAACACTGCTCCCGTTTGCGGCTCTTGGTCTCCGGCTTCTTCTCCTTGGCATAACAGCGGAGGACAAGCTTTCACTTTATCAGGCTCCACTGATTCGATTTCAGGTATTGCCACTGCCGGAGGATCTTGTACTACTGCTGCAACCAACGGTGCTACTTGCACAGTAGGAATATCAGATAATGCCGGAAACACAACCACTTGTACATCGCCAGTCAATAATTTAGATTCTACAAGCCCGACAATTTCTGCCAATAATTCATCTTCCTCCTGGAGAACATCGAACATAACTATAACATTATCCACTGCTGACACCGGAGGCTCAGGCTTAAGTTATTCCAGATACAGCTGGGACACTAACAATTCCACTTGTGTATCATCCGGGACATCTTTCGCCAACGGAAACACACTGAGCATCCCTTCCCAAGGAACCCATACTCTTTATCTTTGTAACGCTGATACGGCTGGCAATACCAGTAATTGGAACGGGACATACAGATTAGATTCAGTAACTCCCACCACCTCTGGCGCAATCACCGGAGGAACTCTCGGATCCAATGGCTGGTACACCTCAAACGTGACTTACACAATCACTCCATCTGATGCCACTTCCGGAATTGCCAACACATATTACTGCACCGATACTGCCAACACTTGTACTCCGACAACTGCTTACTCA
>CAYOTC010000004.1:0-62342 GCA_964406815.1 uncultured Bdellovibrionales bacterium
TAGATTTGAGATAAAAATAGAGATAAAATTGGGAATGCAGATCGAGCGGAACTCGAAATGTTTTGTTTACCTAAAACATTATTAAGCTATGAGAAAAGAAAAAATTTTAGAAATAGAAGGAATAAATAGCAAGATTGTTTTAAGAAAGCATAAGCAATCAAAGAGGCTTAAGATTTCAATTTATCCCGATGGAGAAATTTTTGTTACTTTTCCGCGATATATTCCTTATTTTATGGCAGAGAAAATGGTTCTAAGAAAATCCGAATGGATAGAGCAGAAATTAAAAGAAATTAGTGGGAGAGATAATGGAAATTTTAAATTAGGTGGCAGTGTGGAAGAGTATGCGAAATTAAAAAACAAAGCATTTGTTCTTGTTAAAGAAAAAATAGAAAAGTTCAAAAAAATTTACGGGTTGAAAACGGGAAGTATTTCTGTCCGCAACCAAAAAACCCGTTGGGGAAGCTGTTCGGCTAAGGGGAATCTTAATTTCAATTATAAGATAGTTTTGCTTCCGGAAAAAATGGCCGACTATATCATTGTTCATGAACTTTGCCATCTTAAGGAATTTAATCACTCGAAAAGATTCTGGGATTTAGTCGGAAAAACCGTGCCTGATTTTTTGTCCATTCGGAAAAATATAAGAAAACTTTGATATTTTTGGGCGTTTTTAAATAATGAAAAACTTTTGACATAAGAATGGTTTTTTATTATAATTCAGTAAGAAACAAGTAGGGTCTATTTCTGCTCAAAAAACAGGAATAGAAACAGGGATGATGGTTGGTCGATCTTCCAAAAACCTTCTTGTTTTCCTAAAAAGATAATCTTTAATCTAGAATTACGAAAATGACTGAACAAACTATGGATAGGGATTTTGTTGAATACGTTGTAAAACAGATTGTCAACCACCCTGAAAATGTGAAAGTCGAAAGAAAGATCGACGAGATGGGAGTTCTCATTACTCTGGATGTTAATCCGGAAGACATGGGAATGATCATTGGACGTGAAGGTGCGACTGCAAAAGCTCTTCGAACACTTCTTCGTGTTATTGGAGCTAAGAATAATGCAAGAGTAAATCTGAAAATCAATGAACCGGAAGGTTCTGAAAGAAAGCCGAGAGAAGAAAGAAAAAGCATTGATGAAGTCGTAGGTGATATTAACATATAGTCTGTATTGGGCGAAAATATATTTTCGCTGGACATTCTTGCGAAAAAGACCGGTTTTCTGGTCTTTTTCGCTTTTTAACGCTATAATTAACTTATGAGATTTGATATAATAACAATTTTTCCCAAAATATTCGACGCTTATTTCAGTGAATCGATTTTGTCTCGGGCGAGTAAGAAAAATCTCATTAATATTGAAATTCATAACCTCAGAGATTATGCTGAGGGGAAACATAAAAAAGTTGACGACACTCCTTATGGAGGAGGAGCCGGAATGGTTATGAAAGTCGAACCGATTTACCGGTGTGTTAAAGATATTGCAAGTGTTAAAAGTGTTGGAACTGTTGAAGATGTTGAAAATGAACCAACTAAAACAGCTACAACACCTAAAACAATTTCAACATCTCGAACGATTTTATTTTCTGCCAAAGGGAAAAAATATACCCAAAAAGACGCCGAGAGACTTTCTAAATATGAAAATCTCATTATGATTTGCGGAAGGTATGAGGGAGTAGATGAAAGAGTGGCGCAAAATTTAGTTGATGAAGAAATTTCGATTGGAGAATATGTTCTTACCGGAGGAGAGATTCCGGCGATGATATTGGTAGATTCGATTTCTCGTCTTATTCCGGGAGTTTTAGGAAATCCTGATTCTTTATCTGAAGAAAGTTTTGGTTTTATGCGAAATACAAAATGCGAAATACAAAATACAGAGTTGGAATATCCGCAATATACCAAACCGGAAGAATTTATGGGTTGGAAAGTTCCTGAAATTCTTTTATCCGGAAATCATGGAAAGATAGAAAAATGGCGGAAAGAAAAAAGTAAAAAGATAAAATGATCCATAATAGGATTCAATATTTAATTTAAACATCGATGAGTTTTGAAAAAACGGAAAAAACAAAATCGTTCGATAAACCTCTTTTTGCCACACTTCTTTTGCTTTTGTCTTTCGGGCTTATAATGATTGCCAGTGCCGGAGTCGCTTATTCAATGAGCCGTTTTGGAGATGCTTATTTCTTCTTTAAGCACCAACTGTTATATGGAATGATTCCCGGTTTTATAATTTTATTCATCACTCAGAAAATAAATTATAATTTTTGGAAAAAAATTTCATTCCCATTTTTTGTTTTCAGTGTAGCATGCTTAATTTTAGTTTTTATTCCCGGTTTCGGCTCCAGGATTTATGGTGCTAGTCGATGGCTTCAGCTCGGATCGTTTTCTTTTCAACCTTCGGAAATGCTCAAGCTTTCAATAATTCTCTATCTTTCCGCTTGGCTGGAAAGCCGTTTGGATAAAGTCAGGGATTTTTATGAGGGGCTAATGCCATTTTTGGCAATTGTCGGAATAGTGAGTTTTCTTCTTATCAAACAACCAGATGTCGGAACTCTTGGAATTACAATTATTATTTCGATGTCAATTTTTTTTGCTTCCGGCGCGAGAATTTCTCATTTGCTTTCAATGGTAACCGGCGGAATAATTTTTCTTGGTTTTCTTATAAAATTCGAATCATATCGGATGAACCGTTTTTTGGTTTTTCTAAATCCCGAATTGGATCCGCGTGGTGCAGGTTATCAAATTAATCAAGCGCTTTTGGCTATCGGTTCGGGAGGAATATTCGGATTGGGACTGGGTCATAGTCTTCAAAAATTCAATTATCTTCCGGAACCGGTCGGCGATTCCATCTTTGCTATAATAGGAGAAGAATTGGGAATTATTGGAGCGATGTTTTTGGTTGTGCTGTTTTTCTATCTGTCTCTAAGGGGATTTGGGATTGCGAAAAATTCTCCGGATAAATTTTCTCATTTGGTGTCAATTGGAATAATTTCATGGATAATTTTTCAGGCATTTATAAATATCGGAGCAATATCCGGCATTATTCCGCTTACTGGAATACCTCTCCCGTTTGTCAGTTATGGAGGAACCTCGCTTGTATTTTTAATGGCGGCAGTCGGAATACTTTTAAATATTTCAAAGCATACAAACGGTTAAATGTTTAAATTATTAAATGGTTGCAAAGATAATAGATTGCGAAACCACGGAATAATTTAACAATTTAACAAAATTAACATATGAAAATAGTTCTAGCTGGCGGGGGAACAGGCGGTCATCTCACTCCACTTGTGGCTGTTGCGAGAAAAATAAAAGAGAAAGTTCCGGAAGCGGAGTTTGTTTTTGTCGGGCCGAAAGGAAAATTGGAAAAAGATCTGATTGAATCGGAAGGAGTAAAAATTAGAAATATTTCGGTTGGAAAATTACGGAGATATTTTTCCTTCCAAAATGTCATTGATATTTTATTCAAGGTTCCTATTGGGATTATTCAATGCCTTTTTATTCTTTTTTTTGAGATGCCGGATGCGATATTTTCCAAAGGCGGTTATGCTTCTTTCCCGGTCGTGATTGTCGGCTGGCTCTATCGGATTCCGATTATGATTCATGAATCGGATGCTAATCCGGGATTAGCCAACTCAATGCTGGGAAAATTTTCCGATCGGGTGGCGGTTTCCTATATTGAGGCGGAAAATTATTTTCCGGCTGATCAAGTGGTGCACACAGGAAGTCCTCTCCGGGAAGATATCAATCAGGGAGATGCAAAGACGGCTCGGGAAAAATTCCGTCTGACGGAATCAAAAAAAGTTATTTTTGTTTGGGGAGGATCGCAGGGAGCAAGAAATATCAACGAAAAAATCCTGGACATTTTGCCGGATTTGCTCCATAAATATCAAGTCATCCATCAGACTGGCGAATTGAATTATGATGATACGGTGAAAAGGGCCGGCGAAATGGGGGTAAAGGCCGGGCATGATGGATATTTTGCATTGCCTTTCGTCAGTGAAGGTTTGGGGGATATTTTGGCTCTAGCGGATCTGGTAATTTCGCGTGCCGGCAGCACTTCCATTTCTGAAATTGCAGCCAATGCGAAGCCGGCTATCATTATTCCACTTGAGACTTCCGCTAATGACCATCAGAGGATGAACGCTTATTCTTTTGCGAAAGCCGGTGCTTGCGTTGTTCTGGAAGAAAGCAATCTTGGAGAAAATATGCTTATGAGAAATATTGATGATATTATGAACAATGATCAGTTGAGACAAAATCTTTCGGAAAATATCAAAAAATTATATCATCCGGACGCAGCAGAACGTATCGCTGAGGGAATTTTGGGGATGGTGAAAAATTAATTTTCAATTTTAAATTTCTCTGGCTGCGCCAGATCTCGCGAAGCGAGATAATTTCTAAACAATTAGTAGTGGTATTTCTATGCCAGAATGGCCAATAAATAAGAATAACCAAGAAGAACCGGAAAAAGAATCCGCTGAGGTTTTGGCTTACAAAAAAGAAGTAGAAGAAAGAATCAAGAATCTTTTGGAAACCAATTCCGATCTTCGTAATGTGGCGAAGTTTCTAGGCGCGGAAAAATATCTCAGGATTTTTCCAGGCAAAAGGCAAACGGTCATTTTCAAGGCGAAAGATTTTATTTATGACCAGATAAAAAGCCAGAAATTTTTGAAATTACCGACAAAATTTCTGAAAACCAATGATGTCATTCTACCGCCTGATCCGGGAGAGATAATAACCGGCAGTGGAGAAGGAATGGAACCGAAGGAATATATTCCCAGAAGTCAATATCTTATCGAACTTCTTACGGAGATGGATCTTGATTATGAGTTAACAGAAGGAGAAAATACTCCCAATATGATGCGAAAACTGAGCTATTATGGAGTTGTCATTAAGGAGATAAAGAAATTGGTCCTAGTGAACAATGAAGAAGGCAACGCCACTTTTATCATTCATGATTTTGAAGGAGATATTGAAGAGGCGAAAAAATATTCAAAGAATATATCAAAAGATGGACTTAAGATACGCAGGGATGTTTCAGGTGATGTTTCATATGTTGAATATCCTGGAGACAAGGAAAAATGGAAATTGGCGATAAGAGATTTGTTGGAGAATGGGGTGAAGGAGAGGAAAGAAAAGATTGAGAATGGGGATGAAAAAATGGGAAGTATTAGAAATGGAGAAGGGAATAAAGAAATCTTATCTTTTAAAGAAGCTAGAAAAAAAGCTCGAGGATTTGGATTTACTAGTTTTGAGGATTACAGAAAAAGATATAAGGAAATTTTAGGTTTGCCATCAAATCCAGGAAGAACTTACAAAAATAACGGTTGGAGAAGTTTTGCAGATTTTCTTGATTTAAAAATAGAATATCGAAAATCAGAAGAATTTTTATCTTTTGAAGAAGCGAAGAAAAAAGCAAAAGAAGCTGGTTTTGCAGGACAAGAAGATTATAAAAATAGATATAAAGAAATCACAGGTTTGCCATCAAGTCCTAATGATAAATATGAAAAAAGTGGTTGGAAGAATTGGAACGATTTTTTAGGAAAGGAAAATAAAATAGAAAGGCAAAAACAGGAGAATATATTATCTTTCAGTGAAGCTAGAGAAAAAGCAAGGAATTTCGGTTTTGTTAGTTCTAGAGATTATGAAAAAAGATACAAAAAAATTATTGGTTTGCCATCCAATCCGAATGATTTTTATAAAAATAATGGCTGGAAAGGATGGCCAGATTTTATAGGTACAGGAAAAGAAAATAAAAAAATCTCATTATCATATAAGATGGCCCAAAAAAAGGTGAAAGATCATGGTTTTACTAGTAGCAAAGATTACATAAAAAGATATAATGAGGTTTCAGGATTACCATCACGCCCAGATAGCACATATTCAAACAAAGGCTGGATCGATTGGGATGATTTTTTGGGGAAGAAAAAAGAAAAATAATTCATAAATAATTTTCAAATATGGATAATATTAATTTTGGCGGAATAAAAAAAATTCATATCATCGGTATTGAGGGTGCGGGGACGTCGGCGTTGGCTAGGATTTTGAAACTGTCCGGAAAAGAAATAAGCGGGTCGGATGAGGGCGATCATTTCTATTTTGGCGTGCTTGAGAAAGAAGGAATAGGAGTTTTTCACAAATTCTCACCAGAAAATATTCCATCTGATGTCGATCTTATAATCTACGGCTCGTCTTTCCGGCCGGAAACAAATGTTGAATTGAAAGCGGCTTTTGATTTAGGAAAAACTATCATCACTTATGCCGAAGCGCTGGCGCTTATGTTTAATGCCAAATACGGGATTGCAGTTGTCGGAACTCATGGCAAGACAACTACTTCGGCGATGTTGGCGGAAATTATGAGAAGTTGCGAAGTTGATCCATCTGCGGTTATTGGTGGAAAAGTCATAAATTGGGACAGTAATTCAATAGCCGGAAAAGGCGAATTTTTTGTGGCAGAAGCGGATGAATATCAGAACAAGCTGAAATATTATGAACCTAAATCAGTTATCTTAACCAGCTGTGATTTTGATCATCCGGATTTTTTCAAAGATTTTGCTGAATATAAAAAAGTATTTTCCGATTTCGTTTCAAAAATTCCGAAAATCGGAACGCTAATTGTTTGGGGAGACAGCGTGGATACGCTGGAAGTTTCTGCTTCGGCTTCCTGCAGTGTTCTGACTTATGGATTTTCCGAAGACTGCATATATAAATCAAAAATCAAAAATCAAAAATCAAAAACGCAGGTCTTTGAAATATTTTTCAAAGAAGAATTATTGGGGGAATTTGAAACGCAACTTACTGGAAAGCATAATGTGTTGAATGCCACGGCGGCGATTGCGATGTGTCATAAATTGAATATTGATATGGAAAAAGTCAAAGAGGCTGTTTTGAAATTCCGTGGAACAGCCAGAAGATTCCAATATGTTGGTGAAAGAAACGGCGCGATAATTATCGATGATTATGCTCATCATCCGGAAGAAATTAAAGCAACCCTAAGAGGCGCGCGGGAAATTTATCCGGAAAAAAATATCCTGGCAATCTTCCATCCGCACACTTTCACGCGGACCAAAGCACTCCTTGGTGAATTTTCCCAAAGTTTTGATGATGCGGATAAAGTTATTGTTTTGGATATTTTTGGAAGTGCCAGAGAAACTCAAGGCGGAGTGAGTTCGAAAGAATTGGTTAATCTTATAAATAAATATACTCGCGACAAGGCGGAATATGTTCCGACAATAGATGAAGTGATAGAATATCTTGAAAACAGGATTGGTGAGAATGATATTATTATTACTATCGGCGCGGGAGATGTCTGGCAAGTAGCTAAGAAGTTGGTTGTGTAAAAACTTGTTGTGCATGAAATTGCGATAGTTTATAATATAAACATTGACGGCGTAAATATTATAAAATGGAAAAAAACAATCTTGAAATAAAACAAAATATTCCGCTGGCGCCTTTCACCACTTTCAAAATTGGCGGGCCGGCGAAATTTTTCGCGGAAGTGAAAAACGCAGAAGAACTTTCAGAAGCTATTGAATATACTAGAAAAAATAATCTTAAATTTTTTGTATTGGGTGGAGGAAGCAATATCTTGGTGAGTGACGACGGTTTCGATGGACTTGTTATTTGCATAAAAGATGTGAAATGTGAAATACGAGATACAAAAATCGAATGTGGCGCAGGAACATTATTATCGCAAGCAGTGAATCTGGCCAAAGAAAATTCTCTAACTGGATTGGAGTGGGCAGTCGGAATTCCGGGAACAATTGGCGGAGCAATAACGGGAAATGCGGCGGCTTATGGATCGGATATATCCAGTGCTGTGGAAAGCGTAAAAATTATAGATATCTCCAAAAAAGAAATTAAAACTGTCGATTTTAACAATGATGATTGCAATTTCGGATATCGCGATTCTATTTTTAAGCAGAATAATAGTCGTATAATTTTATCTTGTGAGTTAGTCTTGGAAAAAGGAGAAAAAGAGGATATTTCCAAAAAAATGGAAGAAATAAGAAAACAAAGAAATGGAAAAATTCCGCAAGGTCTAAGCGCGGGGAGTTTTTTTCAAAATCCCGAAACGGAAAAAAAATGGCTTATTGAAAGGTTTGAAAAAGAAAAGGGAGTTGCTTGTAGAAATAATAAGGTTCCGGCCGGGTGGCTAATCGAAGAGGTCGGGTTTCTGGGAAAAAAAGTGGGAGGAGTAAATGTCAGTGAAAATCACGGAAATTTCATTGTTAATCTAGGAAATGGGACAGCTCATGACATAGTTATATTATCTAGTTTAATTAAGCAAAAAGTCAGAGTGGAACTAGGAGTGCAACTTAGGGAGGAAATAATTTATGTAGGTTTTTAAAAAATTAAAAGCCTTTCTGGACAATCTTTATGATTGACTAGTAAGGAAAAATATTTATGAAAAAAATCAAAAAGGGAGAAGTCCCGATAAGAATGTTTTTTAGAGGACTTGAGATTGATGACAGAACAAAAAAATATATTGAGAAACGTTTGGGGAAGATCAGAAAGCCACTTGATAATATAACCAAAATAGAAATTGAAATAGATTTGGATAAAAAAGGAAAATTCCGAGCGGAAATAATGGTGAAGACTCCTTATGAGCTTTATCGTTCTGAAGAGACGACTGAAAGTGTGGAAGGTTCTATTGATATCGTCTGCGGAGAACTCTATAATCAGATTATGAAAGACAAGGAGAAATTGATTGATCTTCGCAAAAGAGGTGGTAGGTCCTTGAAGAAAAAGATGACTCTTGACAAAAGTGCGAGATATAAGAAATAAAAAATAAAAATGAAGAAAGCGCTTATTTATATAGTGGTTATTCTGGCAATCCTGGGCATAGGAGTTTGGTTCATGATGCTAAATGAAAATGCGAAAGAAAATGAAACTTTTAAGATTGGAGACGAACATTGTCCCCAGGACGCCAAACTTTGCCCAGATGGTTCATCGGTCGGAAGGCATGGCGAGAAGTGCGAATTTCCCTTTTGTGAAGGCGAAGAAAAAGAATTGAGCCAATTCTTTGAAAGCAGATCACTGGGGGTAAAGCTTAAATATCCGATAAATTGGACAGTCAGCGGACAAACGGACAATGAAACCGGAAAAAAAGAAGTTTATATAAAAAACAAAGATTCTTTGCTCAAGATTTCTTTATATGAAAATAAAGAAAAAGTTTTTTTGAAATCATGGTTTGATTCACATTTCAGCAAAGAAGAAAATAAAGACTGTGAATTTTCCGATTCAAATATCGGTATCGGAGAATATTACACCAAACGCATTCGACCTGGTGCCGATTCGGAAGAAGGAATTTGCAAGGAGGCCGGACTCTATTCCAATGTCGACGGAAATCTTATGATTGTCAGGGCGGAAATAGAAGAGGGAAATAATGATGATGTCGTCAGAAAAATTTTGGGAAGTTTCGAATATATTAGTAAAAAATAAAAATATGGATCAGGAAACCTCTCTTAGAGAGATGTTATTATAAATTTCATTATTTCCCTCAATGAGCTGAGAATTTCTTATTTGCATAAGTAGCTAAAAAATATATAATAAAAATATAAAAATTAAACCAAAAAAATGAAAAATAAAAAAGGAAATATAAAAATCATTTCCATTATTATCCTGTTGGTGGCGATCTCGGCGGGTGTTTTAGGATATATGTTTTCAAAAATTAATCAATCGCCAAATATTAATAAACAATCAATAGCAGTTTCGGATGTAAAGTCAAATAAAAGTGCGTGTGCTCAAGATGCAAAACTTTGCCCAGATGGATCGTATGTTTCAAGAGTAGGATCTAATTTGAGTTTGCTGAATGTCCAATCGCAAAAAATGAACTTTCTTTAATTAATTTAATTTCTGAGATAGATAATAAATTTTTAAAGCAACTCAATGAGAGCGTTGAATACGATAGAGTTAGCGTTAAATGGATCAGGGAAGATGGGAAGGTTATTTGCCTCAATCATGCTTCCAATGGATTATCTTTTGGTGAAAATGTTGGAATTACCAAAGCTGTAAGAAATAAAATTGATAATGATATTTCTGCTTATTTAAAATCTCTAGGTTTTGTAGAAAATGAAAAAAACACAAAAAGGGGTCAAAATGAAGCTGGCACGATAGGTTTTGAAAAAAATGATTTAAAATGCAAAATGTCTAGTTATGCTTCAGACGAAAATAGTTTTAATTATCAAATAAATTGTGCTAAGTATACCGAGGAAGATCAAGGTATTTTTGATGAATTTTTTCCGTTGATGCATAAAAAAGAATATCCTAATGGTTTCTTTTGTTTAAGCAAAATTGAAGATAAATATGCCATCGGCAGTTCCTCTGGTTTAGATGAAAATGACGGATTAGCTTATGGCGGTGCAAATGTTTTTGCGCTTAAAGAAAATGGAAAATGGGAGATTGTTCTAAGTCAAGACATTCTTAATTGCTCTTTTGCAAAGCGTCTTCCGAAATCTCTCGGAATTGATAAGTGTTGGGATGAAACTAAACAAAAGGAAAATAGTTTATAAACAATAAATAAAAGTATGAATCAGAAAATAAATACCTGGTTGGGAACAATAATTATTATCATTCTGGCAGGAACTATTGGAGCTTTTGTTTATATCTCATATCTCAATAATCCTATTCCGGAAGTCTCCAAGATAATGATGATCAGAAAAGCCGAAACGCAAAACTCTCAGATGGCCAATCCAGCGTCGGTTTATTGCGAGAAAAATGGCGGAAAGTTGGAAATCAGAACGGCGGAAAATGAAGGACAAGTTGGATATTGTAAGTTTTCCGACGGCACGGAATGTGAGGAGTGGGAATTTATGAAAGGGGAATGCAAAAATGATTCTTCAGTTGTTGATATTTCCAATTGGAAAACTTATCGGAATGAAAAACTTGGTTTTGAAATTAAATATCCGGAATTTAGTTATGGTAATGATGATTATAGTAAAATAAAAATTATTGAACATGAAAATATTGTTTGGTTCGTGCTATCTGATGATAAAGAATATTCAGATAAACTTAAGAAAATAAGGAGTAATTCGACTGATTTTGAAAAAATTTCCGGAACAACGTGGGCAATAGTGATAAAATCTGTAAAAAACGAAAAAGAGCTAGATCGAATTGTTGGAAGCATATATCTAAATTGTAAAATGGGTGAAAAAACTGAGTCATCTATTAAAGGGATTTATGATATTAAGTTCAGTGAATATAATATGGGAGGAGATCCGGAAATAATTGATGATGGTAGATGTCATTTGTTTTGGGATTATAGGATAAAATATAGTCCAGATTTAAAAAAGTTAGCTTTTTGGGACATGGGACAGAGTTATACTTTTTCTGAAAAAGGAAATGTCTTGGATGAAAGAATGATTGAAAGTTTTAATTTTATTAATTAAAATTAGCAAATTAAAATAGTTGAATATCAAAAAACAGGCTTTAAAATAGCCTGTTTTTTGATTTTAATTTTTATAGACAAAACCTCCTCTCGGGTGTAAGATAGAAAAGCAAATAAAATGTCAATTTAAAGCTAAAAAATGCAATTCAACCGTCCTATTTGAGGCAGGCAGGTTGCATTGGTTTTTGGTTTATAAAATACTTATGTCTATTTTCAAGAAACTTTTCGGATCAAACGAACGGGAAATTAAAAAACTCCAGCCGATCGTGGATAAAATAAATTCATTGGAGGCAGAATTTTCCAAGCTTACAGATGATAGTCTTAGGGGGAAAACGGAAGAATTCCGAGAAAGGATAAAAAAGGGCGAAAGTCTGGATGATATTTTGCCGGAAGCTTTTGCGGTTGTCAGGGAGGCAGCAAAAAGAGTGGATGGAAAAAGGCTCTACGATGTCCAACTACTTGGCGGTATTACGCTTCATCAGGGAAAGATTGCGGAAATGAAAACCGGAGAAGGAAAAACCCATACTTCCGTCTCGGCGGTTTATCTGAATGCTCTTTCTGGAAAAGGGGTGCATATTGTTACAGTGAATGATTATTTGGCGAAACGTGACTGCAATTGGATGGGATCAATTTATCATTTTATGGGAATTTCCACGGCTTGCATTATTCATGATACATCGTATATATATGAGCCGAAAATTCATGATGAAAATGAAGTTAGTGTTGAAATGGAAAATCTCAAAACAGTTTCACGGCGTGAAGCTTACGCGGCTGATATTACTTATGGAACGAACAATGAGTTCGGTTTTGATTATTTGCGTGATAATATGGTTCAGAGTTTGGAGCAGAAAGTTCAAAGAAAACTTAATTTTGTGGTGGTGGATGAAGTGGACTCGATTCTTATCGATGAAGCCAGAACCCCGCTGATTATCAGCGCAGCGGACAGCGAATCAACCAAGATGTATCAGCAATTCGCTTCTTTGGTTCCGCGGCTCAAAAAAATCGAAGATTATGAAGTGGATGAAAAAATGAAAGCGGTAACCATTACTGAAAGCGGAATAAACAAGATTGAAAATTGGCTGGGAATAAAAAATATTTATGAAGCCGGAAAAATAAGTTATGTGCATCATTTGGAACAAGCTTTGAAAGCCCAGGCGATTTTTCAGTGTGACCGCGATTATGTGGTGAAGGACGGGGAGGTTATTATTGTCGACGATTTTACCGGACGACTAATGGAGGGGCGTCGTTATAGTGAAGGCCTGCATCAGGCGATTGAGGCGAAAGAAGGAGTGCGGGTGCAAAAAGAATCTCGGACGTTGGCCACTATCACTTTTCAGAATTATTTTCGGATGTATGAAAAATTATCCGGAATGACCGGAACGGCCTTAACTTCCGCGGAGGAATTTTTCAAGGTTTATAAGATTGATGTTGTTGAAATTCCGACGAATAAAAAAATGATCAGAAAGGATTTGCCGGATGTAGTTTATAAATCGGAAAAAGGAAAATTTAACGCTATTGTTGAAAAGATTCGTGAAGTCAATAGGACTGGTCAACCGATTTTGGTCGGAACGATTGCCATTGAAAAATCGGAATATTTAAGCGCCCTTCTTACGCGTTTCGGAGTTTCCCATTCAGTTCTTAATGCCAAACAACATGAAAAAGAGGCACAAATAGTGAAAGATGCGGGAAATGTCGGATCAGTTACGATTGCGACCAATATGGCTGGAAGAGGAACGGATATTAAACTCGGAGAAGGCGTAAAGGAATTAGGAGGACTTTTCATAATCGGAACAGAAAGGCATGAGGCGCGGCGGATCGATAATCAGCTCCGTGGACGTTCCGGACGCCAAGGCGATCCGGGAGTTTCGCAATTTTTCATTTCTTTGGAAGACGAATTGATGCGTCGGTTCGGCGGAGATCGGTTGATAAAAATAATGAACACTTTGGGATTGCCGGAAGATCAGCCGATTCAAAACGCTTTGATTTCCAAAACAATCGAGAATGCCCAATCAAAGATTGAAGGATATAACTTTGATATTAGAAAGCATGTTTTGGATTATGATGACGTGATGAACAAGCAGCGCGAGATAATCTATAAAAAGCGCAATACCGTTCTTGAAAGCGATGATATGAAACCGAAAATACTGGAAGATATCAAGGAAGAAATTGAAAAGATAATTTCCTCCAAATTGTTTAATGCGGATGGAAAGATGAATCCGGAGGATGTTTTTGAGAATTTGAAAAATTTGATTCCGGTTAGTGAGAAAGAATCGAAAAAAATAATTGAAATTGCCGAGAGTAAGAATAAGAATGATGCTGAAATAATCAGCGCTCTTACTGAATATGTTATGGGGGTGGCGAAAGAACTTTATAACAAAAAGGAAATGGAAATCGGCAAAGAAACGATGAGGGCGATTGAAAAAGCCATTATTCTTCAGACAATCGATACGATGTGGATGCAACATTTGGACGAAATCGATTATCTTCGGGAAGGCATCGGACTTCGCGGTTATGGACAAAGAGATCCTTTGATTGAATATAAGCGGGAAGCTTTTGATATGTTTTCCTATCTTGTTCAAAATATAAACTCAACCATAATCCACACAATTTTCAAAATATCCATTGCGCCGGTTGAAGAAGGAATGAAAAAAGAAAGATTGAATTATAGCGGGGGCGGAGAAGTGGAACAATTTGGAGCAGTGAAACAAGAATCAGGAAGCAGTGAGAAAGGAACAGAAGAACAAAAACCAATCATTAATAAAGACAAGGTTGGACGCAATGATCTATGTCCATGCGGTAGCGGGAAAAAATATAAGAAATGCCATGGGAAATAAGTTATGAAGATACTGGTTGGTTCTAAAAATAACGTAAAAGTTGATGCAGTCAGGGAAATGATAGCGGATTATCCTCATTTGAAAGACGCAGAAATTTTAGGCGTTGAAACAGTGTCAGGAGTTTCCAATCAGCCGAAATCTTTGGAAGAGACGGTAAAAGGCGCAATAAATCGGGCAAAAAGTGTTTTTACGGATTGCGATTATAGCTTTGGAATCGAATCCGGTCTTATGGCTGTTCCTAAAACCAAACAGGTTATATGGATGTTTGTGTCTTCGCAATCTATGATGGCAAGGAATGCCATTTGGGACTTTCTTTCGCCTGGGAAGCGTCGCGCGAAGTGACTAAATATATATAATGGAAGACGGACTGGATATGAATGACGCCGCTTTGAAAGCGGGACTGACTGAAAATGCCAATGTGGGAGCAGCGGAAGGATTGGTCGGAATTGTGACCAAAGGTCGTCTTAATCGTAAAGAATATACCAAAGAGGCGATAAGGACAGCGCTTATTCATCTGGAAAAATAATTATGAAAACGATGAAATTTCGGAAAAATTTGGCGGAAGAGATTTTGGCTGGTAGGAAAAATTCGACTTGGCGGTTGTTTGATGATAAGGATTTTAGGGTTGGGGACGAAGTTGATTTAATCATTTGGGAATCAAAAGAAAAATTTGCTAAAGTGGAGATTGTTGAGGTGAAGATTAAAAAACTAGGTGAAATTGAAAAAAAAGATTTTGACGGACATAAGAAGTATGAAAGTCAAAAAGAGATACTGGAAGAATTAAGGAAATATTATGGAGAAAAAGTAAATCTGGACACGGAAGTAAAAATCATAAGATTTAAGCTTTTAAAATAAATTTGCTAAATTAAAATTTTTCTGTAAAATAAAAAATATGAATATCAGACAAAAAATGAAGAATAAGTTTATCGCAGTCGTAATCTTCGCAGTTTTGGTGGGACTGTTTTCTTATCCTCAGATCCTAGCGAAAATTCCGAAACTGCATGATTTTTTCAATAAGTATAAAATCAACCTCGGATTGGATTTGCAGGGCGGAATTCATTTGGAGTACAAAACGGATTTAAGCCAAGTGGCGGATAATCAAAAAAGCGAGGCGCTGGAAGCGGTGCAAGATGTGATTGAAAGGAGAGTGAACGCTTTCGGAGTGGCTGAGCCGGTAATTTATACTACTAAATCCGGCGCAGAAAATCGTCTTATTGTGGAGTTGGCTGGAGTGAAAGATATTGATGAGGCAAAGAAATTAATTAAAGACACGCCGTTTCTTGAGTTTAAGGAGGAAAAGTTGAAAGAAGTGAAGCCGGAAAATGAGATATCGCAGGAAATGCTTGATAGCATAAATGCATCGAACAAGAAACAAGCCGAAGAAATTCTGGCTGAAGCGAAAAAGGGAGGAGATTTTTCCGCTTTGGCTAAAGAAAAAAGTTCCGATCCGGATGCTAAAGAAAACGGCGGTGATATCGGTTTTGCCAAAAAAGAAATGTTTGCCATTGCGGAATTTAAAAAAGCTTTGTTTGAAAGCGAATTAAGAGTCGGAGAGGTTTATTCGGAAATCATTGATACTCCGGCTGGTTGGTATATTGTGAAAAAACTTGAAGAAAGAGGAGATGGTGATGAAAAAGAAGTTCGCTCGGCACAGATATTGATTTCAAAAGTTGAAAAACCAAAACCGGAGATGGAATTTGTTTCCACCGGACTTTCCGGAAAGAATCTTGAAAGCGCGACAGTTGAGTTTAGGAACCAAGGACTTTCCGAGCCTCAAGTTTCTTTGAAATTTGACAGTGAAGGAGCGAGGCTTTTTGCGGAAATAACCAAGAGGAATATCGGAAAAAGAGTGGCTATTTATCTTGATGAAGAGCCGATAAGCATTCCCACAGTGCAGACGGAAATAGCCGACGGTCAAGCAGTCATTACTGGAAATTTTTCGATTGAAGAAGCAAAGGCTTTGGTAAAACGGCTGAATGAAGGCGCTCTCCCGGTCCCAATTTCCTTGATTTCCCAACAAAGCATCGAGGCGTCGCTAGGAGCGGAGTTTCTAGCGAAAAGTCTCAAAGCTGGAATGATTGGATTTATCTTGGTCGTTATCTTTATGCTTACCTATTATCGTTTCTTGGGGCTCATCGCATCAGTTTCCCTCCTTATTTATACCGGATTTATGATTGTTATATTTAAATTTTCCGGTTATACTCCTTGGCAAATAACGCTTACTCTTCCTGGAATTGCCGGATTTATTCTTTCAATCGGAATGGCGGTAGATGCTAATATTCTTATTTTTGAACGGACTAAGGAAGAAATAAAAAACGGTCGCAATGTTACTGGGGCGATTGAAGAGGGTTTTAAGCGCGCTTGGACTTCTATTCGTGACGGTAATATTTCATCAATCATAACATCGATTATTCTTATTGGACTTGGAATGGGATTTGTGAAAGGATTTGCTGTGACTCTTATTATCGGAGTGGTAGTTTCGATGTTTACCGCTATCACGATTACTCGCACAATACTTTCATTTCTGATCGGTCCTTGGATGGAGAATAGGCTTTGGTTGATCGGAGCCAGAAGGAAAACGGAAGAAACAAAAACGGAATAAATTGTGCAGATATAATTTAAAATTAACAAGGAAATTACAAGTATGTTTAATATAATCTCTAAAACAAAATACGCCTATATTTTTTCAGGAACCCTTATTATTATCAGTATTGCAGCTATTTTTTCCTGGGGGCTGAAGTTGGGCATAGATTTTAAAGGTGGAACTTTGATGGAATATGAATTTAAAGGACAAGTTCCTTCTGCCAATGAAATGGGCGAATCTTTAAAAGATCTTGATCTCAAAAGTCTCATTTTGCAACCGACCGAAAAAGGCTCATTCCTTATCAGATATTCCGTAGAAGAGGACACTATCAATGAAGAAGTCCAAAAGAAAATTGCGGAAAAATATCCCGATTCGGTTCAAAAAAGGGTTGATTATATTAATTCATCTGTTTCCAAAGATCTAAGAAAAAATTCTTTGTGGGCGCTTTTTTGGGCGGTAGTTGGAATTATGGCCTATATCGCTTGGGCTTTCCGAAAGGTTTCACGTCCGGTTGAATCTTGGAAATATGGAATTGGGGCAGTTATTGCTTTGGTTCATGATATTTTGATAACTATCGGGGTGTTCTCTTTTTTGGGACATTTCTTGGATATGGAAGTTGGGATTTCTTTTGTAGCGGCACTCCTTACCATTCTTGGATTTTCGGTGCATGATACGATTGTGGTTTATGACAGGACCAGGGAGAATCTTCTGCGAAGTTCTTCCAGGGAGCAGTTTCCGGATATCGTTAATCGAAGTCTTAATGAGACATTGGTCCGTTCGATAAATACTTCTTTGACTGTCATAGTAACGCTTTTGGCTATATATTTTTTTGGTGGATCATCGATCAAAGATTTTTCACTGGCACTTTTAATCGGAATAACTTTCGGGACATATTCTTCGATATTTATCGCTTCAGCACTTATTGTTACAAGCTATAAATTACAAATGAAATCAAAAAATACTAAATAATTTTTAAAAAATAATTTGATACCTTAAATATTATGTGGAATCCATTCAAAAAAAATTCAAATAACAATGATCAGGATAATATTCCGGGAAAAGACGATTTGAAAGATGCGATGCCGAAGATGAATATGTTCCAGCGGATGGCAATGAAAAAATTGGAAAAAATGAGTCCTCAAGAGCAACAAAAAATGATGCAAGAAGCTTTTAAGCCGGAAAATCGGGGGAAAATAATGGCAGCGATGGAAATGATGAAAAAAACCGGACAAATTACCGATGAGCAAATAGAAATGGCTAAACAAAGATTGGGTGTTAAGGATTAGTTTTTTATATGTATCAACAGTTCTTTTTAAAAGGGAGGACGTATGTCAGCAGAAAAAGTAGCAGGAATAATAAAAGAAAGATCTGAAATTTTACCTTGTTGTGTCGGCTGTTTATCATTATCACTAATGGGTAGTCATGATTGTTTTAAGGATTGTCCAAAGATTATGGAAATTGCTTATCAAAGAGAGCTAAGCCAAACTGCTGGTAAAAAATCCGCTTTAGGGAGAGCGGCGTCGTGAAAGTCGATATCAACGGGAACCCAATAAAAGTTAGGTTCCCGTTTTGACTTTTTATGGCTTTAAATATAGAATAAAGCTATGTTGGAACAAAAAATAAATGAAATAAAAAACCAGGCGGAAAAATCAATTTCGGCGATAAAAAATAGCGGCGAACTTTTTGAAATTGAAAAAAAATATCTTGGCAGAAAAAGTGAATTTATCAGCATCTTGAAGAATCTGAAAAACTTAGAAGAAGAGGAAAGGAAGAAAATTGGCGAACTGGCCAACAGGACAAAAAATGAAATTTTCATTTTGATAGATGAAAAAAAGAAAGAACTTTCTGGTTTTGGATCAAATTTGGAAAAAGAAAAGATTGACGTGACTATTCCGGGAAAAAGAAAAGGTGTGGGACATTTGAATCCAATTTCTTTGGTTCGGCGCGATATCGAGGATATTTTTACCAGTATGGGATTTGAGATTGCGGATGGGCCGGAAATTGAAAATGAATTTTATAATTTTGATGCTTTAAATATTCCTAAAGATCATCCAGCGCGGGATATGCAAGATACTTTTTGGCTGAAGCAATCTGAAGGCGAGGAAAAATTGGCAATGAGATCACAAACGTCGGCAGTGCAGGCGAAATATATGCAAAGCCACAAGCCTCCATTTAGAATAATTGCTCCAGGAAGAGTTTTTAGAAATGAAGCGACTGATACAACTCATGATCATACATTCCATCAATTTGAAGCGCTTATTGTTGGAGATAATATTACTGTGGGAAATCTAAAACAAATCGCCGAAGTTTTCTTTTCGGAATTTTTCAAAGTGGAAACGAAAGTGAGGCTTAGGCCGAGTTATTTTCCATTCACTGAACCGAGCTTTGAATTTGATATCACTTGCACTGTTTGTCACGGAAAAGGTTGTCGGGCTTGTAAAGGTGGGGGATGGCTGGAACTCGGCGGCGCCGGAATGGTCAATCAAAATGTTTTCGTTTCAGCCGGTTATCCGCGCGGAAAATATACCGGTTTTGCTTGGGGATTCGGACTGGAAAGACTTGCGATGATGAAATATAAGATTGATGAAATCAGGCTTTTTCACTCAGGAGATTTAAGATTTATTAGACAATTCTAATTTATGAAATATTCATATAACTGGCTCAAGGAAATATCGGGAACAAAACTTTCAGCGGAAAAGGCGGCGGAGTTTTTGACTATGCAATCGATGGAAGTCGAAGGCGTGGAAAAAATCGGGGGAATTCCGGATGGAGTTTTGGTTGGTCAGATTGTTGATATCAAAAAACATCCGAATGCTGACAAGCTGCAAATTACGAAAGTCAATGTAGGGACAAATAATCATTTGTCCATAGTTTGCGGAGCACCAAATATTGAAGTCGGAAATAAGGTTCCGGTGGCAACTATTGGAACAATATTACCAGGGAATTTTATTATAAAAGAAGCGGAAATTCGCGGCGAGAAATCTTTCGGAATGCTTTGTTCGGAAAAGGAACTTGGATTAGGCGATAGTAATTCCGGCATATTGATGCTTGATGAAAAAGCTAAAATCGGAGACAAAGCTTCTAAATATCTCGCCCAGGAAGATTCGATAATTGAGATAAAAGTTCTGCCTGACAGATCACATGATGCAATGAGTCATGTAGGAGTGGCCCGGGAGCTTGCAGCTCTTTCCAAAAAGGAAATGGATTATGATTTCGACGGATTGAAACTGCCAAAGATCGGATCTAGAAATGCCAAAAACAAATTTTCCATAAAGATAAAAGACAAAAAACTTTGTCCGCGCTATATTGGTGCCATAATGACCGATATTGAAATTAAGGATTCTCCGGATTGGATGAAATCCAGGCTTATCGCTTCCGGGATGCGGCCTATAAATAATATTGTGGACGCTACAAACTATGTCATGCTGGAACTCGGGCAACCTCTTCATGCTTTTGATATTGAAAATGTAAAAGATGAAAAATCAAAAATTGGCATAGTAGTGAGACGGGCGGAAGATTCGGAAAAGATGACACTGCTTGATGATACAAAAGTCGAATTAAACAGAAATGACCTTCTTATAACCAATGGAGAAACTCCCTTGGCGTTGGCTGGAATAATGGGAGGAAGAAACTCCGGAATCAATAGTGGAACTAAAACTATTCTTATCGAATCAGCTAATTTCAATGCGGAAAATATCCGGCGGACAAGAGTGAGGCTTAAACTGAAAACCGAATCCTCGGATCGTTATGAAAAAAGCATCGATCCGAATTTGGCTGAAAAAGCGCTGACTCGCATAATTGAAATTCTTGAACACACTGCCAATGGAAAATTGGAAATAATTGTTGACGAGTATCCGGAAAAAATAAAGTCCCTAAGTATAAACCTTGAGGAAGATTATGTAAGCGGTCTCTTGGGAGAGAAGGTTTCAGTCAAAGAGATTGCAGCGATTTTGAAATCAGTTGGCATTGAAACCAAACTGAAAAATGCCAAGTCCAAAAAAATAACCATAAGCTGTATGGTTCCGACTTTCCGGGTCGATTTGAAAACTCAAGAAGACTTGATTGAAGAAATCGGACGACTGCGCGGATATGAAAAGATAGATCCGCGCCCGATTGACGCACCAGTCATACCAGCCAGACGGAATGAAATAATATTTTTTGAAAGAAAAATCCAAGATATTTTGACCAGTTATGGATTTGATGAGATGTATAATTATTCTTTTTATTCCAAAGTTGATTTAGAAAAATGCAGATTGGGACACGATCATTTGGAACTGGCTAATCCGATGAATCCAGAGCAGGAGCTGATACGCGCGAGCATGCTGCCAAGTATCCTCAAAAATATCAGGGAGAATCTGAAAAATTTTAATGCTTTAAATATTTTCGAAATAGGCAAGGTTTATTATAAAAACAAGGGAATAGTTGAGGAAAGAAGAATGTTGATTATGGCGCAAGTTTTGGAAAAAGATAGTAATGCGGATACATTTTATTCTTTAAAAGGCAATGTTGAAGATTTATTGGAAAAACTTGGATTTAGAAATATCAAAATAATCAATGATAATAAGTCAGTGACAAGCGAACAAAAAGGACGCGTGGCTTCAATATATTCTGAAAGCAATATTCTTCTCGGAACGATTTCAGAAGAAAACAAAAAAGCTCTCGATAGTTATAAGATAGCAAAACGAGTAGTAGTGGCATCATTATGTACAGAAAATCTTCTGTTGGAGGTTCCAATGACTATAAAATTTCAGCATGTTTCCAAATTTCCTACAGTCACACGCGATATTTCCATGATAGTTCCGCAAGGTTTGTATTATTCCGATATTTACGAAGAAGTTAAAAAAACCGGAGGAAAATTAATTAGGAGCGTTTCGCTCTTTGATTATTTCGAAGCTAAAAAAAGTCTGGCAATCAGAATTGAGTTCGTAACGCCTGATCGGACGCTGGAGAGCGCTGAAATTGATAGGGTAATGGAGAAAATAGTGTCGGAACTGGAGAAAGAATTAAAAATTGAAATAAGGAAATAAGCTATGAAACAGATTCCGAAAACATACGAAGCTGAAAAATACGAAGGCAAAATTTATAAGATTTGGGAAAAATCGGGGAAATTCAATCCGGATAATATAAAATCTTCTAAGAAATATTGCAATATCTTGCCGCCACCGAATGCCAATGGTGAACTTCATCTGGGACATGCCAGCGGATATACCGTTATGGATATTTTTGGTCGGTTTGAAAGGATGAATGGCAAAAAAGTCTTGCTTTTGCCGGGCAAAGACCATGCCGGAATTCAGACGCAAGTTGTTTTTGAAAAAAAAATAAAGGAGGAAAATAATTTGACGCGATATGATATGGGACGAAAGAAATTCTATAAAGCTTGTTATGATTTTTGTATGGGCCGTTCGAAATATATGCGTTCTCAGGAAAAACAGATCGGGATAAGTGCTGATTGGTCGCGGGAAAAATTCACGCTTAATCCCGAAGGGCTGAAAATCGCGCTGGAAACTTTTATTAAATTATACCAAGACGGTTTAGTGTATAAGGGAAAGCGAATAATTAATTGGTGTCCGAGGTGCGGAACGGCACTTTCTGATGTTGAAGTCATTCATAAAGAACAGGAAGGGAAATTTTATTATATAAAATATCCGATAAAAGGTTTCAATGATTCAGTGACTGTCGCAACAACCAGGCCAGAAACTATGTTGGGCGACACGGCGGTCGCAGTCAACCCTAAAGATGAAAGATTCAAGAGTCTTGTCGGTAAGATTTTGATTTTACCCTTACAAAACAGGGAGATCCCGATAATTTCTGATCGGCGTATTGATATGGAATTTGGGACTGGAGCAGTTAAAATCACACCAGCCCATGATCTCTTGGACTGGAAAATCGGAAAAGACCATAAGCTTCCAGAAATCCAGGTGATAGATGAGAAAGCGGAAATAACCCAAGCGGGCGGAAAATATTTTGGAATAACAGTCTCTGAAGCACGGGAAAAAATAATTGCAGACCTTAAAAATCTAGGACTTCTGGAAAAAGAAGAAACTTTAAAAAATAATGTTTCTGTTTGTGAAAGATGTAAAACGACAATTGAGCTGCTGATTTCTAATCAATGGTTCATTAGGGTTGATGATAAAAATAATTCTTTGAAAAATAAAACTCTGGAGGCGATAAAGAGCGGAAAAGTCAAAATATATCCCGAGAGCTTTAAGAAAATTCTCATCCAATGGTTTAATAATATGGAAGATTGGTGTATTTCTCGTCAGATATGGTGGGGACCGCAATTCCCAGTCTGGTATAAGGGAGAAAAAATTTATGTCGGACTAGAAAAACCGAAGGGAAAAGGCTGGGTGCAAGACGAGAATACTTTTGATACTTGGTTCTCTTCCAGTCAATGGCCATATACGACTCTTGGATATCCCAAGGGGAAAGATTATAAAGAATTTTATCAGACTGACATGATGATAATGGGAAGGGATATTTTGTTTTTCTGGGCAGCTAGGATGCTCATGCTCGGAGTTTATCGGACGGGAAAGGTGCCTTTCAAAAATCTTTTCTTTACCGGACTTATTCGCGATAAAGATGGATATAAATTTTCAAAATCAAGAGGCAATGGGATTGAGCCGCTGGAGATGATTAAAAAATTCGGAGCCGATGCATTCCGTCTGAGTTTAGTTATGGATATCGCTCCAGGACAAGATACCAGAATATTCGATGAGAAGATTGAAAATTTTAGGAATTTCGTGACGAAACTCTGGAATATCTATCGTTATTCTTCCAAAGTTGGAAAAGATTTCCGTCTTTTGGAAAAAATTGGAAAGAAAGATCTGAAAACACTTTCGGACAGATGGATTGTCAGCAAACTTCAAAAAACAATCGAAGATGTCTCGAGATTTATGGAATCAAAAAATATCTCAATGGCTCAAGAAAGACTGCGAAGGTTTACCTGGGACGCTTTAGCAGATTGGTATATCGAAACCAATAAGATAGAAAAAAATGCAAAAGTGCTAGGATTTGTTCTGGATAAGATTTTGAAACTCTGGCATCCTTTCGTCCCATTTGTGACAGAAAAAATTTGGCAGGATATTTATGTCGGAAAAAGAATGTTGATGATGGAAAAATGGACAAAAGTGGATAAAAAATTAATAGATAAAAAAGCAGAAAAGGAATTTGAGCATTTGAAGGATATAATTTCGAAAATAAGAAATATCCGTTCGAGTTATCATATTGATCCGGCGAAAATTGTCGAGGCTTGTTTAAAAAAGTCTAATAATTGCGAGATTATCGGAAAGTTAGCCAGGTTAGATATTTCTAGTGATAAAAATATAGAAAAAGGCATAAAGATAATTGAAAAAAATATAATTATTATTCTTGATATTGCCAATCTGATTGATGTGGAGAAGGAAAAATCCAGATTTATGAAAGAAATAACAGAATTGGAAAATTCTATCAAGCGTTCTGAAGCAATCTTGGCTAATAAAAATTTTATCTTGAATGCTCCAAAAGAAATTGTGAATTCCAATAAGCAAAAACTTGCAGAATTTAAAGGAAAAATAAAAGTTCAGAGCGCTCTTCTAGATGAATTAAAGAGGCTTAAATAAAGCAAAAAAAGTTCGGGATATATCCGGAACTTTTTATTGACCAAAAACGTTTTTTATAGTAATATTAGGTTTGAGAAAGAAAAACTAAATTCTAGATATTTTTCAAGGCGGATTGGGCAATTACTTAGGCATTTTTGCCAAAAGAGGAAAGTCCGGACACCCTTTTCGGACCCTAAAATCAGAAAAGAAAAGGATAATGGATAACGTCCATCCGATGCGTTGCGAGACGTATCGCGGGATAGCGCCACAGAGACTATACTAATTTCGAGTAATCGAAATGAAAGGTGAAAAGTATATCGAGAAAAGGTGAATTTACGTTCGCTTTATCAGCTGAATAGCGAAATTTTCCTGTTTCAACGATATTTCATCCGCTGTGAGGCGGATTGATGGCAAGCCCTATCTGGTGCAAGGCCGTGTCCCAATGAAAATCGGGAAGTGCCGCTATAAATGATTTCGACGGTAACGTCGGAACTAGATAAATTATTGCCACCAATGCGAGAGTATTGGTACAGAATCCGGCTTATAAATCCGTCTTGATAAATGTCCAGGATTGAGAAAATGCGTGAAATAAATACAACTTAACTGATTTGTCCTGTTATTGTATAATTAAAGCAGTTGGAAGTTTGATTTATTTTGCGTTTTTTTATTATAAATAAAAACTATGAAGAGATCAGAATTATTTTTCAGTGCCATTCAAGTTCCAGTAGATTATTTAATGATTATTTTGGCTGGACTTTCTGCTTATTTGATTCGAAATGTTCCCGAGATTATCGCTTTGAAGCCTAAACTTTATAATTTTCCATTCGATCAATATTTAAAAATTGTTCTCATTATTGCGCCAATTTTTATTGTTGTGTATGCGATTGAAGGGCTTTATGATATTCGTGCTACCAGAAAGATTTGGAGAGAGGCTTTAAAAATTTTTACAGCGACTTCTATCGGGTTGGTTATAATTATTGTAGTTATATTTTTAAAAAGAGAATGGTTTTCTTCTCGTTTTATTATTCTATCTAGTTGGGTTTTGGCTGTTTTTTATGTTGCGCTGGCCAGATATCTCATTCAACTGATGCAAAAATGGCTACTTCGAAAAAAAGGGGTTGGAACACATAGAGTTCTTCTTATTGGGAAAAATTCCAAGGTAGACAGACTTTCAAGCCTTATTCGACATAATAAGAATATTGGCTATACAATTATTGATGAAATTGATACTGCTCATCTCAAAGTGATTAAAAAAATTCGCGAAAGAAGAGGAATTGATGAAATAATTCTTTGTGAACCTTCGATAACGGACGATGAACAGGAAAAACTTATTGACTATTGCGCGATAAATAATATCGGTTATCGCTACATACCTACAACGCTTCAATCTTCCCGTTTCGAAATGGGAGTTTTGGGTGGTGAGCCGATAATTGAAGTAAAGCATACGCCACTTGATGGCTGGGGTAAGATAGTTAAAAGGATTTTTGATATACTTGCTTCAATAATAGGAATAATTATTACTTCACCGATAATGATTATAACAGCGCTGCTTATAAAATTGGAAAGTAAGGGACCGATAATTTATAAAAATGAAAGAGTTGGTGCAGATGGGAAAAGTTTTTTTGTCTATAAATTTCGCCGTTTCAAATGGGAATATTGTGTCACTAAGGAAAATTCTGGAATAAAAAACGCGTTGAAATATGAAAAAGAACTCATAGAAAAGCAGAGTGTGCGAAAGGGTCCTCTTTATAAAATAAAAAATGATCCTCGCAGTACGAAAATTGGAAGATTTATCGAAAAAACCTCTATTGATGAATTCCCACAGTTTTTTAATGTGCTTTTTGGATCAATGAGTTTGGTTGGTCCTCGGCCGCATCAGGAAAGGGAAGTGGAGAAATACATGGATTATCATCGCCGGCTTCTTACTATAAAGCCTGGAGTAACCGGAATGGCACAGGTTTCCGGAAGATCAGATTTGAATTTTGAGGACGAATATCGCCTCGATCTTTATTACATAGAAAACTGGTCGATTTTTCTTGATGTTATAATATGTTTTAAGACTTTTGGGACATTATTCAAAAAAAGAAAAAATAATTAATATCGCTTTGGCACATTTCAGGACAGAGAATTTTTCATATTAAGTGCCTTTGCAAAACATATAAGGTGAAAATAGCTTTAGTTCATGATTATCTCGTGCAATATGGCGGAGCGGAACGGGTTCTTGAATGTTTCACGGAAATTTTTCCAGAGGCGCCGATTTATACTTTGGTATACAATAAAGAAGTGATGCATGGGATATTTGAAAAAAAAGATATTAGAAAATCTTTCATTCAGAAAATACCTTTCGCCAAGAAGCATCATAGGCTTTTTACCCAACTTATGCCGATGGCGATAGAACAGTTCAATCTTTCAAAATATGATGTGGTTCTTTCGGACTCATCAAGCTATGCCAAAGGAATCATCACTCGGCCGGAAACTCTGCATATATGTTTTATGCATAATCCAATGAGGTATGCTTGGGATGATTGTCATAAATATACTGAAGATTTTTATTTCCCCGGACTAATAAAAAAGATCGTTCCTTTCGCAATGAATTATATTAGAATATGGGACAAAGTGAGCGCTGAACGTCCTGACAAGATAATTTCCAATTCAAATTTTGTTTCAAAAAGAATTAAAAAATATTATAAAAGAGAAAGTATAACGATTAACCCGCCGGTTAATACTAACAGTTTCTATATTGATAATGAAAAAGGGGATTATTTTCTGATGGTCGGGAGACTTTTAGCTTATAAACGTTTCGATATCGCAATCCAAGCATTTAACAAGCTCGGGTTGAAGCTTAAAATTATCGGACGTGGGCCAGAGCTTGAAAGACTTAAAAATATGGCTGGACAAAATATCGAATTTATCACTGAACTAATTCCTGATAACAAGCTTTCTCAATATTATTCCAGATGTAGGGCCTTTGTATTTCCTCAAGAAGAAGATTTCGGGATTGTGGCTATTGAGGCTATGGCTTCCGGTCGACCAATAATTGCATTTCGTGGCGGAGATATTCCTGAACATATGGAAGAAGGAAGAAGTGGAATTTTTATTGAAAATCAAACTGCAGAAGGTATTATTTCCGCAGTGAAAAAATTTAAAGAAGAAGATTTTGACCCACAGTATATCAGGAATCAGGCTTTGAAATTTGATAAAGATGTTTTTAAATCTAAAGTAAAAGCATATATTGAAGATGAATATAATAAACATAAGAATAAGCTATCTTTTGAGTCTTAGTCAGCAGACTCAGAGAATGATGTGAGAAAATATGGAACTTAAAGAATACATTCAAATAATCAAAAAGCAATATTTTCTTGTTATTGCAATAATTATTGTAACAGTATTAATAGCGGAAGGGTATTTTATTTTTCGTCAAAAGGATTATAATACTTCGCTCCTTATCAATATTACACGGACTGGAACTCAAGAGACAACAGATTTTCGTTATGATGATTTTTATAGGTTACAAGCAGATGAAAAATTTACAGAAACATTGGTGCAATGGCTTAAAAGTCCTCGAGTGGTTCTTGATATATTAGATGAAGCCGGAGTTGATACTAAGGATATGAATTTAAGAAAGCTTTCTAAAGCTATTCGTCCGGAAAAGATGTCTTCCCAGGTCATTTTGATTTCGTATGTGTCGCAGGATTCACAAACGGCAAAAAAAATATCGCAGTCTATAGTAAATGTTATTTCGAAAAAAACAGAAGACTTGAATGAAGATCAAAAAAATAATACTTGGTTTAAAATTATATCCAACGACCCTGTGATAGTTAAGAATCAAATTGATCTAGTGATGGTTTTTTTGGCTTCGTTATTGATAGGATTTTTCTTGTCTTTTTGGTTGGCTATATTAAGGCACTATTTAAAATAAGCTTAAAAAATGAAAATAGCTATCGATATCAGATGTTTAGCAAGAGGAGGTCGGACGGGAGTAGAAGAATATATTCTCCAGCTTTTGTATAATATTTTTGAAATTGACAAAGATAATGAATATATCTTGTTTTTAAACGCCTATAAAAAAATCAAACTTGATCTTTCTTGGATAAATAAATATCCTAATGTTCGGCTCAAAAAATTTCATTGGCCCAATAAATTACTTAACTTTTTATTTTGGTATTTCAACTGGCCAAAAATTGATCGGATGGTCGGCGGAGCGGATGTGGTTTTTTTTCCAAACATAATTTTTGGAAGCGTCAGTAAGAAAGCCAGGGTGGTTCTTACGATTCACGATCTTTCTTTTGAGAAGTTTCCGGAATATTTTTCCATGAAAAGGCGCTGGTGGCATATTTTTGTTAATCCTCGCAGGATTTGCATTAAGTCTGATAACATAATTTCAGTTTCCAAATCGACTAGTGCTGATATCGCAAAAATTTATGGGATAGATAATAAAAAAATCCAAACAATAAAAAATTCAATCCCGGAGCATTTTCGAGTTATTGATAAGAACAATAAAATACTGATAGAAGTGAAGGATAAATATAGCTTACCTTTTAAGTTTATATTATTTCTCGGGACTATTGAACCGAGAAAAAATATAGTCGGTCTTATTCGTGCTTATAACGAATTGCAAAAGTTTGCAGAAGAAAATGATGATGAAGATCTTAAAAAATATAAATTAGTTATTGCTGGAACAAAAGGTTGGCTGAATGAAGCTATTTTTAATGAAGTAAGAAAATCTGAAAATAAAGATAAGATAATGATTTCAGGTTTTATTGACGATAAGGACAAAACGGTCATATATAATCTGGCTTCTGTGTTTGTGTATCCTTCTTTTTATGAAGGTTTTGGTTTTCCTCCTCTTGAGGCGATGAGTTGTGGTGTTCCCGTTATAACTTCTAATAGCTCGTCTCTGCCGGAGATATGTAACTCCTCCGCTTTAATGATTGATCCAGACAAGCCCGAGGAAATTTTTGAGTCACTGAAAATTTTGCTTCTTAATCGAGAATTTCGAGAGAATATGATAAAAAAAGGAATAGAAAATGCAAAAAAATTTAGTTGGAAAAAATCGGCAAAAGAAACTTTGGAAATATTGATTGGAAAGAATAAGAATAAGTAGAATTATTTTTTTAAATAATAATTTATTAATTATAAGAAATGAGAATAGGCATAGATGCTAGATTTTTCGGTCCCATCGGCAAAGGTCTAGGGCGTTATACTCAAAAACTTGTAGAGAATTTAGAAAAAATAGACTCAGAAAATGAGTATTTTGTCTTTCTTCGAAAAGAAAATTTTAACGAATATAATCCAGTAAAGAAAAATTTTAAGAAAGTATTGGCTGATTTCAAATGGTATTCTTTTGAAGAGCAGTTGAAGTTTCCCAAGCTCCTTAAAAAGCATAACCTTGATTTGATGCATTTTACCCATTTTAACATTCCGATTTTATATCGTGGAAAGTTTATAGCGACTATTCATGATCTTATTTTACTTCATTTTCCAACGATTAAAAATTCAAGATTGAACCCGATATTTTATCGTTTGAAATTTATGGCTTATAGAATGGTCATAAAACATGCCATTAAGAGGTCTAATCGTATAATTACAGTTTCAAATTTTACCAAGACAGACATCATTAAAAATTTTAAGCGTATCCCGGAAGAAAAATTAATAGTGACATATGAAGCAGCCGAAGATTATTGTATGTTGAGTCCTGATAAGGATGATGAAATATTGTCTAGATATGGTATAATGAAGCCGTATATAATGTATGTAGGGAATGCTTATCCTCACAAGAATTTGGAAAAGTTAGCGGAAGGTTTTGCGGTAGCTTTGTCTAAATATAGTGGTTTGCATCTGGTTCTTGTTGGAAAAGATGATTTTTTCTATTCGCGTCTTAGAAATTTTATCAAAAATAAGAATATTCATAATGTGATTTTTGTAGGCTACGTTCCCGATCATGAATTAGACACTTTATTCCACAATGCTTCTGCTTTTGTCTGGCCATCTCTTTATGAAGGATTTGGCTTGCCGCCTTTGGAAGCTATGTCTAAGGGAATACCGGTTATATCATCGGATCATCCTTGTATGCGAGAGGTCTTGGCGGATAGCGTGTATTATTTTAATGGAAAAAAAGTTTCTGCCATAGCTGATGCGATTGAAAAAATACTTTCTGATAATTCTTTAAGAGAAAAATTGATAAAAAAAGGATATTTCCAGGTCAATAAGTATAGCTGGAAGAATATGGCTAATAAAACTCTTGAAGCATATGGTGATATTTTCAATAAAACAAAATAATAGATAAAATGATTGAAAGAAAAAAAATAAAGAAAAACATATTGCCACAAATGTTTGATATCAAGCCGGTTGATGAAAACGGTGATTTGGATTTTAGGAAAATTGGGATAGTCAGGAAAGTTTCAAGAATAACTGATGCAAAATTAGAATTGAAATTGAAGAAAACAGATGCAATAAAATTGTCTCCGATTATTCCGGTTAATTCCGGAAAAGTCATAAGTGAAATAGTATCCAGGGATAATTCTGAAGAACTTTATAAGCTTAGAAAACAAAAAGAATTTTTTATTAAAGAAAAAGAAAAAATATTTCCGAAAGATAATTTAGCAAAGATGAATAGTGAGGAGGCGAGGATTTTTGAAAAAGAAAACGAAATCAAGACGGAAATTTTGAGACCTCTGAAAAATTATGAATTAAGTGCTATCCCGGAACCTTCGCTTATCGATATTTTGCAAGAGGAGAGAAAAAGAAAAGAGTTTTATCTTAAAAGAACGAAATCTGATATCAGGAATCGGAAGATAGTGTCTTTCACGGAATCGGTGAAAAATATTTCCAGATCAATTTTATTTTTTCCGGCAAATGTTTTTTTTATAGTAGCTAAATCTTTTTTTAATGGGACGACGCTGGCCATTAAAAAAACGGGAGAAATTTTTCTGGCGCTCATTACTTTTCCTTTTAAAGTCGTATATTATGTCATTTTCTTTTCGGTCAGCGCCGCCCAGATAATCGCTCGTTATTTTGTTTTTTCCGTAAAATGTTTCTCTTCTTTTTTGATTGTCCTAACTCTTACATTTGTTGACATTCTTTATGCAGTTATCATTTTCCCTTTCCAGTTTTTATTTCAGATTTATAATAAAACGGCTAAATCACTTCAAGCTAAGTCAAGAAATTTTACAAATGCTTTTGAGGGATTTGAAGATTCATTGGGCAATAGTTTTATTTATCCGAGAGCGAATAAAAATAGGCTTCCCATGTTTTCCTTTTTAGCTGTTTCAACTTGCATATTTTTTGCTGTTTTTGGAGTCGGTCTTTTTTATCGCGGGATTAAAATAAAAGATATTGCTACGCAAAATGGTCAAGTTGCTTATGCCAGCTTAATGGAAGCTAAAGATGAAATCGTCAGCAAAGATTTTACTGAAGCTTCATTAAAATTCGGCGAAGCCTATGATGAGTTTGATAAAATTTCCAAAGAGGTTGATGGTCTTGGCTCAATATTTGTTGAATCATCAAGATTTCTGCCATTTGCTTCAAAGCTTTCCTCCGGATCGCATCTTGTTGAAGCGGGTAAGGATATTTCGAAAATAGGAATTCTTTCATCAGAACTCCTGGAAACATTCAATGAAGTAAAAAACCCTCTTGAAAATAAAAATTCAGTTTCCTTTCTAGAGATATTTAAAAAGTCAGATGAAAAAGTGGGGGAAATATCTGAATTATTTCTGGATCTCGAGAATCATATCAACAAGATAGACCTGAATGATATCCCGGAAGAACAGCGAAGTAAATTTATTGAAATTAAAAAAAGACTTCCAGAGATAAATAAATTCTTGTCCGGCTTTATCGATCAAGAAAAAATTTTTGTTGATATATTAGGGGGGAATGGCCCGAGAAAATATCTTTTTCTATTTCAAAATAATCAAGAAATGCGGGCAACCGGAGGATTTATTGGAACTTATGGAATACTGGATATTTTCGATGGTCGTGTAAAACGCTTCCTTATTGACGGAATTTTTAATCCTGATGGACAACTGAAAGAGAAAGTTGTTCCTCCCGCGCCAATTCAAAAAATCAGCGTAGCTTGGAGTTTGCATGATAGCAATTGGTTTCCCGATTTCCCGAAATCTGCCGAGAAAGCGGCTTGGTTTTTTGAAAAAACCGGCGGACCGACAGTAGATGGAATAATAACTATGACGCCGACAGTTATGCAAAAAATGCTCGAAATTACGGGGCCAATTGAGATGAAGGAATATGATGTGACTGTTGATAAGGATAATTTTATTGAAAATATCCAGCAGGAAGTCGAAGAGAATTATGATAGAGATATTAATCAACCCAAAAAAATCTTGGCTGATTTGGCTCCAATAATGCTTGATAGACTCTTTAATGCCAAGAATGTTAACGATATCGCAAAGGCAATGAGCGTAATCGGAGAAAGTCTCAATGAAAAACATATTCTTATTTATTCAAAAAATTATGAACTTGAGAAAATAATTTCTGCCAATGGTTGGTCCGGGGAGATTCTGGGGACACAAAAAGACTATCTTTCAGTTATTAACACCAATATAAATGGCTTTAAAACGGATGGGGTGGTGGAAGAAAATATTGTTCATAAAGCTGAAATTCAAGACGATGGTTCTATAATCGATTCGGTTTCTATAACCAGAAAGCATAATGGGGGAAAAACAAATTATGATTGGTGGAATCGAGTCAATGCTAATTATATGAGAGTTTATGTTCCTCAAGGATCAAAACTCTTGAGTGTTTCCGGTCAAACTAGAGAATTTAATTCTCCACCAATCGATTATGATGCACTTGGCTTCAAGCGTGATTCCCAAGTGGCTATGGAAGAAAATGCAACAGAATTTGATGAGGAAACCGGAACAAGAATATACGAAGATTCAAATAAGACTGTTTTTGGAAACTGGGTATATGTCAGTCCGCAGGAAACTGTAACAATTACATATACTTATCTCCTGCCTTTTAAAATAAATATCGACAGTAAGGATAAGTTGGTTGATACTTATTCACTTCTTTTGCAAAAACAATCTGGCAGTATTGGAAGCAATATAAATTCTATGGTGAGTTTCCCGAAATCCTATGATATTGTATGGAAGTATCCTGATGAAAGTGTCAAAGATTTTTCTGATATTACAGAAGGAAAAAATAGTATTGAGATTGAAGATAAATTAGAAAGCGATAAGTTTATTGGGATTGCCTTTCAGAGGAATTAATGATTATTTATGATAAAGAAAATTTTTAATAACAAATTACTTCTTGATTCCAGTCCAGCTAATTCAATAGCTTCGGCTGCTTTTATTATAATGCTTTTTGGTTTGGCCTCAAGAATCCTTGGTCTTTTGAGGGATCGTTTTTTGGCTTCAACTTTCGGAGCTGGAGATGCGTTAGACGTTTATTATGCTGCTTTTAGAATTCCCGATTTAATTTATAATTTCCTAATCCTTGGGGCGCTCAGCGCGGCTTTCATTCCGATATTCTCCGGTCTCTTGTCAGAAAAAAAGGAGAAACAAGCCTGGGAACTGGCTAATGGGATACTTAATATTTTCATTGTTTTAATAATTGTGATTTCTTTAATTTTCTGCGCTCTCACTCCTTGGATTATGCGTTTCATAACCCCCGGTTTCAATCCGGAAAAAATGGAACAAGTTATTGTTTTTACCCGCATAATGTTTTTGAGTCCGATTTTTTTAGGAATAAGTGGAATTTTTGGAGCGATACTGACTTCTTTAAAAAGATTTTTAATGTATTCTCTGGCGCCGATATTCTACAATATCGGAATTATTATTGGAGTTTTAATATTTGTGAAATTTATGGGTCCTATCGGACTGGCTTGGGGAGTGGTTTTAGGCACTTTTCTCCATATGCTTGTCCAATGTCCGGCAGTTTTTCATCTGGGATTTAAAAATAATTTTTCATTGCGTAAATATTTTTTCAATAAAGATATACGAAGTGTCCTAAAGCTCATGATTCCTAGAATGATGGGAATTGCGGTAAATCAATTCAATCTTTTTATAATAACCATATTCGCTTCCCTTTTAGCTTCAGGAAGTTTAGCGGTATTCAGTTTTGCTCAAAATCTTCAGAGCGTTCCCTTGGGAATTTTTGGGGTGTCTTTTGCGATTGCTGTTTTTCCAACTCTTTCTCGACTGACAAAAAAAGAAAACGAAAAAGAATTTGTCGGAACATTTTCTGAAACTTTCCGCAATATTCTTTTCTTTGTCATTCCGTTAAGCATAATGATTTTGCTTCTTCGGGCGCAGATAGTGCGGGTGGTTCTTGGAGCGGGGGAATTTGATTGGGAAGATACAATTCTGACTTATGAATGTCTTGGATTTTTTTCACTCAGTCTTTTTGCACAGAGTCTTATTCCGCTTTTGGCGCGCTCTTTTTATGCTCTAAAAAATACAAAGATTCCTTTCTATGCTGCGCTTATAAGCGAAGTGATTAATATTTTAGCGGTGATTTTTCTTATTGGAAAATTGAAAATTATCGGTTTGGCAATCGCGTTTTCTCTTTCAAGCATTTTTCAGATGCTTCTGCTTCTTTTTCTTTTGCATTCCCGTTTTGGAGGCTTAGATGATAGAAATATTCTTAGGTCTATCGGAAAAATCGTGGCTGCTTCTCTTGCATCTGGAGTTGGAATTCAGCTGATGAAATATTGTGTGGCGATGTTTATTGATATGGATACTTTCCTAGGAATATTTTCTCAGCTGGTTATTTCTGCCGGAATTGGAACGATTGTTTTTATAACTGCTTGCCATATTTTCAAAATTGAAGAATATCATCATTTCAGAAAATCAATAACTAGAAAGATATTCCGCCAAAAAGGAATCATCAGCGAAGACACCGGGGAAGTGGCGGGGATTTGATTTTAATTTTCTATTTTTAAAACCGCAAAGTTATTGTGGTTTTGTTTTAATGTTTTTTTATCTTGACATAATTAAGATTTTTTATTAGACTGTTATGAACGTTAATTTTGACGTTGAATAGTACCTAAGAAAAAAGGAGGTCGAAATGATTAAAAAAATCTTTACAGGTTTATTTTTTGTCGGTTTTTTGGTAATGATATCCTATGTTTTTTCGCCGGTTATTCCACTACCGATTAACATGCAGAAACAAATGATGTCGGCATTATACTCGGATGAATCGTGCGCGGAGGGTGTTGCAAATAGTGTTTCCTATATTTCGCGGCATCTTAATGATTACGGTTTTGATAGTCAGGAGGATTTTATTGCCTGGTTGGAAAATAAGTCGTGGGTTACTAGTGATGGGGCGACAAGGAAAATTTTTGTAGAGCCAGAACTTCTTGGAGATATCGGTTGGCCAAGTGTTGTAAATTCGGTAAAAATTAAACTTATTTACAATAGAGCTGGTTCTATTGTCACTAGCCGTTATTATGTTCATTCCAGTTTAAATAATGTTTGAATAAAACCGAGTTTCGAAAATTTAACCCACTGAATTGAAAATATTTGGTGGGTTTGTTTTTTATTTATAATAATATTAATATTCATTGATTATTTGCCGAATTTAAGCTATGATGATTTATAGGAAAATTTATGGAAAAAATCAGGAATTTTTGCATTATTGCTCATATTGATCATGGAAAGTCGACTCTGGCCGACCGGCTTTTGGAAATTACCAAAACAGTGGAGGCTAGAAAAATGAAAGAACAGCTTCTGGATCAGATGGATCTGGAGCGGGAAAGGGGAATCACCATCAAAATGCAGCCGGTTAGGATGCATTATAAAGATTATATTTTAAATCTGATTGATACTCCCGGACATGTTGACTTCGGTTATGAAGTTTCGCGCAGTTTGGCAGCGGTGGAAGGAGCGGTGCTTTTGGTTGATGCGACCAAAGGCGTGCAGGCGCAGACGATTGCTAATCTCTATCAAGCTATTGAACATAATCTGGAAATAATTCCGGTTGCCAATAAAATCGATCTGCCAAATGCCAATGTGGAAAAAACCAAACGGGAAATAATTCACTTGCTCGGTTGCAAAGAAGAAGATATTTTGGAAGTTTCCGGAAAGACCGGTTTGGGCGTGGATAAGCTTTTGGAAAAAATAGTCGAAGTGGTTCCCGCTCCTAAAGGAGAAAAAGAGAAACCTCTTCGAGCTCTTATTTTCGATTCCAAATACGATACATATAAAGGGGTTCTGGCGCATGTTCGCATTTTTGACGGAGAAGTGAAGGCGGAAGAAAATATCAGGATGATGATGAACGGAGTGGAAAGCGATGTAATTGAAGTCGGATATTTCAAACCGGAACTTGTGAAATCGGAAAAATTGATTTCTGGAGAAATCGGCTATATTGCCACTGGCCTAAAAAGTGTGGAAAATTGTCGGGTGGGCGATACTATAACGATTTCCAGGACACAGGAGACTCGCAATAATAGTCTTCATAGTGAAGTCAAAGCACTGCCGGGATATAAGGAAGTTCATCCGATGGTTTATGCTTCGTTCTATCCGATCGAAGGCGATGATTATAATTTCATGCGTGACGCCCTGGATAAGCTCAAGCTGAATGATGCCGCTTTCGTTTTTGAGCCGGAAAGTAATCTGGCTTTGGGACGGGGATTCCGCTGTGGATTTTTGGGACTTTTGCATTTGGAAATAATCCAATCGAGACTAGAGCGTGAATTTGAAATCAGTCCGACAATCACGACACCAAGCGTGGTTTATAGGGTAAAAACCAAAGGAAAAAACGAACTTATAAGTGTCTATTCACCATCCGAATTGCCGGATCCATCTTCTATTGAAGAAATCCAGGAACCGTATGTGAAACTGGAAATAGTATCGCCTTCGAATTATCTTGGATCAATCATGGAAGTGATGAATAATACCAGAGCGGAATATCTTGATACGGAATATTTGAACAGCGAGCGGATGATTCTTAAATTCAATTGTCCTTTGACCGATGTGATTACCAATATGCATGACGATCTGAAGAGCGCGTCTCAAGGTTATGCCTCGATGAATTATGAAATCAGCGAATATCGAGCGAATGAATTGGTGAAACTCAATATTTTTGTGGCCGAGGAAAGGATTGATGCGTTTGCCAGAATTGTTCCCAAGGAGAGTGCTTTTGGCGAAGGCAAAAGAATTGTGGAAAAACTCAAAGGATCTATTCCGCGGCAGAATTTCCAGATTGCGCTTCAGGCAGCGATCGGTGAAAAAATAATCGCTCGCGAAACCATTAAAGCTTTTCGCAAAGACGTTATTGCCAAACTTTATGGAGGAGATGTGACGAGAAAAAGGAAACTATTGGAAAAGCAGAAGAAGGGAAAGAAGAAAATGAAAAACATCGGTCGGGTTTCCATTCCATCAGAAGCTTTCCTCTCGGTTTTGAAAAAATAATTTTTCAATTTTCCATAATTTATTGATGTTAAATTTGAAAAAAGAAAAAGCAAAATAAATGGTTTCGGAATTTTTACTCTCAATCCGATACGCAAAGATGCTGAATTTTATAATATTCCATTGGATATCGTATATCAAGAGCCGAAATCTCTATGTGCCAGAATTGCAGATGGCAGATATGTTTATGATGATAAAGTTTTAAATTGGATCAATCATTCTTGTGATCCAAATGCAAAATTAAATATTGCAAAAGGTAGTCCATCATTAATTGCGATTCGAGATATTTTAGCAGATGAGGAAATAACTGTAGATTATAACCAAACGGAAGTGCAAGGAGTTAAGCTTGAATGTACTTGTAAATCCGGCAGTTGCAGAGGAGAATTCAATCAGCTATGATTTCTTAGACAAAAAAACGCGACCCGCCTGATTATTCAAGTGGGTCGTTTTCATTTTCGCAGCAACGGAATTATATTTCTCTTTATCGATTCGAATCGATCAAAAATAATCATGCGATCATTTTCAGTTTTGGTTAATAGAATAGCCTTTTTAAAAACTTTGCTAGGCTTAATTTTAAGTCCATACCATAGGATAATTTCCCATGCATCCAAAATCTCATTTGCTTCGGATGCTAAGCCCCATAGATTCCAGAGATATTTTTTAATATTCTCTGGTTTCATTTTTTCACTATCAACCGAAAACAAGAACTTTTTCGAATGAAACTCATTTAAAGTTTCCAATGTTAATTACCTCCTTTTTGCTAAAAATGTTTAATTATACCTGAATTTTTCAGGATTTTTAGGCTATCATATCTAAATTTGCCTGTCAAATTGACTATATTTTTTATTTTAAGCACTGATTTTGTAAATTTCTGATATTTCTGCTATTATATTAAATATGAGTATAAGTAAAAGGAATAAAAAATTTCATAAAATTTGGATAGTTATTTCGCTTCTTGCTGTTTTGTCGATGGTGGTTTTTTCGGTTGCTCCAGCATTCAATTAGCATAAAAACCCTTTTTGCTTATGAATAAGGGCAATTTAAAAAAAGGCGGATCGTTCGTTTTGAAAGCGGTTATTTTTGTCGGAGTAGTGGCAATTATTGCTGTTTCTTTGGCAATTTTCAAAGAAACAAAAAAGAAGAAAGAAATTCAAAATGAGATAAATGAACTGCAAAAACAGGCGGAGAAAATAAGACGTGAGAATGCGGTTCTTTCAGATAAGATTGCTTATTTTAATAGTCGGGATTATCAAGAAAAAGAAGCAAAAGATAAGTTGAATTTGCAAAGCTATGGCGAGAAAGTAGTTGTTTTAGAAAAAGAGGCTAATGAAAATCGTGAAAAAACAATTGAAGAAAAGGATAGCGTTCAAGAAATAATTATTCAAACTTCTAATGTGCGGAATTGGTGGGATTATTTTTTCAAATACTAATTTGCGAGTAAGTATATGAATTATAAGGATAGTGAAAAAGATATAAAATGGAGAACAGTTGTTTTTGGAATAGTCGCAGTCGTATTTTTGTATATGGTTGTTTCTGGAATTTTAGTTTACGGACTTGGTCTTAATAACCGTCTGACCAATTTGACATCCGGAATCATTCCTTACCCAGCGGCTTTTTGGGGTTCTGATATGGTGAGACTAGGCACGCTTGAAAAAAAAGTGGCAGCTTCAAAAAGATTTTATGAAAATCAGAATTTTGGAGAGATTGGGATCCGGATAGATTTTTCAACTGAAGACGGAAAAAAACGTTTAAAAATAAAGGAAAAAAATATTCTTAACAAAATGATTGAAGAGAAGATTATTGAAAAGGAAGCCAATCGGCGCGGTATTGTTTTTTCCAAGGAAGATATTTCAAATGAAGTTGAAAAAAAGCTTAAGGAATATGGCACAGATAAAAATCTTAAGGAAAATATGGAGAGGCTTTATGGCTGGGATATGGATGACTTCAAAGAATATATCGTGAAGCCTTATTTATACGAAGAAAAACTTTCAAAAGATATTCAATCCACTCATCCTAATAATGCGAAAGCCAAAGAAAAAATAGAAGAAGCTTTAGGAGATATTTCGATTAATAATGATTTTGAAAAAGTGGCAGAAAAATACTCAGAAGGGGAAAGCGGCAAAAATAGGGGGAAAATCGGCTGGATAGAGGAAGATCAGATGCTTCCTGAAATAGCGCAGGATGTGTTTTCTACAGAAAAGGGTAAAATAACCGGAATAATCAATAGCCGTATTGGTTATCATATAGTTAAAATAAATGATTTGAAAGATGAAAATGGAATCCGAAGAGCGGATATCAGTCAGATTTTTGTTAAAACATACGGACTTCCGGAATGGTTGGTTGATTATGAAAAAAATTTAAATATCCATATCCCGCTTAAAGATTTCTATTGGAATAATGAAAAATCAGAAGTAGATTTTCAAATTCAGTCTCTTAAAGAATTTGAAAAAAATCTTTTGAAAAATTACTCAGATGATTTGTCGGTATTTTTTTAATTTTTTTTAAAAAACGGCTAGACGTTGTTTTTTTGCAATAAATAGCTACGTTTATCCGTATAAAATTATGTTAAAACCAAAGGTTAATGAAGATCTTTGCATTGGATGCGGAACCTGCGAGTCAATGTGTCCAAAAGTTTTTAAGATCAATGAAAATGGAAAATCTCAAGTTATCGCAGACGATTGTGAAGATTGTAACTTGGATGATGTGATAAATAGTTGTCCCGTAAGCGCCATTTCGATGGAATAACATTCTTATTGGTTTAATTTGGATAAATAATTTTGGAAAATTATTCCTGTTCTTTGGCTTCCAAGGAACAGGTGAAGTTAAGCCAAAATAAAATTAAAATTAACCGTTTGATGTCATATCTTAAAAACAGGCGTCTTTCGGGGGAATAAATATATGGAAAATTTAGATCCGAAAATGGAAGAAAATATTTCTTCCAAGGAAACGAATAATAACAAAACAGAAAAGCCAGTCCCAATTATTGTCAAGAAGCCGGGAGGATGGAAAATTGTATTATCTTCAATAATTTTGGCAATAATATTTTCGATTATTTTCGGGGCAACTGCCGGTTTTATTTTTGGAGGATTGGGGTCGGCCTTTTCTTCGAAAATAACTGGATTTATGGGAAGAAATAATATTGGATGGAAAGCGGGGAATATTTCGAGTGATTCGATAAGGCAGAAACTTATTGATGAAGATACGGCTGTAATCGATGTTGTCAGCAAATCTTCACCAGCGGTGGTTAGTATAGTGATTAGCAAGGATGTTTCAAAATTGCAAGATTCATATTCTAATTTTTTTGGATTTGATGATTTCTTTGATGATTTTTTTGGCAATGGAAATTCTTCTGAGTCGCAAGATGAAAATAACGAAAGTGGAAATGAAAAAACCAAGATAGGAAGCGGGACAGGATTTCTTATTACTTCAGACGGGATGATAGTTACCAATAAACATGTTATTTCGGATGAAAATGCGGAATATTCCGTAATTACAAATGATGGAAAGGAATATCCGGCTAAGGTTCTAGCTAAGGATCAAGTTAATGATATCGCAGTTATTAAGATAAGCGGAGCTGATTTTCCTGTGCTTAATTTCGGAAATTCCGATTCATTGAAAATCGGTCAAACAGTTATTGCAATCGGGAATTCTTTAGGGGAATTTTCCAATACTGTTAGTAAGGGAATAATTTCAGGACTCAAAAGAAGCGTAACAGCGGGAAGCAAGTTTGGGGAAACTGAAAGGCTTAATAATATAATCCAGACAGATGCGGCAATTAATCCGGGAAATTCCGGCGGACCACTGCTTAATGTTAATGGAGAAGTGATTGGGATAAATGTCGCCATGGCTCAGGGAGCACAAAGTATCGGTTTTGCTATTCCTTCTTCTCAGATAGAAAAAATAATAAACCAAGTTAAGACGACGGGAAAAATTTCTACGCCATATTTGGGTGTCCGCTATATTCCTGTGACGACTGCAATTCAAAAATCCATAAATCTTCCTTATAACTACGGGGTTTTGGTTGTAAGAGGAAATCGTGTGACTGATTTTGCCGTTATTCCCGGATCGCCAGCAGATAAAGCCGGAATAGTGGAAAATGATTTGATTTTGGAAATAAATGGGGATAAGATTGACAGCAAAAACGGTCTCTTGGAATTAATTTCAAAATATAATGTCGGAGAAGAGCTTACACTTAAAGTTTGGCACAAGGGAGATTTGAAAGATATTAAAGTGAAATTAGAGGAAAGGAGATAAAGATTATTTTTCACAATTTATGGATCTCAACAGGCTGACAACTAAATCTCAAGATGCTTTGCGTAATTCTCAGGAATTGGCAATAATGAATGAACAACAACAAGTAGATGTTTTCCATTTGTTGTATTCTTTGCTTTCTCAGGATGAATCGATTGTTCCTATTATGATAAAAAAATTGGAAATAGATTTGGAAAAAATAAAAAACGAAGTTCTTAGAGAGGTTATGAATTATCCGAAACTGAATAAGGGTATAATCGGCCAAATATTCATATCGCCCGAACTTATAATGGTTCTTAATAAAGCCGAAGAAGAAGCAAAACGAATCGGTGACGATTATGTTTCCACTGAACATCTTTTTCTTTCTATCCTTCTCAATGCAAAGGCCAAAAATTTCATGGAAATCCATAAATTGCAATATGAAAAAGTTGTTAAAGTCATGTCAGAAATTCGTGGAACTCAGAAAGTTGATAATCCCAACCCGGAAAATAAATTACAAGTGCTGGAAAAATATACGATAAATCTGACTCAGCTAGCTCGCGATAAAAAGCTAGATCCAGTCATCGGAAGAGATAATGAAATAAGGCGTTTGATGCAAGTTTTGAGTCGTCGGACTAAAAATAATCCCGTGCTTATCGGTGAGGCAGGAACGGGAAAAACGGCTATTGTTGAAGGATTGGCTCAAAGAATTGCAGATGGCGATGTTCCGGAAACTATAAAAGATAAGATATTGATGTCTTTGGATCTGGGTTCGCTTTTGGCGGGAACAAAATTTCGCGGAGAATTCGAAGAGCGTCTCAAAGCGATAATTAACGAAGTTGATCGGGCGGCAGGAAAATATATTCTTTTTATCGATGAGTTGCATACTTTAGTTGGAGCGGGAGCAATTGAAGGAGCGTTGGATGCTTCTAATATGCTAAAGCCAGCCTTATCCAGAGGAAGGCTCAGAATGATAGGCGCCACAACTACCAAGGAATATCAAAAATACATAGAAAAAGACGCAGCACTTGAGCGCAGATTCCAACCGATAATTGTCGGAGAGCCGTCAATTGAAGATACGATTGCAATTTTGCGCGGGCTAAAAGAACGATATGAAGTTCATCACGGAGTAAAAATTACCGATGCGGCGATTCGGGAAGCGGCTATTCTTTCGGATCGCTATATAACTGACAGATTCTTGCCGGATAAAGCGGTGGATCTTATCGATGAAGCGACTTCAGCGCTTCGGATAGAAATTGATTCAATGCCGGCGGAAGTTGATTTGGCGGAAAGACTCATTCGAAGAATGGAAATCGAGAAAAAGGCTTTAGAGAAGGAAAAAGACAAAGACTCAAAAAAGAAATTAAAAGAGCTTAATAAAAAGCTTTCGGATATTAAAGAAAAAGAAGGTCAGCTTCTTTTGCAATGGAAAGCAGAGAAGGATTTGATAACTAAAATAAGAAAGCATTCCGAAGAAATAGATAAGTTGAAAGTTCAGGCGGAAATTTCCGAAAGAAAAATGGAACTTGATAAGGTGGCAGAGATTCGTTATGGTCTTGTTCCCGAATTGGAAAAAAAGATAAAAAGCGAAAAAAGGAAACTGGACAATATTCAAAGCAAAAATGCAATTCTTAAGGAAGAGGTTACTGAGGAGGATATTGCCAAAGTTGTTTCAAGATGGACTGGCATTCCGACTTCAAAAATCTTAGAGAGTGAAGTGATGAAATTGGTGAAAATGGAAGAAGAAATCGGGAAAAGGGTGGTTGGTCAGGAGGAATCAATAAAAGCTGTATCTAATGCTATTCGTCGTTCTCGATCTGGAATTTCCGAGGTTCATCGTCCAATCGGTTCTTTTATTTTTCTGGGTCCAACCGGAGTGGGAAAAACCGAGTTGGCTAAAGCTTTGGCAGAGTTCCTTTTTAATGATGAGAAAGCGATGATTAGAATTGATATGAGTGAATATATGGAATCGCATAGCGTTTCAAAAATGATTGGTTCTCCGCCGGGATATATCGGATATGAAGAAGGGGGACAACTGACAGAATTGGTCCGTCGAAAACCTTATTCAGTTATACTTCTGGATGAAATAGAGAAAGCTCACCCGCAGGTTTTTAATTTATTGCTTCAGATACTGGATGAAGGACGGCTAGCCGATTCAAAGGGGAGAAGTGTGAATTTTAAAAACACCGTTATCATAATGACTTCCAATCTCGGCTCGGAAATAATTTTCAGAGGGAATCTTGGTTTTAGCGGCGGAGATGGTCAAGAAACATTAAACGAGTCTGAAATGAAGGAAAAAGTAATGACAGCTCTTCGTGATAGTTTTAAGCCGGAATTTCTTAATCGGATGGATGAAGTAATAATTTTTCATCCGATAAACCGAAATATGCTCGAGAAAATTGTTGAGATTCAACTTAAAGAAATAGGGGATCGGTTGGAAAGAAAAAATATTAAAATAAAGATATCCAAGAAAGCTAAGGAATTTATCGGAAAGAAGGGTTTTGATCCGGCTTTCGGAGCAAGACCATTGAAACGGGTCATTCAAAATGAAATAATGGATGAGTTGGCGCTTTTGATTATTGAAAAAAAGATAAAAGAAGGAGATAGCGTCAGAATTGATGAAGAAAAAGAAAAACTCAAATTTGAGTATTAAAATTGATAAAGGTAAAAATCAGTCAATAAATTAATCCAAGAATCAAAGATGTTTCTAAAACTTCAATCATTTATCTATACTGTTATTTTTTTGTTTGGCTTGGAGCTTATTATTTTCCGACCATCTTGGGTTTTTTGGGTTTTGATTTTTCTCGTTATTCTTTCGCTTCAAGATGGCTTTGGAATGGGAAAAAAATGGCGTTTTGTTATATTGCCGATGTTTTGCTCCATTTCATCAGTTAATCTGCTTTACCTCGTTTCCATATTTTTTGAACAGCAAATATTCATTCTCATATCATCCTTGATGTATTATTTTTCTCTTTTTAGCGCTTCACGTCTTCGGAAATATGAGCTTGATCAAACGGCTCGTGGGATGAATATGGCGGCGGCGATGGCAACAATATTTTTCACTTACGCCGGAGTTTATGGGCTATATATTAATTTTTCTGTTCCTCTATATTGGTTAATGTTGTCTTTTCTTATTGTCACGCTTTTTGTCAGCTATCAACATTTTTCAATAATCAGCAATGAAACAAAAAAAATTATTTGGACTTATAGCTTTCTTATTGGTCTGGCTATGACTGAAATTATTTGGATGATGAGCTATTGGCCTTTTGGATATTTGACTACCGGAGTTATCGCCCTTATACTGTATTATGTGCTTTGGGATATTATCCAAAGCCATTTTTTAGGCTTATTGAGTCGGAAGAAAATAATTGCAAATATGATAATTTTTTCCTTTCTTATAGTTTTAGTGCTAATTTCTTCCAAATGGTTGCCGATGATTTAGAAATTATTTTAGTTTTATTTTTTAAATTTTTTTATGAAAATTGCAAGAAAAACGTTTATAGTAGTGATTATAATAGTAATAGGCGGATTGAGCGGAATAGTTGCCGAGCGTTATTTTTTCCCATTTCTTGTTTCGACAAAGTTTTTTTCAAAATTTGAATTTTTGAAAAAATCAATGCAAGACGTTACTGTTGTTAATCGTACGGAGCAGGTTTTTGTCAAAGAAGAAACTTCTATAGATAAGATTGCCGGTCAAGTGACTCCTTCGGTTGCCAGTATAATCATTTATCGAAATATAGAAACTAAAACCAATACGGCTAAAAAACAATTAATCAAGACGGATTTAACTAGCATTAAAAGCAGCGCCGGAGTCATAATTACCAATGACGGTCTAATACTCACTTATTTCAATATTCCAAAAATTGATGATTACAAATTTAAGGCTATATTATCCAATGGAAAAACATATGATGCAGAGTTGGTTGGTTTCGATTCTTATAGTAACCTGGCTTTTCTGAAAGTAGATGAGAGTAATTTGCCGACTATTTCCTTCGGAAATTCGGATGATTCTAAGCCTGGAGAAAAGCTTATTGCCGTTGGAGGAAATCTTGAAAATTCCGGAAATATCTTCGCTTCAGGGCTTCTTGGCGGATTGAATCCGATATTTAATCTTTTTGAGAAACCTGCTTCTTCTTCAGAAAAACTGGAAGGAGTCTTTCAATCGGATTTTTCAAATAGCAAAAATTTGGTTGGTGGTCCGGTTATTGATTATTCCGGTCAAGTCATCGGTATTACCGGTTCTGTTTTAAGGAATAATGAAACGGAATATTTTCAAATTCCTTCCAATAAGATCAAGATTGTTATTGAAAAACATTTCAGAAAAGAATTGGGGCAGAATGCTACTCTTGGAGTTCTTTATACTCCGATAACAAAAATATACGCCCTAACCAATGATTTGAAAATTGAAAGCGGAGCATTGATTTCTCCATATAGTTTTTCATCCGTCCCGTCAGTTGTTCTCAGATCTCCGGCTGATGTTGCCGGTATTAAAATCGGGGATATTATAACGGAAGTTTCCGGTGAAAAAATAACTGCTGCAAAAAATCTTTCCGATCTGATTTTTCAGTATAAAAAAGGCGATAAGATAAAGCTCAAAATTATCCGCGATGGCAAAGAAATGGAACTGGATGTTAATTTATAATATCCGCTAGAAATATAGAATAAAATTTTTCTTTAGTTTATATAAGTTACAAAAATCCCGAAAATAAAGTATTTTTCGGGTTTTTGGCTTTTTGTCTTGACAAAAAGCCAATTTTCAGGTACACTATTAGGTTAATCATGAGGAATCGTACCTGAAAAATTAATGGCTTTATTTTTGGATTTTTGGGAATAAAAATATCTAAAAATAAGGTTGTTAATGAATGTTCGTTGACAATCTAAAAGGTTACTAAAAATTTTTTATTGGAGGATTCAAGATGGAAAGAAAGATTGTTGTCATACTGGCTATGGTGATTTTGTTTATTAGCGGTTGCGCTACTAATGGAATCAATGCCAGGATATCTGATCTGGCAATAAATCAACCTCAGGAGGTGGTTCAAAAAGTGGAAGTTAAAAGGGAACCACCATACTTCATTGGAGTTTATGACATGAATGAAGTAGATGTCGAAAGCGGAAGTTTTCAGGCTCGGACGGGAATTTTTCCGGAAGGGTTGAAAGCTGAAATGGCTCCCGGTCGCACCACTTGGTACGGCTGGGTAATCGATAACCTTGGCGGTGAGCATTTGGCTCAGGTGGTTTTTACCCCCTGGGGACAAATGATTACTGATTCCGACGGCAAGGATAAAGTGGCGCTTTTTGCGACAATTATCCTGGATAAGTCTGTAAAAGGCGGAAAATTAATCGCTTTTTCCACGATGCAGGAATATGTATTTGACCTGTTAGGAGAAAATGGCGATGGAATTCCACTGAATTGGAACAAGTTTCAGACTGACTATGAATTTCGAAAGGAATTCGTGGAAAAGTATGGAACTGATTTATCCGACCTAAAGGAAGCGGATTATTTTTATCCAGTGGTAAAAAACTGGAAAAAGTTTTCTGGTCCGGAAGGATTGGTATTTCACAGTCCACTCTCGATCGAGCAGGTCAAGGAAATAGCCAAGATTAATCCTGGCTGCAGTTATTTCCAAAAACTTGTTTCGGAAGGGAATTGGTTTATTTCTCCGGATCTATATTCAACCGGAATTTCGGCTTTCTTCGACCTTTATCGGGCAGGAAAGTCAAAACCAATTGCTTGGAGCAGAGGCTCGACAATCAGTCGGGAGGATATGCTCTATGTCAACAGATACCTCTCGGAAATTGAGAGAATGATAATAACTGAAAACCTATCATCCAATTAGGAGGGTAAGATGAAAAAAATACTGAGTTTTGTCCTTTTTACCGCTATGATTTTTGGAGCTACGATCTGTGGCGCCGAAACATACACGGTAAAAAATGGCGATACACTTTCTGGTATTGCTAAGGCTAAGGGGACTAGTGTAGCAGAACTGGTCATGATTAATAAAATCAAAAACCCTAACTTAATTTTTGTTAGGCAAAAGCTGACAATTCCTGAAAAGGAAACAGTTAGCCAGAAAGCAGTTGTATTAGAAGAAGAGGTTAAAGCTGAAGTTATTACTAAGACCTCTACCAAGACCTCACAGTCGGAAAAGACGAAGAGGGAAATTATTTTCTCAAACGGCAAAAAGGTTGAAATTGTAAAAACAGCAAAGGAAGAAAAGTCTGATAAAAAGGACAATATTTCAATGTTGGAGACTTATGGCCGGGCGATGTTTTCGATTAAGAAGCCTGGTAATCACGATGAAGTGAAAAGCGGAGGAATTTCCGGCGAAATGATGTATTGGAAGAAAAAAGCCGGATCCCCGACATCTTTGGGAATAGGCCTTTACGGAAACTATTCTGAGTGGGATATGAGCAATTTGCCTATCGAAGGAAGTGATTTAAGAATCGTTCCAGAAGTTGGTATTTCAACCTATTCGGATGAGTGGTATGGCCAGCTGAAAGCTCGTTTGGGTTATCAGAAGGCTGTTACCGAAAGATCTGGCAGGCCTGATGTGAAAAAATCCGGAGTGATTGGCGGGATTTATGCCGATTACCATTATCGGATTAATGACAGTCTGGATGCTCTGGCAATGCTGGACATCTGGACAGGGGATTTAAACAGTTCCACGGACATTTCTGCTGGCGTAGAAAAAAGTTTCAATAACGGTCTTCGCTGGAGGAACTTGGTCGGATACGGATTCCGTGATAACGGAGTAAAGGATTTTGCTTTTGCAAAGTCTGAGCTTCGGAAAAAGACCGGAATCGGAACTGTTATTGTTGGAATTCAGGGTGGCACTAATCACACGGTTGGTGCTTATGTGGGACTCTCAACAAAAGAGCCGATTGAAAAATGGTACGGAGAAAAACGTGCCGACAAGTTCAATTCGGCGGAGTAACCTTTAACAGAAAGCCATAATAATGGCTTAAGATATAGAACAATTTAAGAGACTCAAAGTTAACATGCTTGGGTCTCTTTTTAATTTCCGGAGCTATTATTTGGCTTATTTAAGATATGTTAATATTAGTTTGGGGTTATTGACATAAAATCAATCTTGTGCTAGACTCCACAGTTAACTAAAGTAGTTGATTTTATGGATAAAAATACTATATTTAAAAGAATAAGCGCGGTTGTGATTTTTGTTTTGATCGTATTCTTTTTTCTGCTTAACAGTCGGAGAACTTATGTGACCGAAACGCAGATTTTAGTTTTGCCAAAAACTCAAATTACGGCGGAAAGCTATGGAAAGATTGTGGCGAATCTGGAAAATATTCTTAGCTCGATTTCTTTTTATGACAGTGTGGAAAAAAGTTTAGGAGAAAACAGCACAGAAGATCTTTCCAATTATGAAAGAAAAAAATTATGGAATTCACAAATAGAAATTGAGCAAATTGGAAAAAGCGGAGCCATAAACATCAAGACTTTTTCCAAAGGGGCTTTGGATTCATATGATCTCAATCAGATTGCGACAAGACAGGCGATACTCTCAATAGGACAATATTACAATATTAAAACCGATTTAGAAATCCGTATTGTGGAAAAGCAGATAACCAGAATAGCTACCTTTCGAAATATTTCGGTTATTATCGGAGAAAGTATCATTTTCGGAATTATGGCTTATATCTTTATTTTCCTTGTTTTTCCTTGGTTTCTGATCAGAAATAAGGAAATTTCCAGAAAGAAAGAAATGAAGCTTTTTCTGAGGGATGATTTAAGACAGTCATACGCGGGCAAATTTCCCAGAACAATTTTTCCGGAATATCAATATGAATTTTCAAATAAGAAAGAAGAGAAAAAACCTGAAGTGAAAATTGAGACCGAGAAAAAAAATGAAAAAATTATCAGTGAAAAAAAGGAAGAAATTAGGAAAGAAAAAATTATTAAAATAGAAAGAATACCAAAAGCGGAAGAGGTATCAAATTTCAATAAAAAATCCGCTTCGCCGAGTAATCTTCCTGTTTCAGAAGGAATTCCAGACTTTCTATTTTCAAGCGAGTCGGTTGAAGAAAAAAATGAAGAGAAGAAAAATGAAAATAATCTAAAAAGAGAAGCTAGTCCGGAAGAGGTAAAGGAGAGACTTAATAAGCTTTTACGCGGAGAGTAAACCGATATTGACAAATAATTAAAAATGTAGTAAAATTGAGTGTTAATTAAGTTTATTATAATTAACTATATTAAGCCTCTGTGGCTTAATATAAGGAAAAAATATGAAATATTTAAGCCAAATCAACTGGAAAAAGGCAATAATTGCCGCAGTTGTGCTTGCAGTAGCCGTCCCGTTTTTAACAAACGCCGGCAACAGCAAGAAGATTTATGTGGATGACAGCGCCAAAGGAACGCAAAACGGCACATCCAGTCATCCGTATAAGAGTATTACGAAAGCTCTTAAGAACGTAAAGAAAGGTGGAGAGGTTTATGTCAGAAAGGGAACTTATAAGGAAAATATTATTGTTCCTGAGGGCGTGGAAATAATCGGAGCTGATAAGGAAAAAGTTACTATTGAAGCAAAAGACAAAAATGGCTCAGTGGTAATTCTTAAAGGCAAAGCTTCTTTGACAGAATTGACTATAAAGGGTGGAAGCTATGGAGTCAAGATTAGCGAAGGAGGACGCGTTAAAATCTCTAATTGTAAAATTAAGAATAATAAGAAAAACGGTATTGATATTAAAGGAGGAAATGTCGGGGAGGAAAGAAAAGTCAGTATAACCGACTCCGATATCGAAGATAATGGAGGAAATGGTATCTATTCTCAAGCAAGAAATTTGACCATTATGAATAGCGAAATTGAGAATAATAAAATACATGGAGTCCAATTGGAAAAAGGTGTGAAGGCCTGGATTGAAAAGACTTCTTTCGACAAAAATTATAAAGATGGCTTAAATGTAAAGATTGGAAATTCTAAGATTTACACCAATAAACTTACTTTCACGGCTAACAGGAGAAATGGAGTGGAAGTAGTTGGAGAAGGAATTTCTGGAAGAGTCGACCTGAAAAGAGCGACAATGACCAAGAATTCCGGTTATGCAGTCACTAAGGTTATAATCGGAAATGCAGTCCAAAATTGGAGCGGGCTTTCTATGGATGGTAATACTAAATTCATAGGAAACGTCAAAGGAACAATTTCTCCGATAATTAAGAATTAGTCATTTTTATAGATAGCGGAAATACGGACGGGTTGGATTATTATCCAGCCCGACCGAAATCCGCAAAAAGAAGTAGCGAGGTTTTACCGAAGAATTGAAAATAATTCGATTCTTCAGAAGAACAAAGCTGAACAAAAAGATCTTTAACAAAATTTTCAATCACTAACTTTGGAATCAGATTGATTTCAGGGTTGGTGATTGAAATAGATATTAACTCCCATTTTATGCGTTTTTCACGCATTAATTATGGGGAAATAAAAATTTTTATATTCCCCGAAAAAGGGGAGGAGGAGAGTGAAAATGAGAAAGACAATAATAGTTTTAATGATAGTGATGTTTGGAACTTTTGGGTGCGCAAGCGCTCAGAAGCAGGTTGTAACAGCTATTCCTGTTGTTTCAGAATCTAAGGCGACAGGAGAAAACTGGGGACCGGCACCTACCAAGGAAGAAGCTGACAACTGGTCTCCGGTCTATCAAACAGTGAAGCTGGTAGGAGACACTGAAAGAGTTAATACTCTTGAAAGTGTCATTACTTCCTACTGGGGAGTGAGAAACTTTGAAACCCAACCTGAAGCCAGTAAAGAAGTTATCGTTACCGGAATTGGAGGAACAAGAGCAATTCCAATTTCAGACAAACTTCTTGCCAACCTGAAAAAGGTCATTGGTAACAGGCTTGCTGGCGAGTCACTTAACAGTCTTTGTCCGACTCAGGCTGGACTTCTCAGGGAAGCCTTGGGCGATATGAAAGCCTACCAGAAGGGCTCTTGTCCTGACGGTAGCTGCCAGTCAGCCCGGACACTCAAGAAATGCCAGGAGATTGGAAAGACGAGTGATGGCATCATTATTCTTGTCTGCGATGCTCAAGGGAAACCCGAAGGCACTACAGCGGGAAAGTGGTGTTTCGCTCCAGAGCATGGTGGCTGGGTAAGGCAATTAATGATTTATCTTACCTATGCACCAAACGAGAATGAGTATCAAAATCTCATTCCCTCTGAAAACGCTGGAGTTTGGAAACATCTGGAAGAAATTTCCAGTTGGAACCAGTTCCCATCAAATCCTAAGAGATGGGACTCCTGCAAGTATAAATCTTTTTCCCCTGGTGAATAACAAAGGGAGGGATTCATGGGGTAAAAAACCGGCACATCGATATTAATTCGATGGCGCCGGTTTTTAATTTCCTAAAATTATTTCTTGCTGGTAAGTAAATTTTTGTAAGTGTCCATAAGTTCAGAATAAATCTTTTCCGGATCATGCATATTCAGGATGTTTTTCTGGCCTTCTTTTCCCATATTTTTCCTTTCCTCAGGCCTCATTTTGAGCATTTGGCTTATTTTATCGGAGAGGTCACTGAAATTTCCGGCTTCAAACACGAGGCCGGTTTTTTTGTCTATAATGGATTCTTTCGTTCCTCCAATATTAGAAACAATAGCTGGCCGGCCGAGCGATTGTGATTCAATAAGGGCCATCGGCGAATTTTCATACCAGACGGACGGAATAACGACAAATTTTGATTGTCTTATCATATCTTGCAATTCTTGACCTTCACGGAATCCCAAAAATTCAATCTCTTTTTTCATTCCATTTTCTTCTGATAATTTTTCCAGAACTTCTTTTTCTGGACCATGGCCGACAATGAATAATTTATTATTTCCAAGTTTCCCGGAATCTTTAATTTTTTTTGTTGCCAAGATAAGATCGGCAATCCCTTTTTCTTTTGAAATTCTTCCAAAATACAAAAAGTAATCTTTTTCCATTACTTCGTCAGACTCAATATTTTGGCTTAAATCAAAGAAATTTCTGACTACTTTTATTTTTTCTTCCGGTATTCCAAATTCTATACACTTATTTTTCATAAAATTGCTCGGAGCGATAAATAAATCTACTTTTTCGTATGATTTTTTTATCCTATGAAAATAAGCTTCGAGCATAGCGACAAAGCTGACGGAATATGAATCTTTGAGACATTTTTTAAAAAGGCAATTATAATATTTTCCGCCTTTGCATTTTTCGCAAATATTATTTTTAGTAAAAAGTTTGTAATTCGGACAAATCAATTTAAAATCGTGCAAGGTATAGACGATTGGAATCTTATATTTTTTCAGTACAGGAATTATGGATGGGGTGATGTAGTGATAGATGTTGTGAATATGGGTGATGTCAGGACTTTCATCTTTTATCAGCCGTTCTATATTTTTTGCAGCCTCATTATTATTGATTGATTTTAACGCCAGTCTGATTTTATCGAAAAAACTCCCGGCTTTGTTAATATCGAAATGATTAATGAAATAATCCGAAGTAGATGCCGGTTCGTTCAAGGGATCTTTCATGGAAAAGATAAGAACATCTTGATTTTTTTTCTTGAGAAATTTAACTGTCTCAAAGAGAACAGAAACAGATCCGCCGCCTCTTTTTTTGGTATAATATTTGCTTATCTGAAGTATTTTCATATTTTTACCCTATTGCAATTGACCCTTAAATATACTATCTTTATATTATGGAAAATCCCTTAATATCAAAAAAATTAAACGGAATATTGTTCATTTTTGGCCTGATTTTAATTCTGATTTATTCAATAATAACATACCAGAGCCTAGAAAGGGAAGTGGCTTTGTTGGGAGCGCTTGTTCTCGCTTCGATTTTTCTTAATAATCCCCGCTGGGGAACTTTATTGATTCTTGCTATTCGTCCCTCTATTGATCAAATGGGAGAAAGGCTCAAGATATTTTTTGGACAGAATCTTTCTTTTAGTTTTGCGGCAATCTTTGGAGTTTTTGTAATAATTCTTCTGGGAATATTTATTTTTTCAAATAGAGATATCTTTAAAAAAAACAATCTTCTAGCTTTTTGGGCATTATTTATTTTAATATCCAGTCTGAGTATTATTTGGTCTATTGATTATTTCCAGAGTATATATGAAATATTACGGATAGTTTCGATTTCTTTAATATTTTTTTCAGTTTATATTATTGCTAAAAAGGAAAATAGTTTTAATTTCATCTTTAAAGCTATTTTATTTTCGAGCATAATTCCTCTTATTTTCGCCATTTTTCAACTTTTAACCGGATCAGGGCTTGGCGGAACTACTGGGATAGAAAGTCGAATATTTTCAACTTTTAGTCATCCAAATCATTTTGCTTCTTTTCTTCTTATTATTGCAGCGTCAATATTTTTTATAATTTATAAAGATAAGAAAATAAGGAACAATTTAGCCTTTTTGTTTTTAATGCTCGTGACAATGATTGTTTTCGTTGAGACATATTCAAGAGGTGCTTGGTTGGCTCTTCTGATTTTTTTTCTTATTATAGGGGTAGTAAAGTTTAAAAAAATAATTCCAATAATAATTTCTTCTTGTCTTCTGATTTTTTTTATTTTCGACACAGTGAGAGATAGAATCGAAGATGTTTATAATCCGCCTGCGGATAGTTCTATTGTTTGGCGTTTTGATCAATGGGAAAGAATGGGAAAAATATTCAGGGAAAATTATTGGCAAGGAGTCGGAATTGGCAATGAAACTTTGGCTTTTGAAAGGGAATATGGATTTTATGCAGGAAATCCTTATACTCATAATGATTATATCAGAATTGCGATGGAGTGTGGCGTATTCGGATTTTTGGCGTATATTATAATGATAGTTGCTTCATTTGTTTTTTTGATTAATAAATATATCAAAGAAAAGGACAGTGATTTTAAGAATTTTCATTTTTTTGTAATAGCTTTGTTTTTTTCAGTAGCTTTATTTGCAGTCAGTGATAATATTTTAAGACAAACATCAACGCAGTGGCTTTTATGGGCTCTTGTGGGAACTAGTTTGGGAATTTCAAAAAGAAATATTCCAGAAAAATAATTTAAAAATCACCATGCTTGAATGGTGATTTTTAAATAGATGGCTATTATTTTTTTTCAGTCTTATTTTTTGAAGAAATATAAATAAGCGATATATCCGAAAATTCCGACAATTAGGCCAAAAAATGAATTTATCCAGATATTTGGTCTGGCCGGGTTAGTTGTAACAGTCGGACCGTCAATTATATTTACTCCTATTTTTTCGTTTCCGCCATGATATTTAGAATTATCCTTTACGAAAACCTCAGCGATTCTTTCAGAAAGAAGTTTAACATAATTTCTGGAATCATCATAAACGCTAATTTGAATTATGCCAGTGTTGTTAATTTTATCTACTTTAACAGCTTTTTGCCATTCCTTTTTTCGGTCTTCTCGATTGGAGGAAAATTTCCCCTTAAGTTGATCAGAGCTAAGAACATTATCAATGAATGAATCGGTATAAACAGCTCTTGATAATATTTCACTTAGATATTCCGCTGACTTTGTGGCGGCAAAAGCATCAACTTTATCTTCTTGCTTTTGGATTATGATAAGTCCAATATCAGATCGGTATTCTTGAGGCATAATAGTCGAGATGAAAAACATCAAAGACATCAATATTATTCCAGAAGAAACAATTATTTTTTTATTAATTCTAATTATTGTCATTAAATCTTTATTCATATTATTAATATTATCATATTTTACTAATTAAGCGATACGATAGCACAGTTGTCTTATTAATGAATTCTGGAATTTTATCCTTATTTCGCCATTGCGATTAATCTGTCTTATTTCCATATATCTGGTTTTGGCGCAATAATCTTGCAGTGAATAGAAAAGCGCGATAATGAGTCCGTGTTTTCCATCCAAAAATCCAAATCGGAATATGTACATATAAAGGAATCTGAAGAGGGAAGTGCCTGGAATGAAAAACCAGATATCCTTGATTATTGATTTGAAATATAGCGGATTGGTGAAAAATTTATTCCAATTGATATTTATTCCGCGTTGGCTGACTTTGACCATATAATCAGCCTGATATTTCATATAACGGTTGAATTTTTCCATAAACTGGATTATATTCCGATCGCTATAATGGAGAATATCTCCTTTGATTTTGGCCATTTTTTCTTTTTCCAGAATAATATGGGCGTGGACATTGCGGTCCTCATAGCGACAAGTCTTTTTGAAAAGTCGGATATTGTAGAGAGGATAACGTCCTCCCCAACGCAGAAATTTTCCAAAAAAGAAATGCTTTCTGGCTATGCCATATCCTTCAAATTTTTCAATTTCATTTTTTTCAAAGAGATTCTCAATCGTTTTTTTAAGTTCCTGAGTTACAACTTCATCACTATCAAGAAGGAGTATCCATTCATTCTTTGCCTGAGGAATAGCCCAGTTTTTCTGTTTGGCGCTATAAACATATTCATGTTTTAAAACTTTTGCTCCCAACGATTGAGCTATTTCACAAGTTTTGTCACTTGAAAATGAGTCTACCACTAAAATCTCATCCGCCCAAAGAACGGATTTTATCGACTTCTCTATGATATCCTCAACGTTATAGGTAGGAATAATAACAGTTAACTTGATTTTGTTCATAAATTTTTTCATTAATTCAATAACTGTCCATTATATTACAAGAATCGAATTTTGTCAAGTGCGACTAAGTAAAGTCTTTTATAATTTTTTACTTTATATAAGCCATAATATTCAATGGTTCAATTTTTCTCTATAATAAGGGATTATTACTTCTTGACATTTTTTCAATTTTAAGCTATTATCTTAAGTTAATATAATATTATAAGATTTTATTTATGCAAAAATCAACTCGCAATTTTATTGTTTTTTGGGTAATAGCCATTATTCTTCTTTTAGGTTGGTTTGCTTTTTGGGAAATGAGGAATGGTCGGATATTTAAAACAATGGATTCCGTAATAGATTACGTTCCTCTTTCTCAGGATAAAAAAGATCAATATCAGGCATTGACTTATTTTGCCGATTATTTTCTTCAGAATGATAATGTGGAGCGGACTTTTATGGTGCTTTTTCAAAACAGCATGGAGCTTAGGCCGGGCGGTGGTTTTATAGGATCTTTTGGAATATTAAAAATTAAAAATGGAAATGCTTCACTTTTGCAAGTACATGATTTGTCTAATTTTGACGGTCGTATTCCTGATACAATTACGCCTCCTTATCCTATGGAAGAATTTTTGCATATCAAATCTTGGAAACTTCGCGACTCAAATTATTCCCCGGATTGGGCAAAAAATGCTGAAAAAGCGGAAGAATTTTATAGAATGGGAAACGGTCAAGAAAATCTTGATGGAATAATCGGGATAAACAGCCATCTGCTTTCTTCAATTTTGGAAGTGACCGGGCCGATTACAGTAGAAGGATATCCCGGAAATTATGAAAGTGAAAACGCTATTTTAACCCTCGAACATCAAGTGGAAAGAGCTTATGCCGAACAAGGAATAACAAAAGGAGAAAGAAAAAGCATTATGCAACCTTTGGCGAAAGAAATTTCAAAAAGAGTGATTGCTATGTCCGGAACAGATAAGGTGAAGTTAGCCAGCGTTCTTATGAAAGATTTGAATCAGAAAGATATTCAGTTATATTTTAAAGATAAAGAACTTCAATCTAAGGCGGAAGAAGCCGGTTGGTCCGGTGAGGTTAATTATGGTTGGAGAAATGATTATCTTCTCATGGTGGATGCCAATCTGGGAGCTTATAAAAGCGATTATTATATGAAAAGATCTTTCGATTATTCTGTGGACCTTTCAAAAGAGGCTCCGATTGCCAAACTTAAAATTACCTATAATCATACAGCTAAAGTCAAGGATTGGATGACGAATAATTATTTAACATATCTGCGGGTTTATGTTCCGAAAGGAAGCTGGCTTGTTAATTCTTCCAATACGAAAGAAATGAAATATGGGGAAGAATTTGGAAAGAAATACTTTGGTTCGGTTGTGGATGTGAAAATTGGAGAAGCGAAAACGGTTGAATTTGAATATGCTTTGCCATCTGGCATTAAAGACGAATATGATTTGCTTATTGAAAAACAGGCAGGAATCGAGAATCTACCCGGACATATTACGATTATCGATAAGGACGGAAAAGAGAGGGGCTATGATGTTAATATTGAAAAAGACTGGATTTTAGATAAATAGATTAAAATTAATAAGTTTTTTAACAATTTAATAGGGGCGATGGAAATGATGAGAATTATATTTTTTAGCATATTTATTATAATTTTAATTATTGTTGGAGTGGAGATTTTTTCAGGGACCAGAAAACGAAACCTGAAAATATTAAAATCTTTTATAGAGGCTGAAAAAGGTGAGATTGAAAGTAGGATCAAGGAAGTTATTATAAAACTGGGGAAAATAGTTTTAGAAAATGGTTTTTCCTTAAACGAAACAGGAGAAGTTTTTCAAAATTGGGCTAAGATAAACATGGGGAAAAAACCATTTTCTGTTTACACAGCAAAAGAGGTTTTCTCTAGGATGAAAAAAATCTTATCGGATTCTGACTTGAATAAGCTTATCGTTTATGCGGAAATTCTTTTGGATAAGTTTCAAAAATATTCCAATGTTGTTTATGGTTCAAGGAAAGAGCTTAGAGAAGCTGGGAAAGAATTGGAAAGAAATATTTCCAGCTGGGAATTTATTTCCAGCGAACTGGATAAAAAAATAAAGGAGGAGTAGTAAATGAATATTTTTATAGTAATTTTCTGTATTGGTTTAGCGGCCTTGTTTATATGTTTAAAAAACAGGCGGAGAAGTTTGGAGAAGAACTTGGAAAAGGTTAAAGCTTCAAAAGATAGTAGGAAAAGCTTGAAAGATTTTGCATATAATGCAGAACATCTTTTGAAGATTTTTTCCAAAATAAAGAATGACTCCAAAAATAACATTTTGGAGAAAGCGGAAAAAATAAAATTTAACTTAGTCAACTGGAAGATAATATTGGCTAAGCTAGACGATTATAATAGTATTTTTTCCAAAAAACAACAAATTTAATTTTTCTTGTTTTTTGGAAATCGAGAACCTTTTGGGGATTATCCCCGAAAGGTTCTATTTTTTTGGCTAGCGGGATATTTTGTAGTATGATTTATAGGCAATCAATATGTTAATAAAAAAATATGGAATTTATCAAAACAAAATTCAAAGATGCCTATTTGATTAAGCCCCAAGTTTTCAAAGACGAACGCGGTTTTTTTCTTGAATCTTATTCGAGAAAAATATTTTTTGAAAATGGGATAGAGGCTGATTTTATCCAGGATAACCATTCGAAATCTTTGAAGAAAGGAGTCTTGCGAGGGCTACATTTTCAAAATCCTCCAATGGCACAAGCAAAATTAGTCAGGGTGACAAAAGGAACTGTTTTGGATGTTATTATAGATATACGAAAAAACTCAGAAACTTTTGGGCAATGGCAGGGTTTCGAGCTTTCGGCAGAAAATTTTTCAATGCTTTTTGTCCCGCGCGGTTTTGCTCATGGATTTTTAACACTGGAAGATAATACTGAATTTCAATACAAATGTGATAACTATTATTCCAAAGAGCATGAAGGCGGAATAATTTGGAATGATCCTGCTTTAAATATAAATTGGACGGTTGAAAGTCCTATTTTGTCAGAAAAAGATAGAATACTTCCTGAATTTTCTGATTTGAATCCATTATTTTAACTCAATTAATCATTTAATATTAATTATTTATGAAAATATTAGTCACCGGCGGAGCGGGATTTATCGGATCGAATTTCATCCGACATATCCTTAAAAAATATCCGGATTATGAAATTATCAATTTTGACACGCTGACTTATGCGGGAAATTTAGAAAACCTGAATGACATTGAAAAACTGCCAAATTATAAATTCATAAAAGGCGATATAACCGATGAATCTATTGTTGAAAAAACTATTTCAGAGGAAAAGCCTGATATTATCGTTCATTTTGCGGCGGAAAGCCATGTCGACCGCTCTATTTTGGGTCCGGGAGCTTTCATAAGAACCAATGTTTTGGGAACTTTTAATCTTCTTCAAAGCGCGCGTAATAATGGAAATATCCGTTTCCATCATATTTCGACCGATGAAGTTTTCGGTTCATTGGAGATGAATGATAAGCCTTTTAGTGAAACTACGCCTTATGATCCCAGAAGTCCCTATAGCGCTTCCAAAGCTTCTTCTGATCATTTGGTTCGAGCTTACTTCCATACTTTTGCCTTGCCGATAACTATTTCTAATTGTTCCAATAATTACGGCCCGTTTATGTTTCCGGAAAAATTTTTTCCACTGGCTATCACTAATCTGATAGAGGGGAAAAAAGTTCCCATATACGGCACGGGAAAAAATATTCGCGACTGGCTTCATGTCAGCGACCATTGTGAAGCGGTCGATCTCATTATCCATAAGGGAAAAATAGGGGAAACTTATTGTATTGGAGGAAATTGTGAAAAAGATAATCTCAGTGCTGCCAAAAAAATTCTTGAATTTATGGGAAAAGATGAAGAAGTGATTGAATATGTTGGAGATAGAAAGGGACATGATTTGCGCTATGCCATAGATGCAATGAAGATAAAAAAAGAACTCGGTTGGGAACCGAGGATGTCATTTGAAAATGGTCTTTATGAGATGATCGAATGGTATAAAAACAACCAGTCTTGGTGGAAAAAAATCAAATCTGGGGAATATCTTAAATATTACGAAGAAAACTATGGTCCAAAATAATAAATCTTACCCGCCAAGTCCTAGGAGGGGAATGTTTTCCGGGAATGTTATATAATTTATTTTTCCGTTATCGGAAGAATCAGTGAAGAAGAGTTTTTCGATAGCATGGTCATAAATCACAAAAGAGTTTTCTATATCTGTGGATATTATGTCGAGACAATTTCTTTTATCCCTCGAATCCAATTCGATTATTTTTGTCTGTTTTCCGGAGCTGAAAATTATGTGTTCATAGTCTTTGAACCATTGCACATTTTTTAACGTTTCGGAATAACGAGTAATATTGTGAAGTTCGTTTTCGTTTCTGATTGGCTGGACCAGCCAATTTTTCATATAATATACGGAAATTTCATTATTGGTCCAAAAAAGAAGTTTTTTTCCATCATCGGAAAAATGAGTGCCTTCCACGCCGCTTCCTATTTTTTTGAAATATTCATTATTCTCTCCTCGATTAAAAACGAAGAGTTTTTTATTTTCTTCTAAAAAAGATATTCGATTCTCGTCATAAACAACCAGACGCTTGATTTTTTTTGATTCTTCCGGGAAATAGTTTGTTATTTGTTGCTGTTCTGAAATATTTCTAATGTTTTTGGAAAAAACTATATTTTCAGGAGTTTTAGTGAAATAAATTTTAGTTTTGGAAAGATCATAAGCGGATACATCTTCGGCGATTACTTTGAGAGTGGCACTGTTATTGATATTTCCCCCATAGAGATTGTTTTCACTCAAGAAAAAGAGCGCGCCTTTTTCTTCCGGATCCCAGCGGACATTTTTAATTGATGCTTTTTGGAAAAAATCATTGATATTTATGATTTTTCCAGTCTTTATTTCTATAGAAAAATAAACATTATTTTCGATATTTTCTGAATTTTCAGCAAGACCATTTTCCAGATTATTTTTTGAAAAAGTTGGAACGGAAATGAATTCTTCTTTTGGCGACCATTCTATATTTTCTTTCTCATCTTCACTTATAAGTTTTTTTTCTGGAATAAAAAATGTTTTTTTAGAGTTACTATTCTCCATACTGACAATTTCTATTTTCAGATTTTTCAAAGAATTATCAGAAAAAGCAATTAATCTGTTTTCCGGAGACAAATAGAATCTTTGAGCATTTTCAGTGCCGGAGATCGGAATTTTTTCATAATTTTTCCTTGTCAGGATTATATTCCAAAATTCTGTGGCTAATCCGCTGTGAACATAAACTTTCTTGCTCCAGGAATTAAATTCCGGAGCGGAAATTTCCAAATCATAATTTCCCGGCAAAAGTCCGGTTAAATTAAAAGATCTGTTGATTCGATTTATCCGATTGCTTTCCTTGTTTACTCCATTTAAAGTGGTTCTGATATTTTGGGGGTTGGATTTGAATGTTATTGTTCCGCTATGAACAAATATTCCCTTTTTCCAATCAAATCTGTATCCGGTAGAATAGAGAACGAGGGTTGGAGCAACGATTATAAAAACAAGGACAAGCGTCCAGAAAAGTAAACTTCTTTTGAATTTTTCCATAACTAGATATTAGCCATTTTTGGATTTTTTGTCCAGTAAAAGTATTTTTATGGGTATATTTTTTAGCCTTGAAGAAGATGAGATACATAGGTAACACTATGGATTTAGTAAAATTAAAGGATTT
>CAYOTC010000005.1:0-61738 GCA_964406815.1 uncultured Bdellovibrionales bacterium
GCGGAAGAGGAGGGATTCGAACCCTCGAAGCCAGTTACGACTTGCCGCCTTTCCAAGGCGGTGCACTAGACCGCTATGCGACTCTTCCAATGCTTACCTGCTACCAAATTAAGTATGACTCTTAGAGCCACACTTAATTCATTCTACATATTCAAGGCATAAACTGTCAATCAATTTCCATCATACCGACCAGCTGCATTTTTTCCCCATTAGGAGTCCGGCCAAATATCACCACTACCTTATCTCCTGCTTTCAAACGTCCATTTTTCTTGGCTTCATCAATCAGTTCTTTCATCATTTCTTCAAAATTGACATCCTTGAAGAAATAACCTTCAACTCCCCAAATTATTGAAAGCTGATTGCAAACTTTTTCATTGTTAGTAGCAACCAGAAGCTTCACTTTGGGACGTTTGTGGGAAAGCATCCTTCCGGTGAATCCTGACTGGCTCAGAGCCAAAATGGCGCTTGCTCCGGATTTCTCTGCCATCTCGTGAGCACTGCAAATTATCGCATTATAATCAACACTGCAAACTTCAAACTCACACTCGCGGCAATAATCATCGTATGGGGAATCTTCCGTATCAGAAATTATTTTCGACATCATTTCGATTGCTTTCACAGGATAAAGCCCGTTAGCCGATTCTCCTGAAAGCATCACAGCATCAGTATGATCAATGACTGCGTTGGAAACATCAGATACTTCCGCCCTGGTTGGAATAGGATTTCTAATCATTGAATCCATCATCTGGGTTGCTACAATAACCGGCCGATAAGCTCTTAGGCATTTAGCAATGATGAGTTTCTGATAGACAACGACCTTTGTTTCCTCAAGTTCGATTCCCAAATCGCCCCTGGCCACCATAATAACATCTGCCGCTGTAATTATTTCGTCGATATTATTAAGAGCTTCTTTTCTTTCTATCTTGGCTACAATTTGAGGAATGTTTTCTTCCCGACCAAGAATTTTTTTCATTTTCTTTCTTATATCCTCAATCTCTTTTCCATTGCTCACAAAAGACAGTGCGATAAAATCAACCTCTTGGCTCAAGGCATATTTCAAATCCTCTTCGTCTTTTTTCGTCACTGCTCCGAAATGAAGTTTGGTATCAGGCAGATTTATGCCTTTTCTCGGCCTAATTACGCCACCATTCAAAACTTCCGCTCGCGCCCCTTCTTCCAATTTTTCAATCACCCGAAGCTCCATAAGACCATCCTCAACCAAAATTCTTTCTCCGGCTTCAAGCGCTTCCGCCACTTTGTCGGAATCAATAACCAGCTCTTTTTCTCCTTCATGCATTTTCTTATCGCTGACAAATATCACCTCGCCTTTTTCAATGACAAACTCTTCGGTATTTCCGACTCTGATTCTCGGACCCTGCAGATCAACGATTATTCCTACATTGGCTTTGAGTTCCTTGGAAAGCTCGCGGATATTATTCATTAATTCTCCGTTCGATTCATAGCTTCCGTGTGAAAAATTTATCCGAGCAACATTAAGACCTCCCTCAATCATTTTTCTTAAGATTTCTTTATCTTTTGAAGCCGGACCAATGGTCGCGACTATTTTCGTCCTTTTCATTTTTTTGTTTTACAGGTTACGAATCATACAGATATTCAAATACGCTTTTTATCCATCAGGCATTCGCATATTTGTACCGAATCGTAGCCCGTATTTTTATTAAATTATTTTCTGTCACGATTAAATTATACAACAAACAGGTTTAAAAACAAAAAAACAGACAAACATGAAGCCTGCCTGTTTTTTAAAGTCTTATTTTATGATCTCGAAACCTCCGATTGCCGGCAATTTTTTCATTTCACCCTTAGCTGCATTGATTATTCCCATAATCGCTATGATTATAAGGAAAAGAGAACCGAACGGCAATATTATGAACCAACCGATAATAGGAAGAATGCTTCCGACGATATTAACAATAACAGCCGCAATCAAAAGTATCAACTGTTGATTGGCATGAAATTTAGCAAATGGACTCTTCTTGCCATCTTCACTTAAAAGCGGAATAAAGAAAAGTATCGGAATAATATAGCCAATAATTGCCATTGCTTTATTTTTGTCAACATCCGAATTTTCAGCTTTTGGAGCTTCCTGCTTCGGAGCTTCATTATTCATTTGTTGTTGTCCTTGAGATTGATTTTGCTCTTCCATACTACACCTCCTTTCTTGAGTTTATTTTTTATCTTTTTCAATTCTAGCACATATCAGACAATTCTGAAACTAAATTTCATCATTTATTTCATTTAAGATATTTTCCGGAATCGGGTTCTTCTTAGGACTGACTCCGGGATACTTCCAAGCACTGATAATTTTGTATTTAGTATTCAGATCAGTTTTACTTTTTAATTTTTTATTTTTAATTTTTTCCGCCAGAGGCGGATCAGCCTTCGGCTGAGACTTTGTTTGATACATCGCCCAGATTTCCTGTTTCCAAAAATCTTTTCCGTCTTTTATTTTCGGGGAAACCGGTTTCATGACTGCCACGGTTTTTTCCACAATTCCCTCCTCTTTTCTTTTCGGATTATTTATTATTCCTAAAATTTTCTGCTCAGAAAGCCCGTAGAACTTCATCTTGAATTTCACGTGCTGCGTCCAATAATATCGACTGGTATTTTTCGGTTCTTTTCCGAACATCTGATTCATAATCGGATTATTTATTTTCCATATCTCTCAATGCTTTTATTCTATCTTCAATCGGCGGGTGGGTCATAAAAAGTTTCATCACTTTTTTTCCTTTGAAAGGATTGGCAATATATAGATGAGCCGTGGCTCTGTTAGCCGTTTCCAATGGTTCCATATCTTTGGATATTTTTTCCAGAGCTCTGGCCAATCCTTCCGGATATCTTGTAAGCAAAGCTCCGTCTGCATCGGCCAAAAATTCTCTTTTTCTTGAAATCGCCAATTGCATTAGCATTGCCGCAATCGGTGCTAAAATTGAAAGAATTATGGCTAAAATAAACATAATCATTTGCAGTTGCCCATTCTCGTTGTTTCGACTTCTTCTTCCGCCTCCCCAAAAAGTCCAACGCCTAAACCAATCCGCTAGAAGAGTAATAAATCCGACCAAAACAACAACGACCGTCGAAATCAAGATGTCGCGATTCCCGATATGGGAAAGCTCGTGAGCGATAACTCCTTCTAATTCAGTTTTCTCCAGACGATTTATAATGCCGGTTGTAAGACAAATGACGCCATGCTTTGGATCTCTCCCAGTCGCAAAAGCATTCATCGCCGTATCTTGAATAACATATATTTTAGGAAGAGGAAGTCCGGCTGTTATGCAGAGATTTTCCACCAGATGATATATCTCGCGATTGGAATCATGATCGATTTCTTTCGCCCCACTCATGGCTAAAACAATTTTGTCGCTCCACCAATAAGAAGCAAAACTCATCAGAACGGAAAAAATTACAGCGATATATAAGATGATGCTATTGTCCATCGCCGCGGCGAAAATATATCCGACCGCGATGACAAAAACCAAAAACCCGGATATATAAATCCAGGTCAGGCGAGTATTCCTATCTGATTGATTATAAAGTGTCATAAAACATTAGAACTCTACTTTCACCGGCTCTTTCTCTCCTTCTCCAGCTTCGAAGAAATCACGCTTGGTAAAATGCAATATGCCGGCGAAAATGTTGTTGGGGAAAACTTCAATTTTAGTATTGAAATCACGGACATTTCCGTTATAGAACCTTCTGGCCGCCTGAATCTTGTCTTCTGTGTCAGTCAATTCGCGTTGTAATTCCAAGAAATTCTGATTGGCTTTTAGGTCCGGATAGTTTTCTGAAACAGCAAACAAAGTTTTCAGGGTTCCGCTTAGGACATTTTCCGCCTGAGCTTTATCAGCGGCTGTTCCGGCATTCATTGCTCGAGTCCTCGCTTCTGTTACTTTTTCAAACAACTCTCTTTCATGAGTCGCGTATCCTTTTACTGTATTTACCAGATTCGGGATCAAATCATATCGTCTTTTGAGTTGGACATCAATATCGCTCCAAGCCTCATCGACGCGATTCTTGAGCCGAATCAGGCCATTATAGATAGCGATTATCCAAAGAATGATCGCTATGATTATTATAATCAAAATCAGTCCGATTCCCATATTTTTAAGCTTAATTATTATGGTTGAAATATAACAGTTTTACCCCTCCGTGTAAAGCGGGTTTTTATGTGATATAATCAAAGTAAATTAAGCAATTTAAACAAAAAATATGTCGTCTCTTTCACCTTATTACATCTTCATACTCCCAATAGTTGTCGGCGGAATCATCCAGATTACAAAATTTATCGTTTTTTCCATAAAGCACGGCTGGGACATCCGTTATGCTATGACCCACGGTCATATGCCATCCGCCCACACCGGTTTTATCGTTGCCTTGGTAACTTCCGTCGGATATTATGAAGGAATCACTTCTGGCGCTTTTACTGTCGCAGTCGCTCTTGCTATCATAGTTATCGACGACGCGGCAAGACTTCGGATGTATATGGGCGACCAAGGCAGATATTTGAATATGCTGATTCATCAGCTCAATATCAGCGAGGAACAATTCCCCCGCCTCAAAGAACGCGTCGGCCACCGAATTTCTGAGGTGATTGTCGGCGGAATCTTGGGTTTTATCCTGACCATCATTTTTGCAAGGATTTTGGGGTAAAATGCATTATTTTCAATAAAATTTTAAGATATGCAAAACAAAGAAGGATTTGAATTCAGAATTGATCCAAAAAAAATTAGCGAGACTCCAAAAGCAACACAAAGTAAAAAAATTTCCATCGAACAATCACTAATGGAACTGAAAGAAAAAACTCCTTTTGATTCAGGTGATTTAGTCACAACGACGAAAGGTCCTTATGCGCATATCGGGCTGATGGTAATAAGAAAAAAAGATAATGATGTATTCGAAGTTGCTCCAGCACCTGATAAACCAACAATCGAAATTTCTGGATCAGAATTGTTCCATATTGATGATTATAATGAAGCATTGAAATACGCTTTAGTTGAGGAACAAGTATTCGCTCCTACTAGATCACCAAAAAATAACCAACAGTAATTTCGCAAGGATTTTGGGGTAAAAAAATAATTTTTAAAAATATAAGGCTATGAAAGAACAATTTAATCCGCATGATTATAAAACATATGAAGAATTGCCAGAAAACAAAAAGGAAGAATTTGTAAAAGTTGAAGGAGGTTTTATAGATAAAGAAGCTGCCCAAGAAGATAGTGATTCAGAATTATCGGCTAAAATTGCAAATACTCTTCAAAGACAAGGGATTACTTCCATGGATATTCTTCAAGAAAGAGCCCAAAAAATGGATGAAGAGAGAGAAGGTTTTAACACACAATTAAAAAAGGTAGCGGAACACGATTTTGAAAATATCCCTAAAGAATTTTGGAAAGATAAATTGTTCGTTTTAGAAGCAATTAAAACAAGACCAAAGGACTCAAGAAGAGGATTAGACGTTGACTTCCTCACATACACTTCTGATGAATTTAGAAATGATAAAGAGATAATATCAGAAGCAATAAAAAGAGATGCTTATAGTGCTCTTAAATATGCTTCTGATGAACTTAAAAATAATAAAGAAGTGGTACTTGAAGCTGTTAGGCTTGATGGTTGTGCCCTTTCATATGCTTCTGATGAACTTAAAAATGACAAAGAAGTAGTATTTGAAGCAATCAATGGGCACAGAGGGAATGTTTTGAGGCGTCAAAGCTTGAACTATGCCTCGAAAGAATTAAGGAATAATAAAGAGATAATGCTTGAAATACTAGAGGACGATGGCTATACCCTTTCATATGCTTCTGATGAAATTAAAAATGATAAAGAGATAGTACTTAAAGTAGTCAAAAAATGCGGAACTGCCTTGTGGTACGCTTCTGGTGAACTCAGAAATGACAGGGAGGTAGTACTTGAAGCTGTTAAGGAAGATGGCGACGCTATTGAATACGCTTCTAAAAGTCTTAAGAATGATAAAGAAATAGGACTTGAGGCTATAAAAAATCAGTCTTCCAGAGATAAAGATTCGGTTATTAAATATTTATCAGATGAGCTTAAAAATGATAAGGAAATTATAATTGAAGCTGTTAAAAAAAGAGGTAATTGGGTTCTTAGCGCAAATATTTCAAGAGAAACACGCAATAATAAAGAGATAATGCTTGAAGTAGTAAAAATAGATGGACTCGCCCTTGATTATGTTTCCAAAGAACTTGCAAACGACAAAGAAGTAGTACTTGAAGCTGTTAAGCAAAATAGCAATGCTTTTAGATATGCATCTTCTTCTGTTAAGGAAGAAATAAGAAAATTTCTATAAAAAATATCAAAATATTTTCACTTTACAATACACTGAACATAAAAGAATAGATAACGAATTTATTAAATAGAAATTAATTTAGAGCAAACAAGGCGGTCCGACGTATGTCGGACCGCCTGTTTTTTATCAAAAATTTCAACAAAAAAGGCAAGGTCGTAATCATTGATCGACCTTGCCCTGAAATACCTTGCTTTATCACTGCACATCTCGCCACAAATTCCGTCCTCCCCTTAAAACCAGCGAAAATATCACTGAGGAAATAAAAAGGGTAATAAATTCCAATCCTACTTCATATATTTCAACAGTCCTATAGTGATACTGTTGAAGACATGCTGTGGTTAGAAAAATCAGAATAAAGACAGCTTGCAATATGATATATTTCAGATTTTTTAGCCCTGAATATACTATCGCAACCAACAAGCACACTAAAGCCCAGTATTTACTGGCATTAAGAATCGATGGCACCCAAGGATAATCAAAAATATCATAAACTACTAGATGTCGTTGAGAAAACCATCTCACGATAAAAAAAGCGACAAACATAACAAGCCATAAAGCAACTGCTCCAATGAAAACCTTGATGTGAACCTTCTTGATTTCTATTTTTAATATCATAGCATCTCTCCTATTATTTTGAATTCATATTCTTGAATTTCTGAAATTTATTCAGAAATAACATTTTTAAGATACAACGATCGGATTTTAGGCGAAAATACAAATACGGCCTAAAATACTAATCGAAACGCCATAGTATCACTTTTTGTTTTCATAGTCAAATATCAAGCTTTGGTGTTTTTAAAATCAATTTTAAATATGAAAAAGGAGAGGCGACGCACCGCACTCTCCTTGGAAATTTAACCTTTAAAGTATTGCGTTCATACGGCAAATTGTGCCAAAAATATGAAACCTCTCAAAGGGTCCGACATGGGATTGAATATTCTCATCAAGCCTCACCGTCATAGATTAAAGATCTGATAGTGATTTACATGTCGTTTCATTTCCAACACCATCTTAGACATAATACTTAAATAAATCAAGCCATAAAAAAACAACCCTTTAAATTTTTGAGGGTTGCTTTTTATTTTTTATCAAAAAGTAGATATTTTATATTTTTTCTAGTTCCTCCAAAATTACCCTTTTGTCATTCCAAAGAATCCTTTGTTTTCCAATCGCCATCGTTTCCTCCGCACCTTTTCCGGTCACTACGATTATATCACCAGCTTTAGCCAGTTTCAGGGCTCCAGCAATCGCTTCGCGCCGATCGAATATTTTCCAAAAATTCTCATTTTCCACTTTGTTTTTTACGCCTTCTGCCACTTCATTTATGATCTGCAATGGGTCTTCTCCATAAGGATCTTCATTGGTTATGATTATATAATCCGCATTTTCCGAAACGATTTTCCCCATAATCGGACGCTTTCCTCGATCACGCTCTCCGCAAGAACCGAACACAGCGATGATTCTTGAGTCGATTCCGTTCTTCTTGCGGCCATTTTTAATCTCACCGACCAAAGAATAAAGCTTCGTGAGCGAATCCGGCGTCACGGCATAATCTATGATAATACTGAGATTTTTATCATTCGGGACGTATTCCATCCTTCCTGGAACGCCTTTTATTTCATTCAGCGCTTTTTGTATAACTTCGGGAGAAATACTATATACTCTTCCAACAGAAATAGCCGCCAAAGCATTCTCAATATTGAATTTTCCCGGAATATTTATCCGATATCTTTCTCCATCCACTTCAAATTGCGATCCCCCATCACCGATAACAACATCCGTTCCTTTGACGATTGCCACCTTTCCGCAATCAAAATCTTCTTCAGGAATATCTTCCCGCAAAGTATATCCGTATTTATATTTTCTGCCGCAAAGAAAATCATCGGGACTTTCCATATCCAAATTGACAATGACATTTTCGGTTCCGAAAAACATTTTTCTCTTTGCCAAACGGTATCTTTTCATCGTTTTATGATAATCCAAATGTTCGCGCGTAACATTGGTCATCACCGCCGTATCAAAACCAACCCCCCAAACCCGATGCTGATCAAGCGCATGGGAAGATGTTTCCAAAATCAAAAATGTGCAGCCGGCTTTGGTCGCTTCAGACATAAATTTTTGCACAGAATAACCCGAAAGAGTGGTAAATTTAGTCTTATTTACCCACTCTTTATTGCCAATTTTGAAATTTATAGTTGAGGCCATCGCAACCTTATGCCCGGCATTTTCCAGAATCTTAGTTATCATCTGAACCGTTGTCGTTTTGCCATTCGTACCGGTCACTCCAATAACAGTCAGATTTTTTGAAGGGAAGCGAAAGATGATATTAGCAAAAATCGCTACCGACAAATGATAGATATTTTTGAAAAATTGAGGGATAATTTTTTTCAGTGCCATATAAATATTTTACACAGATACGGTTTAAAAATTCGCTAAAGATTCATATGAATATTATAACACAGGCGCTCCGATGCACATCGGAGCGCCTGTGAATTATTTATTCAAAAAGTTTTTCAATCAGATTTGGTTTTTTTACAGTGAAGGAAGCTTCTTTCTTGAAAGCGATCGGTTCTTTGTAGGTACTGATATAAGCCTGAACAATATTCCTTCCCGAAAAATCTTCACTGTTATTCAAAGAAAATTTAGCTACTCCGGTCTCACTGTTCATATCATAAGGAATCACCTGCAGGGTTTTCCCGGTTTTGCTATTTCTTATAACAACAAACACCGATTGATTCTTGAGAGCTTTGTTTTCGAAACCGCGAAGTTCGACTGAGAAGTCGATATTTTCTTCTGGTTTTACATTTTTATCAGAAATGATAATTCTGGAATTTTTACTTATTAAAAATTTATATTCCGGAAGAAGCGGAACGACCGCTTTGATAGTTATCTCGTGAGGAGAACCATATTTAAGATCTTTGGCATTCGCTTGAGAAGGAATAGACAAAAGCGTCACCAAGAATATGGCAACTATTGTAAACAAAAACAGCTTTTGGATTAGATTCCTTTTCATACGATTCGATTACGATTTTTCTCCTGAATAAAGCCATATTTTTGTCTTTAACTTTGTTTTTCTTTGTCATTTTTTAGCTTATTTAAAGCCTTTTTTCTCCTATTTCCCATTATATAACTTGTGAGAATAGCAGAAATAGCAATAATTGTCAATAGGGATATAGAATCTATCCAGACTGATCCATATGAGAAAAAAAATGCTTCTTTTTGAGTGAATTTTTCTTCTCCGTCATAGCGATAATTTATTCTAATCTTATAGCGCCCGGGAAAAAATAGCGCGGAATAATTGTCAATTTTATGATTTCCATTCTTTATTGTTCCCGGAAGAATTTTGGCTGAATCACGATTTATTACTCCTTTTCCCAAAATCTTTCCAAAAGGACTGAATATTTCAATTGTTCCCCGCGGAACCACATGGATATTTCCAGTATTTTCAAATTCCAGATTGATTTTTCCCGGCAAGGAAAAAATAACTTTTGGAACAGCAATTTTTTTAAGCTCCATAGAATATATTTCTCCGCCAATTTTTTTCACGAAAACCAAAGAAGCAATCGACTGCTTCAATCCAACTGATGAAGAAATGCTTTCATTTATTTTTCCGCCGACAGTCGCCATTATCGATACGTAATGTCCTCCCGGAGAAAGCGTATCGCGATTTTCAATAGTGAAAGATATCTTTTCTTCTGAATTAGGATTCAAAACGATTACATTTTTTTCCAATTTTATCCAAGAAACGAGCCCGTATTTTTTCACAAAATCAGAAGACTGGTCTCCTGGAAAAATTATTTGCCCCGGTTCTGTGGAATTTTCAAAATCAACCGCTTCCAGATTAACTTCTTGAATATTCCCGGTATTATTGGATATTTTGATAAAAAATTCTTTTTTATCATCCGACTGCAAAATTTCAACTTCCTGAAAAGCTGGAGAGACACTAAAACCGCCGGAATTTGACGCAGCCTGAATGGCGCATAATCCGGCGGTAAACTGCATTAAAAATGCAACAGGAAGCAAAAATAGAAGTCTGATCGAATTTTTTCTCATTTAAAAAATTTATGCTTTGATTTCTTTTCTTTTTCTGGAAAAAATTCCCCGAATGACCGACCAAAGTCCGATAAGAACAAGAATTACAATAAGAATAATGATTAAAACAATTCTCCAGGGAATGATCCAGAAAGAAACGCTTCCTTCAATGGACTGGTCTCTAGTGCCATCATCATAAACCAAGAACAGATTGGCGGTATATTTTCCAAAACGCATATTGGTATATTTTCCAAAATCTTTCCAATCCAAATCCATTACTTGTTTTCCGTTTTTATTTATAACAACCTTTCCATCCTCAATCCTGTTTTTATAGACTGGGTAGCCGTCTTCCCAGGAAGTATTGAATATGCGGTTGGTTTCCGGCAAAATATTTCCACCGGCTTGCTGATTAACGCCCAATATCGCTATATCGTTTTTTTCACCCTTGTCTATATATATATGGCCACGCGGAGCAATGGCGACATTTCCAGTGTTTCTGACTTTTATATTAAAACTGGTCGGCAAAAATTCATAGACCTTGCGAGGAGTGGAAAATTCAACTATTTCCGCTTGGCGCTTGGCTCCGGGAACATCTGCTGTAAGAAGAACGAGTGTCGCTGTTGCTCCAACGATTTTTTCTATTTCTCCTTCTTGTCTCTCTCCACTATCAGCACGGGAAAAAACTACCGCATAATAATAGTCAAAAGCTGCATTGGACGGAACGGTAAAAGTGGCTTTAATGGTCTTTTTTTCATTAGGCAAGACTTCAAATTCATTCTCAGAAAATTTCACCCAATCAAAGTATTCATCTCCCGCTTGTCTATCTTCCAGCATTGGCTTTCCTGATTCCTGATAGGCGCTGAATTTCATCAGGCTAACTTTAAGTTTTTCAGTTTTTGCGCCGGCATTTTTTATAAAAAGATCGGTTGAAATCGCATTCCCCGGTTCAACAATCAGATTTATAGGCAGAGGAGAAGTTATAAGGCTGAGCATTCCACTTTCTTCCGCCAATGAAACCGGAACTGAAACAAAAATCAAAGCGATAAAAACAATAATTCCTCCGATAGTTACTCTCATTTTTTTCATATTCTTTTCAAAAAATAATTATCTCTCCTTATGGATTAAGTTTATCAAAAAGTGGCTTTAGTGTCTAGAAAATTTTCAAAAAATAAAACCTCCGGAATAATTCTGGAGGTTTTTATATTGAAAAATTTCTATAGTCTCTTTAGAAGTTTCCCGCTCCGATAACAGTCCAAGTATCGGTATAATCTTCAGCCGCAGCTTTAATCGCACTGGCTGTCGCTCTGGCAATCAGAGTTATAACATCTCCATTAGTTGTTCCGTCACAAGTCGCAATTTCCTGATAGGTGGAAGAAAGCGTTCCTCCTTGATCAGATTCGCTTCCGTTATATTCCGGAGCGATAGAAACAGTTCCATCCCCTGTTCCACTGTCAGTTATGAGATCAACATCCATCACATATCCATCTGATCCAGCAGAAAGAGTGGATGGAGTATTGTCGATTGAACCGGTTGTTTCAATAGTTTCTCCGGTATTAGCTGAGTCAAGACTGGTGTTGGCGCTTCTGGCCCAAGCAATCCAGCCATCAGCAGCGTTGGTAGCTATTGTTACGGTTCTTCCTCCGGTTGATACGACAGAAGCCGGATCAAGATCAGTAGTAAAACTATCAGTATTACCATCGAGAGTGAAGTTGAAAGTCGGAGGAACAATCGCGGTAACCGAAATTTGATCATTATCGATTATGCGTACTGCCACTCTGGAACTATCAATGGTTGCGGAAGAAGCAGTCCTGGTGGTAATTCTGTGACGATATTGTCCGGCAGAAGCCGGATTATCAATTCCGGCAGTGATATAGAAACCATAAAGATTTCCTGGAGTAAGATCAGAGGAGGTAATTGTAATAATTTGTCCGGAAACAGCTGTTGCCGCGCTTCCTACGCCCGGCCAAGCCACAAGACTTTCTCCTTGATAAGTCGTTGGAATTCCTGAAGTGGAAACGGTAATATTTGAAGCAGTTGTATCCACGCCAAAACCTGACGCGAATTCCACACGAATATCACTTTCAATTGCGGTTGTTGCCGGTTTGGCGACAATAAGAATTCTCTCATCTGAAATGGAAATTTGCATTCTATCATGCCGCACTGAAACTTCCGAAAAGTTTGCCGCTTGAACTAAACTGACAGTTGTCGCAAAAACAACCACCGAGACAATTATCAGCAAGTTGATTTTATTGCTTTTCATATTTTTGTTTTTAACTTCCCCTTTTCTATTTTTATATCTATATAATATAATAATTACCCTTTTTCGTCAAAACAAAAACTCCGGAAAAAATCCGAAGTTTTTGACTTTATATCTAAAATTAAAGCCTACTAAAAGTTTCCTGCTCCGATAACAGTCCAAGTATCGGTATAATCTTCAGCCGCAGCTTTGATTGCGCTAATAGTTGCCCGACCATAGAGAGTTAAAACATCTCCATTAGTTGTTCCGTCACAAGTCGCAATTTCCTGATAGGTGGAAGAAAGCGTTCCTCCTTGATCAGATTCGCTTCCGTTATATTCCGGAGCGATAGAAACAGTTCCATCCCCTGTTCCACTGTCAGTTATGAGATCAACATCCATCACATATCCATCTGATCCAGCAGAAAGAGTGGATGGAGTATTGTCGATTGAACCGGTTGTTTCAATAGTTTCTCCGGTATTAGCTGAGTCAAGACTGGTGTTGGCGCTTCTGGCCCAAGCAATCCAGCCATCAGCAGCGTTGGTAGCTATTGTTACGGTTCTTCCTCCGGTTGATACGACAGAAGCCGGATCAAGATCAGTAGTAAAACTATCAGTATTACCATCGAGAGTGAAGTTGAAAGTCGGAGGAACAATCGCGGTAATCACAATTTGATCATCACTAATTATCCTCACTGCAACTTTCGAGCTATCAATAGTTGAAGGTCCGGAAGTTCTGGTAGTAATGGTATTCTTGTACTGTCCAGCAGAACTCGGATTATCAATTCCGGCAGTGATATAGAAACCATAAAGCGTTCCGACAGTCAAATCATCGGAAGCAATATTAACATCCTGACCAGAAACTCCTGTTGCCGCGCTTCCGATTCCAGGCCAAGCTGTCAAAGATTCTCCTTGATAGCTAGAAGGAATTCCAGAAGTTGAAACAGTTATATTTGTGGCAGTAGTGTCAACGCCAAAACCGCTATCGAAACTTACTCTAACAGAAGCTTCAGTTTCAGAAGTAGCCGGTTTAGCAACAACCAATATTTGATTATCTGTTACCGATGTTGTCATTCTATCAAGACGCATTGAAGCTTCTTGAAAATTGGCAGCATCCGCAAATTTTGGAGAAAATCCAACGATGAGCGCTAAAAGCGCCAAAATTGAGACTATTCTCACTTGTTTTTGATTTTTTTTCATTTTTTTTATTTTTTAATTTTTATTTTTACCCCTTTAAACACGAAAATCCGCCCGGTAGGGCGGATACCGTATTAAGTTTTTCGACCCTTATATATCCATTATACACTAAAAAAATAGCTTTGTCAAAGATTTTTTAAGATAATTCTAAAAATTAGCGGAAACAATGATTGTTAATATTTCATTATAATCAGAAGCGGCTGGAGTAAACGAAGAAGCCTTAGCTTTTAGAATAAAAGAGCCTCTTCCGGAAAATATTTTTCCATTCGATCCAAATATCTCCCGATCAGAATTATCAACTGTTCCAATAAAGTTGGAACTATTGTTATAAGGAGATTGAATAAATAAAGGTCCGCCAGAAATTTGAGAAACCGATTCTCCCTGAGCACCAAAACCTTCTTCAAAAACATCCAGATTTCCGGAAACTGAAGTTATTTTATATCCGGTTCTTACACTATCCAAGCCATTATTAAGCCCTTTTATATATATTCTTCCGCCAAAATTGGCATTAGTGGAAAAATCAGTCCATATTTTCTCCGTGCTGGAAACTACCACTCCAGCTTCCAAATCGGAGAAATTTACATTAAAAGGCGCGTCAGTTTCTTCGTCCAAAGATGAAACATCGATATCAAAATTTATTGCTGAGCCTGAAGTGGTCGCTTCAGAAACTGGACCATAACCGGATTCAGAAAATTTTCCATGTATCGCTTTGGATTTTATTTTATAAGTCGTTTCTCCATTAAGACCGATTACATATTCACCACTCGATCCGCCCCAATCGGCATAAGTCTGATAATCCTCCAAACCAAGAAAATTTCCGACAGTCAGGTCGTTTTGTATATATCTGGTAGTAACAAAATCATCATCGCTTATAGCGATGGCAAAACGCGTATCGGAAGAATTATTGGAGGGATTTAAAATAAAATGAAGCTGATCATAATAATCGCCGTCATTTATAAATGTTGGCGCCTGAGGAACGTTGGCGTTTTGGACAAAAAAAATGCCTGAGCCCAAATCAGCATTAACTCCCTCAGCTTTATCCCCGCCAATTCCACCTACCATACCCTCTAAAGAATAGTTTCCGGATGATGAAGACTGTGTGCCCCCGCCTCCTAAATCATAACTTCTAAGTTTGAAATTGGTGCTGGACGGCAGAATAAGAAAAATAAAAACATAAAATATTCCGATAATTTTTTTAGCTTTGTATTTTCTTAGCATAGTTTAGCTTTTCGTATTTTTTATTTTTATTCGGAAAATTCAGCTAAAAATACAGCTATTTCCGAATCAGCTGTTTCCCCTTCCGGAAGTTCTCCGACTTTTCCACTAAAAATTTCGGCAATCTTCTGAGCTTCCTCTTTTCGTGTTCCAGCCATATCAACAACTATTGTTTCAACATAATTTCCTTTGGCATTTTTCTTAGCGACTATTTCCGCTTCCGGCATTTTTTCTTTCAATATGCTTTCGGCCGATTTAGCCAATCCGATAACATTCGTTCCGTTGAAAAGAGAAATTTTAACTGGCTCATTATTCTCCTCAGGTTCCGAAACTTTATTTTCTTTATTTTGTTCCGGAGCTGCTTGAGCACTATCATTAACGGAATCGGTATTTTCAGAAATTTTCTTTTCTTCATTTTTCTGGCCACTCATATATACCTGAGAGACTTCAATTATCTTATTCTCTGAAGGACGATAAAGGATGGCTTTACCTGCTTGGACATATATAATAACCTTATCGCCATTTTGGGCATTCTTGAAAAAAGCCTGCTCCTTAATTTGCTTATTATCCTTATCGGTAACAGTCGCAATAGTAGGAACTTCTTCTTTTGGAAGAAGCATCAGCTTCCCGACTTTTTCAATCAATTCATCGACTTCCTTTATTTGACTGGACTCATTAGGGATATTGACAGCTTTTTTGTTATTTAAAAAATACCCGCCATAAAAAGCCGCACCTAAAAGCATAATCACAATGACGGAAACAATCAGCGATAAAAGTATTTTATTTTTTTCATTTTTATTTTCATTTTTCACATTCTCAAAAATCTTATCGATTTCCCCATCTGAAATATCTTTTCTCATTTCCTTTTTGAGATTCTTTTTTTGTACTGGCATATTTTTATTTTGTAATTATTTTATAAAAGGTATTTTAAGTGCTTTTATTATAAATCAAAAAGGACTCTTGGGGAAGTCCTTTTTGCGCATATTTAAATTGGGAATGCGCTAAATTAATTTATCTCTTTCCAGCGAAAACTATCCCGCACCAACATAAGATCATTCTCATTGGAAATATTGAAATCCGAATAAAGCGAAACCGTAATGAGAATATTTCCAGAATAGAAAAACATTGTTTTTTCATTGTCTTTGGTAGAACGTTGGAAAAATATTCCTTTCCGTCCATCAACTTCAATATCGCTTTCGCAATATTTATTAACCATCTCCCTTTTTCTAATAAGCACTGAGGGAACATCCTGAATCATTTTTACATTTTCCCGACTTATCTTGACCACCATTCTCTTTTTAAGCTTATCGCTTGTCCGAAAATTCACTAATCTTTCTGCATTATCGAAATCTGTATCTTCTGTTTTTATACTGTAAATTCCGGGATATTTGAAAGAAAAACGATCGCAAGAATATTCTTTTATCCCAACTTCTTCTTCCTCATTGGCTAAATTGCATACATTGCGAACCGATCCGGAATTGGGAAGATTCAAATACCAAAACAGAAGCAGGATGATTATAATGACGAGCATAGTGATAATCACCCTGAGATTGCGCTTCTTTTTTTCCCCCAATCTTATAATTTCCTCATCTTCAATAAGACTTTTAAGAACAAGACTAATTTCTTGATCGCCATCTTCTTTTTTATTTTTTTCTTTCAAATCATTTTCCATATTTTTTATTCAGATCCTTCTTTATCCTCTTGTTTATCAGTCACTAAAGCCGTCCACGAAAAACGAATATCTTCCGGCGCTTCATCCTTGAGTTCAATCGTGAAGCCCTCCTTAGTTTGACCGGTAATCATATATTTTATATCTTCGTCGAAAAGTTTATCTTTCAATTCATCCGAATCATCTTCCAGAATTACGATATTAGCCTGAACCGCAGGAATTGATTTTGCAGTATTTTTGAAGCTTATCCGAACTTTCTTTTCATCTTTTTCAATCTTAACAAAACCTGCCATATCGGAATTGAAAATTGCTTGTCCTTCAAATAATGTATCTTTTTTAAAAGTTGCTTTCTCTTCAAATTGTGCTTCTTCCGCAAAGAAAACTTTTCCTTTGAACTCAACCGACCCATTCACGACTAAGGCTTTTTCAATCACCATATTCTCCATAACATTCAAATCAAGCTTTATAGACATATAATCACCATCATAAGATACTACCTCATCATCTCCGATATTTACATTACGGATATCGATAAGCGCCATAATGATTCCTTCGTCATCATTGAAATTTTCTAATGCTCTTCCAACCATTATCCCTGATTTTTCTGCCTTAGAAGCGATACCGGCCTTTTCAGAGATAGTCAGATAATCACCTGCTTTTATCTTTCCGTTTTCATTGGAAACCCTGATTTGACCTTTTCCGCTTAAGATAACATTCGATTTATATTTATCATTATTTTCTTCAATGATAGCTTTAACCACACCTATGACTTTTTCCGAATCTTCAGTCTTTTTGGCTATTTCTTTATCATCTTCAGAATTTATTTCAACGACTGTTCCAATCTTCATTTCAAAATCTTCAATTACATAATCTTGGGAAACAAACTGATTTTCAGATAATATTTTTTCCGCGTCGAAAATCTCATTATCATTTAATGACGATTCTTCTTGGATTTCATCCGGTTTACTATTTAATGATTCTATGATTTTTTGAATGTCGGATATTTTCTTCCCGAGACTCTTAACTTTTCCAGCGCTTTTGTCAGCTGCTTCTTGGGCATTCTGGATTCCGGTTTCGATAATTTCCAAACCTTCAATCTTATCAGCTTTGATATTTTTCGCAATCAAGTTGTCAGTGAATATCTGAGGGGTCACGACTTCAAGTCCCGCCACTACCCTGTCAGTTATTAATTCGCTCATTTCTGTATTTTCTTCATATTGCTCAGCGTTGTTTAGCAGACCTGATAAAATTTCCGCTCCGCCCAAGAGACGATTCTCACTATCAACAATCTTTTCTCCGTTGAAATAAGTATTTTTAACAAAAGTTAACACTAAACCAATCTGATCATCCGCATAGCTGAAATCTTGCAAGGCTTGTCCAATAACTGCGCCAGCCTTCGTCGCTTTCATCGCCACGCCTGGAACTGATGAAGCTGTCATATAATCACCAGCTTTAATTTTTCCATTTTCTGTCGAAACCTTGACTGGAATCCGTCCGGAAAGCGCCACTGGAACCGCTCTGCCCTCATTCATTCCGATCGCATCATCCAAAAGCAATCCTGGATTTGTGGAAATTACTCCGATTACATTTTTATCATAAGCTTTTTGAGATTTATTAATTCCTGCAGCTATGAAAGGATTAATTGCAACAACATCTCCAGCTTCAATTGAATCATCCTGGGTATAATAATTTTCTGCCAAGTCAGCTCCCAATTCTGTCAGTTCGACACTTACGCTATCAGGCGTATCGGTTGCCGTTCCAACTGAATCAGAACTGGTACAAACAGTGTAGCGAATATCTCCCGCCACCCCCGGACTATCGATAAATGTTCCAACAACTTGCCAAGGATGAGTATTGGATGTTGTAAAACCACCAATCATCGGCACTCCGACATTGGTCGGTGAAGCACAAGATGGATTGGTCCCATTAGTTGTCCTAACGATTCTAGCCGCCAAAAAAGCGTCCGAATTGGTATTAGATCTTTGTCCATATATCTGCACGTGAACTAAAACTGTTGATGTGCTTGAGTCGGTTGTAATATTTGGTCTTGGACTGTCATTGAAAAGCTCAGTTGCATTTGAATCTGTCCAAGCGACAGAAGTTGTGTCGGTGAAAACAGCAGTGTCTGGAGCAGTTGTTATACAATCTTTCCAAACACTATTTTCATAACATCTGAATTTATTAAGTGCCGTAGAATAATACATCGCGCCATTGGTTCCAGTTGGTTCAGCTGAACCAGTATCTAAAACCAAAAGATCAGGAGTAGCAGAAGTTGTCCCTCCATCACCGATTTGCACATTACCGGTTGCAGTTCCATTGGATTGAAGATTTATTCCTCCCGTACCGGATATAAAATTGAGTCCCAAAGCGGTCGCTGAAGAGATGCTTCCGCCGACTGTGATGTCGCCATTGCCATCAATAATAAAAGGTGTCGTATCACCGGCTTGATCATTAATTCTAAATGCTCCGGTTCCAAGATTATCAATAATGAAAGAAGGATTGTCTGTTCCATCTAGAATATAATTAAGACCACCTAAATCATCGATTGTTAGGAATGTCGAATTATTGTCCTGGAAAATCAAATCGCCAGTAGATTGCAAATCGAAAGAAATATCTCCCGTAGAAGTTGAAGTAAATTCCAAGCCGGCAAGATTATTTATATTAAGAATTTTATCAGTATCGTTAGTATAAGCTCCGTCAAGATCGGTAGAACCACTTCCGCCGGTCGCATCAATTTGTTCCCAGGTTGCTGTTCCAACTCCGACACTGGTCGCAATATAAGCATTTTGAGTAGTAGTATTGACCCAAACCGTTCCCACGAAATACCCGTCTGCGCTGTCATCATTAACCGTTGGATTTACCGTCGCGTTATGTTGTGCCATTCCAAGTTGGGTTCCCGTTCCCGTGTCAGTTACATTGACCGTCGTATTTATGAAAGCATTCTTGCCGATAAAATTTCTTTCAGCTGTGGCTGAATTTATGGCAATACCCGTATCCCACGGATTATTTATTCCGTTAAAAATATTATTGGAAAAATTATTATCATCAGCATTTTCAGTAATATTTAAAGCGGTTGTTACAGCATTAGAAGCACCGTTTATAACATTATTAGTAAAGACGTTTCGTGAAAAATTAGTGTTAGCAGTTGCTCCAATACTCACACCAAAAGCAAATCCGACTCCGCCATTGGCCGATCCGTCAATTGTATTAGAAGTAAAAACAGAGTCAGTAACCTGTTTTAAGCTACCTGTATTTAAAGCATCAATCACTATTCCATAAGAAGCAGCGGAAAGAGAAGTTGCTACAACATTAGCGGTCATATTTACATTTGATGAATTTCCAAAAAATATTCCAAAAGCTCCACCGCCACCCGCGCCCATTCGAGAAAAACGGTTGTTATAAAGTGAGCTGTTATTAACTCCGACGAAAACCGCCAGTGTTTCACGGATGTAATCAACATAATTTCCATCAATTAAAGCGCCTTCTATTCCTTGCCCATTAGTGAAAATTCCCGATCCCGCTCCATAGCTTACTCCTCCGGTCACATGAATACCGTCGGTAAAATAAGCTCCCACGCTTTGAGTTCCAAGAATTCGACAACCCTTAACCACTGGACGGACCAATTTTTCCGTCGTTCCATCCATAAGAAGCATTCCCACTCTTGCTCCCGCTGCTGTTCCGCTCGCTCCGGATGTTTTCAAAACTGTCACGTTAAGAATCTGATTATCTTCTCCTCCAGCCATTCTAATTCCGTGAATATCTGTTGCACCTGTTCCGGAAACTTCCAAACGGAAATCACGAAGCACTACTCCGTCATTGGGAGCACTTCCATCAATTGCGCCAACCTGAATCGCTCCAATCGTATCACCTCCCGTAAAACCGGTCGCCCGTATAATCGAAGCATCGCCATAACCTTCGATTTGAATGTCATCGCGATTGATAAGAAGAGTGCTAGAAATATTATGAATTCCAGGAAGAAGCGTAATGACTCCTCCGCTTGAGATACTGTTAATTGCGCCTTGCAAATTCATTCCTGGATATACGAAAATCGTACTGTCCGGAATAGTTTCAATCGTACCGGAAGTCTTAACATTGGATGAACCGGCAATCTTTACATTCCAATCTTCGATATCCAGCGTTCCGCTGCCTCCCTGCGATTCAACGAAATGAGTCGAAGCGACATTTAAATTAGCTGAGGCTCTGGGCAAAAGTATTTTTTGCGTACCGGAAGTGGTTGAGGTACTAATAAATCTCGTTCTTACAGTCGGTGCGGTTGCTTCAGTACTGTTCACTAAAACTTTTGCTCCATTGGTAATAAAATCCACCCACTCAAAAATAATGGAGGATGTCGTAGTTGCGCTGTATTTGGCATCAATTCCGCTTGTAGCAGTAATTCCGGCATCAATATAAATTGTCATTGATTTGAATTGAGTTTCCTTAACCCGAAGTCTTCCGGCACCGGCAATGTTTATCCGAGTATCTCCGGTATTGGCTCCGATAAGATTGATATTTTCCAAATCAACAACGCTTGTGACATTGTGAGTCTCTGGAGTAAGAAGAATTATTCCGCCACCTAAAGCATTAAGATAACCGGCTCCGGCAGAAATAGAAGTATAATCCCCGCCTGTTCCGACTGTCACCACTTTATTAGATTGGACAGTAGTGGAAGTATAATCAAACCAGCCATAAACTCCCGGGTTGCTTTCAATGCAAACAAAAGCCGATCCAGCAGAAGTATCATAATACATCCGGCCTAAAGTCGTTCCGTCGCAAGTCGGAGCTAAGACGCTGGCATCAGCATTTTCAATTCTGAATCCCAACGCTTCGTTGTTTTGTAAGTTAAAATCTCCGTTCAAGGTGAGTCCGGCAAAAGTCGGACTACTGGTAGTCAAAAGGCTTTGATTGAGATCTATATTGCTTCCGGAAATAGTCAGTGTTCGAGATGTCGTTCCTCCGGAAAGGGAAAAACCGTCTCCATTGGAAACCAAACTGAGGCCATTGTAGGTTTTATTTGTAAGGGACTGATTGCTTGCTAAATCTGCTAAAGTTATATTTCCGGAAGGAAGAGTGGCATTTGTTGCCGCAGTAGAAGTCAAAATCAGTCCGAAATTTCCGGCTGTCGAAAAATTATTGGCAAAAGAAACTGTCGCGCCGTCAGGAATAGTCAGTGTTCCGTCAGTATTGGTGACATTCAAGCCATTCACTTTTTGCGCATTGAAAGCATAAGGCGTCGCGACAAAATGTATCCGCGGATCCATTTCGCCATCACCATTAAATTCCACTGAAAGATAAATACTGTCCGAATTGAAATTCACTCCAGAAAGCGAAGAGTATGTTCCGAGTTCAACATGGAAAATTCCGTCCGAAACATTCAGTTGGGAAGTGCCTGAATTCCAGTTTTCCGTCCAAAGCAAATTTCCGCCAGATGCCGCATCATAAAGCCGGAAAGTAAAATTATAATTTCCATCAGTCACATTAGTTCCATCGAGATTCGTCACTTTTCCTTGGAAATTTATCCTTTCACTAATTCCTGGAGCCGCAAAAGTTCTGAAAGACAACAAAAAGCAAGCTACTAGGATAAAGCTTGTAATAATTACTTTTGATATTAATCCCCTTTTAGGAGAATTTTCCACCCTTTTTTCACGCATCCCAATTTTTTGTTTGTTTTTTAATCTTCCAAACGTTTTCTTCCGCCCCAAGCAGAAATAAAAAAACGGATAAATCCGATTTTCATCCTCAAATTCAGAAAATAACAGGACTGCCTTTGCAAAGCTAAAGCTCTAAAGTTTAGCCAAACAGCAATATGACAATTCAATAAATCTGAAACCGAAAATAAAAAACGGCTTCACCCGTTTTCTGTAATCCCCCTTGTTTTAAGCCCTAAGCTTATTTTTTCTATCAAGAAGTCTCACAACTTATACGTCTATTATATATCATTTTTCCCCTTCTGTCAATGTTTTAAGTTTTATTTTAGTCTTGATTTTCAAAAAAATTTTATTTTATAAAACTTTTCATCTTTTGAATTAATCGATAAAGTAAATATTTTTTTCTGTCGATTATAATATCATACGATCCAAAAAATTCTGTTGGTTTTATTTTTGGTGAAAAACTGGTTTTGAATCTCGTAATCCCCGCCCAAGAATTCACCTCATCCGCCCTTCGGGCACCTTCTCCTTGTGAAGGAGAAGGTTGCATTTTCCCCCTCTCCTTAATAAGGAGAGGGTTGGGGCGAGGTTCGGTTTTTATACCGCCAAAATCATATTTTTCGCATCCTAACACTTTCGCATCTTTAATTGCCTGCCATTGCAAAAGATACGGTGCCATTAGATTTTTATATTTATCATCCGATGCGCCATGAAGATAGATCGCTGTTTTTTTATAAAAAACCATCATATTAGCTGCCACAACTTTGCCATCATATGCTGCGACATACAGTTTTAGCATATCAGAAGGAATAATTTCAAACATTTTCCGATAATATTCGTCTGAATGAGGCGTAATTCCCTGTCTTTTCGCCATAATTTTCGTCAGTCGCAAGAATTCATTGAGATAAAATTCATTGTCATGCCGAACTAATTTTGGCATATCAATAGATCCTGAAATTAATTCAGGATGAAAATTATTTGATATTTTTATAATTTTTATCTCTTTCTTCTCAGCCAGTTTGATATTATAGCGAGTTTTTTGCTTCATTTCAGCTAAAATTTCTTCTTCTGGTTTAGTTATATCTATTATAAAAACCTCTTTTGGCTGCATATCATGTGGAGATTTTTCGATTTTACATTTTTGTAGGGAATAATTATCATTGTTCCTTAGCGTATTTTTGATAATTTCAAGCATTTCCTCATTTTCCGCATCAAATCTGACCCAACTTGCATTATTTTCCCTCGCCAAATCCAATAATTTTGTCATTCCAGCCTCTGAGTTGGAATCTAATTTTTTTATTCCTTGTTCATTGTTCACTGATTCTTGTTCACTGATTATTGGTCCACGAGGAATATAAAAATAATTCCCGACAATCGGCAATTTATGCTCGATAATTGAAGCAGAAAAATCTAATTCTCCCTCGCCCGTAATCGGGAGAAGGATCAAGGGAGAGGGAATGACAAAAGTCCTTTTCCCCACGCTTTCCTGAAACTTCCGCCACTCTTCGCTTTGCAAAAAATCTTTTTCCATAAAACTATTCTATCATAAAAAAATTCGTATGCCGAAGACATAAAAAACTTGCCATTAAGACATGGCTTTAGATATAAAAAATATATTCCAAGAAAAAATTTAAACCATTATAAAGAGATTCTCTTTTCTTCAAAATTTTTAATTCCTTTTATTCTTATTTTTTCTGAAATTTTCAGACAATTTAAAGCTGAAAGAATAAAAAATCCTCCGCCTATTAATTTAAAAGATTCTTCATAAACCGTCATTTCACTTCTTTGATTGTAATTATTATTATCCTTTCCCAAATAATCAAAAATCATCATAATTAAAAAACAAAGGATAGCTGAGGCCAAGAGATATCTTGATTTTTTGAAAAACATCAAACTTTTTCTGGAAAAATATATTGCTAACAATCCGATAATCGCATAGAGAAGAACAAACAAATCATTAAGTCGACCAGTCAGTTCTGTTCTTGTTATTCCAAAAAATAAATGAATTGCCCTATCCATTCTTTCATGAAGCATCATCACTTCATCAAGAGCCAAAAAAAGAAATCCCGCTGCCACTCCTATCCAAATGAAAGAAACAGCTAATCTTTTTTTAAAACTTCTTTCATGACTTTCCCCATTTTCAGAAACTGTGAACATATTATAAAAAATGATTCCCGCTATTTGCGAAATAAAAATCAGATTTATAAATGAAAACCAAGAAACAAAAGTATTTTCTTCAAAATATTTATCAATGTCACAATTTTGAAAAAATGCGATGGTTATTGCCAATAAAATGACAACAAATTCAATTGAAAGGACCAAGATTATATGTTTTTTTCCAATCATAAAACAAAGATATATTAATTACTTCCGCCAAAATAATAGCAAAAAAAACGATCTTGAGTCAAACTTTTATTTTACAGAGGCGCGAAAAATTTTGATTTTTTTGTTTCTGCTTTTTCTATTTTAACACTCAGATTTTCTCCTAAAATTATTTTTCGACAATTTTCCAAATCTATCTTTTGATGAGAAAAATCTGTTGCCGCTTTAATTCTTTCCGCTGATAATAATCTGGCTTCCAAAAACAAACCTCTAATGCTTCCTGAAAAAGATTCCCCGGAAAGCGGATTACAATAATTAAAAGTTTCTAGAATGACACGTTGATCTTTTTTAATATTTGGAAAAAAAAGTCCAAGCAGATTTTTTTTAACCAAACCAAATTTATTTAATATAAAAAATAAATTATAAAATATAACGCTTCGAAATTTTCTATTCGCCCGAAATTGTCTCTCAAAAGAATCTTCGATAGCTTTTTTTGAAACGCCAAATTTTTCCGCTAAATATGCATCGTATCCGATATTTTCAATTTTAACTTTTTCCAAGCTGTTCAGATTTTGTTTTTCCAATTCTCTTTTTGCCAAAGCGGTTTCCAGATGCCTGTGCAAATACCTGACTTCTTCTCTTTTCTTTTCATCTGAATCAAAATAATTTCCGGAAAAATAATAAACGACCGGATGAAAAACCATATCCAAACAGAAATGAGTTATGAGTCCACAGACGAAAGAAAATCTTTCGGAAGAATAAGTATTTTTCAAAGGATCTAACAAATCAAAAATAATCTCATTAGTCAGATTGCCATTTTCACCGTGAATATAATCAGATATGTTGTTTATTTTCCGATCTTTCGAATAAAAAGAGGCGTCTGGAGCAATAGCACCTAGCCGAAAAAAATCCAGATTACTTTCAATATCTTTTCGGATATTTTCCGGCAAATTTTTTTTCACCTCTTCCGCAAAAGATAAATGTGTAAGCTCTTTAGGCATATCTTTAACTCATTTACTAGTGACATGATTAATTGCATTGATCTTCTCCTGAATAATTTTTGATTGACTAGCTTTTATCCAATTTTTTGGAAATTTTATTTTTTTCAACTGATCTATAATCTTTTTTTCTTCGCTCTTTGCCAAATTGGATTGCCCACAAAATCTGCCATCTAATTTTATATTAAATTTAAATTTTTTGAAATCAATCAAATATGGATAAATCCTGCATTCAATTGGTCTCTCTTCATAAATCGAACAGTTCCTGTTCTTTTCATCAAAAAATACGCATTTTCCATTCTTCTTTCTTTTTAGAAGAAAAACATTCCGATATGGCGCCTCGACCTCTTTGGCATACTTCTCAAATCTTTTTTCCTCAAACGGAATCAAAATAGGGGCAAGATCTTCAATATCTCCACAACAATTATTTTTGCACTTTTTGCAGTTTATCTCCATATTTTAATAATTTTATTAGCATACAGAAAAACTATCCTATTCTTATATAGACTAATTATTTTTTTCCAATATTTTTAAGCGCCATTTTCACTCTTTGACCGATATCTTTAATATCAATCGGAATTGCTTTCAAAGCATCGCGCGCTTCAGTATTGGAATATCCCATCATTATTAGAGCTTCGATCGCATCTACATCAACCGTCGCTTCTTCTTTTTCGCCTGTTGAAATATCCGCTACTTTATTTTGAAGCTCCAAAATAACACGCTCGGCAGTCTTTTTCCCAATGCCGGAAACTTTCGTAAGAATAGATGAATCTTCGTTCAAAATTGCCGTCTTTATTGTTTTGGGAGTTGCAATGGAAAGAATTCCCATCCCAGCCTTTGGACCAATTCCGGAAATTGAAATCAGAAGTTCAAACATCTCCAACTCTTCCATTGTTAGAAATCCATAAAGCGCCAAAGTGTCTTCACGAACATAAGTATGAATAAAAAAACTGACTTCGCCTGTTCCGGCAACTTTGCCAAAAGTATAAGCAGATAAAAAAACTTTATAACCGACACCACCAACATCCACCACCGCATAATTGTTTTTTAAATATTCAATTTTTCCTTTAAGCTGTGCAATCATAATCGCTTATTTTATTTTAGAAATATTCTAATCTTACAAAGCCATTATAGCAAATATTTTGATTTTTGTATTTTTCCTAAATAAACCTAGATTTATTCAACTCTTGCCAATTCTCAAAATAAATGCTAAAAATAATGAAGTAAAAAACCATTACTTTTTACATTTATAAGAATTGAATTTTGAGTTAATTTTGCATTTTTAATTTTGCATTTTTAACTTAAGCGAATAAAATATGCCAATCAAAGAATCCGCACGAAAATATATGCGCGTCACCAAGCGCAAAACAGAAAAAAATCGCAAACTTAAAGGACAATTCCGAAGCGCCATCAAAGCCACCAAAGAAGCTATTGTAAAAAACGAAATCGACAAGGCTCAGGAAAATTTGAAAAGATCAATTAAAGCTTTGGATAAGGCCGCACAGAAAAAAATAATCCACAAAAATACTGTCGCTCGGATGAAATCGCGTCTAAATAAAGCTGTCAAAACCGCCGCAACGAAAAAATAATCTTGCTATAAAAAACCGCCCGATTTTTAAAGAAGGTGGTTTTTTTTTGAAAAAATTTTAAAGTATTACAACTCTGCCACAAACTTATCCAAAGCCAGTCGGATATCCAGTTTTCCGGTTTTTATTTCCATATCCATAATGCCAAGTTTTTCATAAATATTTTTGAGTTTTGGCATTCCGAAATTGCGTCCTTGCGCCAAACTTTTTTTCACCACGAACGGATGGAGTTTGGCAATCCTGGAAATTTCATATTCATTAGGAACCCCATTTTCTCTCAAATCAGAAACCTTCAAAATATTTCGAAATTGATATGCAAACATCGAAAAAAGATAGAATGGATCATCGCCTTTTTCCAGGTGCTTATGCAAAAGTTCCAAGGCTTTTTTCTTGTTTCCCGATCCGAGCGCATCAACTGTTTCAAAAATATTGCTTTCAATCTTGGCTTTCACTAAATTTTCCACATCCGCTTCACTTATCATCCCGGGAAAAGAATGATTGAAAAGCTTCTGGATTTCCTGCTCCAAAACAACTGCTTCTCCTCCGGAATAAGCGATGAGTTTTTCCAAAGCACTCTTTGATATTTTCGCTTCGGGATTTAATTCCTTTAGCCTTTCCAAAACCCATTGACCGATTTTCTGTCCGGTCATATTTTCGAAATTCTGTTTTTTGGAATTTTTTTCTAAAAATTTAAATAATGAACCATTCTTCTTCGGTAGATTATCCTCCCAAAATATTCCCACCCAATCATTGTCTTTCAAAATAGACTCTTGGTTTGATTTTAAAAATTCCAGAATCTTTTCTTGATCCAAACTGGAACCCGAAGAAATCAGCCTTTTCACAATAACTAATCTTTTGGAAGAAAAAAGGCTGGAAATTCCAAAAGTATTTTTAATTTTATCGAAAAGATAATTTTCTTCCCCCGCATTAAAAGAGGACAAGCCGGAACCGGACTTGTCGCTCTCTAGAAATTTCTTTTTTATTTCCAAGACTCTCTCATATGAACGAAATGAGTCTTCACCATAAAGGAAAAAAATCATGATAGTTTGCTAAAAAATAAAACTATTGCAAAAATATTAGGCAACTGGCGTCCATCTGAGATTTTGTCCGGGCTCAAGCACTTCCACCCATATTTGTCCGGGAACAAACTTCACTTCCTGTCCTGATTCATCATAGAAATATAACTTACTTTCCAACTTGGCTTTGTTTTTCTTCCAAGTACCATTGATTTCTTTTCCATTTATATAGAATTTAGCCGGACCATTATCAGTCTGATCATACCATGGATCACCAATTTCCACATTATTGTATCGTCCGATTCCCGGCGCCCCCGGAATATCATTTATTCCCGCTTGTTCTTCTTTGGGAATAAGATTCCATGGACTTTGAACGCCTCTTCCCGCATAGTCAATATCAAGTCTTATTTGTTCTGATTTTGCAAACATAACAACAATATTTTTCGGAGCAATTTTCTGATTATTATTCCTATCCGTATCTTGCACTCCATTCCAAATTCTCATATAAGAATTTGAATTTTTGTCGTATTCATATTCAATATCACACGGTTCAGCAAAAGCTACTCGCAAACGTCCGCCATTTGGCCGATCTTCCATTTTCGCTTCTTCCTGATGAGGATAACCAGAAAGATTTCCCTCGCTTTTTATCCCTTTATCAGTCATTGATTTTAAAATATTTTCCGAGGTAATATGTCCAGAATCTTCCATTCGCATTTTTGGATCATTTTTCCAATCCCATCTCGCACAATAATTTGTATTTAGACAATCAACGTGATCGATAATATTTTGCTTAAGAAGTTCCAGAGCAAAAGCAGATCCTCCCCAATGGATAAAATACGCATCTAATCCTTTTGCTAAAGCAATAAAATCATGACGTGCGCTTCTTATAGATCCAATCTCCTTCGGAAGATTGCAAATATATACTCCCATAAGTCTGGTGTTTCCGGCTGTGAATTGCGGCATTTCAAAAACTATATCTGCTTCAGAAAAACCGGCTGCCGGACGTGCTGGCAAATCAGATGGCTGCATCACTGCAACTGGACGTTTATTATAGTTTTCGCAAGACAATCCCGAAATCGGACTCACCGGACCAGTGTTGGCCGGACTTGAAGTTTCTTGAGGATTGTTATTAAGATCAATTTGTTTAACTGCTGATTTATTATCTTTTTTTAACATATACACTGCAACAGCGATAACGATTATCACAATGACTATGATAATAAATTTTATTTTTTTTCCCATAGGATATGGATATTTAATTTTTATTAAAAATTTATAACTGACATTACCATTAAAACACAAAATAATTGTAGCATATTTTCTAATTTGAATAAAAGTTCTATTGTAAAAGGCTATTTTTTATTTCTGACATTTACGACAAATAAATACACTTCTTTGTCCCAGAGTTTTCCGGATAATTATCCCTTCACATCTTTTACATTTTTGCTTTTCCCGATTATAGACTTTTAAAACTTTTTGGAAACCGCCCGGCGCGCCGGAAGTGTCGCGATAATCCGAATCCGACGTTCCGCGAAACTTGATAGCTTTTTCCAGAATTTTTTTGATATTTTTATAAATTAATTTTATTTCCTCGACTTTTAGGCCGGCGATTTTGCGCTCCGGCAAAATCGCCGATTCAAAAAGGATCTCGCTTCTATAAATATTACCGATACCGGCAATTATATTTTGATCCATAAGAAGCGCGCCTATTTTTGCACTAGGTTTTTTAGAAAGTATTTCTTGAAATTTTTTTAGCGTAAAATCCTTACTCACCGCATCGATTCCCAACGCTTTTATTTCTTTGAGATTATTTATCTTTTCCGTAGAATCAAGAACAATCTTCCCAAATTTTCGGAGATCGGAAAATTCCATAACTTTCCCAGATTTCAAAAACCATCTATGCCGGATATATTGATTGACTCGATCATCAAAAAAATCTTTCTCCTTCTTTGATTTTTTATTTTTAATATTTGATTTTATCAAAAGGTGTCCTGTCATCTTAAGGTGAATATACAAAGTCTTGTTGCCTGATAAATCGATAAAGATATTTTTTCCGATGCGGCGCGCTCCGATTATTTTCCGGTTTTTTATTTCCTTTTTGAATTTTTCCAAATCTTTATTCTTGATCGCTTTTCCCCACTCGCTCCAAAAACTGACGATCGTGTCGCCTTTTATCTTTTTATTCAAATCGCTAACAACCGTCTCTACTTCTGGTAATTCTGGCATATTTTTTAAGGATTATTTTTTATTGTGTTATACTAAAAAAATATTAAAAGATTTATCCGCTAAAAAAATGTCTCTTCATCATAGCAGTCATCATTTCCACCATTTCCTCAAGAATAAAGAAATGAATGAGCTTTATCTTTCCTATGGAATTTTTAATTTCGCTTTGGGACTCATTTCAGTATTCGTTCCAATATACCTGTATAAAATAGATTACTCTATCCAAGAAATACTGCTTTTCTTCTTTATCAATTCGCTCAGTTTTGTAGCATTTTCATATCCTGGCGCCAAGGTTGTTTCAAAATTAGGAGTGAAACACACGATGCTTATGACCGCCCCGCTCCTTATTTTATTTTTCATAGGACTGAGTTTTATCCGCGAAATTCCAGTTTTATTTTTTTTGCTTCCAATACTTCGGGCTATGAAAATGATACTTTTTAATTATAGCTTCCATCTTAATTTTATCCAACATGCCGATAAAAAAAGCAGGGGAAGGGAATTTTCCATGGCTCAAGCCAGCGCCACTATTGCCGGAATACTTTCTCCTTTTTTCGGAGGAGTAATAATCAACTATTTCGGTTTTTCTCCCCTGTTCTATATCGGATCATTCTTTTTGTTCTTTGCCATGATTCCGCTCTTTATGACCAAAGATACTTATGAAAAAGTTAATTTCAATCAGAAAAAGATAATTTCTGATATATTCAGAAAAGAGAATCGTCCGTTTTTATCGAGCTTTTCCGGGTATGCCATTGAGTCTTGGATCGGAATGATAATCTGGCCAATATTTCTCTTCGTCATCACCATCTCCATAGAATCAATCGGGGCGCTGACTTCCATCACAACCCTTCTTACATTTTTAATTTTCTATTTCGTCGGAAAAGCCACTGATGCGAATGATAAAAGAAAGCTTATCCGCATCGGAACATTTTTATATTTTTTCGGCTGGGTCGGAAGAATTTTCGTAAGCGGAACAATGTCGGTCCTTTTCATCGATACCTATAAAAATCTGGCCCATAAAGTGGTGGATATTCCTTGGTCAACCCATTTCTATGACATCGCCGCCAAAAAAAATTATTTCAAATTCATAGTTGAAAGAGAAATCATCTTCAATCTGGTGAGAAGTTTTTTGTTTCCGATACTTATGCTGGTATTTTTAATAGACTTAAGATACGCATTTGCCATAACCTTCGCCATCGCCGCCTTTTCCAGCCTTTTTTATATGAGCCTGAATAAGCAATCAAAAAACGTTTAATTAGAAAACTAATCTAGAAAAAACAGGCTTATGGCCTGTTTTTTGATATAAGTAAACTTTATAAATCAAATCTCTCCCCAATTATCCCCTGCTCCGACATTAACCACCAATGGCACTTTTAGCTTATAGACATTTTCCATGACAGTTTTTAGTTTTTCGCAAAAATCTTTTTCAATATTTTCTTCCACTTCAAAAATAAGCTCGTCATGCACCTGGAGAATCGTTCGGACTTTTCCGCCATAAGTTTTAACTAATTTTTCCGCCTCGATCATCGCCAGTTTCATGATATCGGCAGTTAGCCCTTGGATCGGCATATTGATCGCCATCCGCTCTCCGGCATTTTGCACCTGGAAATTCGGCGAATTTATTTCAGGCACATAACGGCGCCGGCCGATTTCCGTTTCAACATATCCTTTTTCTTTCGCTTGCAATTTGGTGGAACGCATATACTGCGCCACGCCGGTAAATTTTTCAAAATAAGCATCGATGAATTTCTTTGCATCTTCGCGGGAAATTCCGGCTGCCACCGAAAATCCGAAAACGCTCATTCCATATATCACACCGAAATTAAGGGCCTTTACGCGGCTCCGCATCTTTTCCGTCACTTGTGACATCGGGATTTTGTTTATAAGAGATGCTGTCGCCCGATGAATATCCTCGCCTCGCATGAAAGTTTCAATTAAGTTTTTGTCATTTGAAACATGCGCTACTACCCGCAAATCAATCTGGGAATAGTCGGCGCTAACAAGCCGATATCCTTCCTCTGCTTCAAAAGCGGTTCGAAGAAGCTGGCCGATATCGGTCCGTATCGGAATGTTTTGCAAATTCGGTTCCGACGATGAAAGCCGCCCGGTTGCCGTCACCGCTTGATTGAAAATGGAATGAATGCGCGAATTTTCATCAACCATATTAGGCAAAGTGTCGAGATAGGTGGTTTTCAATTTGAAAATCTCACGATACTCTTCAATTTTTCCGATAATTTCGCTCTCGCCTTCAAGTTTTTGCAGTTCCGTTGAAGCAGTAGAATATCCGGTTTTTCCTTTTTTAATATCGATTGTCGGCAATTTCATTTTTGAGAATAAAACTTCAGCCAATTGCTTGGGAGAATTAATATTGAAAGTTTCGCCAGCCAGTGCATAGATTGATTTTTCCAGATTCTCTATCCGTTTTACGATTTTTTCCGAAATTCCCTCAAAAATAACCGCATTAAGTCGGACACCATTCATTTCAATTTCGGAAAGTATCGGAACAAGCGGCATCTCGACCTTATGAAAAACGTTTTCCAGATTATTCTCTTGGTTTTGTGAGGAGCTTATCTCCTGAATTTTTTCTGCGTGAATGTTTTTCAATTTGAAAATATAATCTGCCCGACGGCAAGCTTTTTCCGAAATCTCTTCCAAGGATTCAATCTCCAACCCGAGTTGGCCGCCTTTTTCGCCCACGACCAATTCCTCGCCAAGATTTTCCAAAACGATATTGGAAAGCTCCACTTTTCCTCCGGGATTCAAAACATAAGCCGAAAGCATCACGTCCCAAAAAATATTCTTAAGATCTATACCGATATTTTTCAGCATCTGGAAATCAAATTTCAGATCATATCCGATCTTTTTTATATTTGAATCCTCAAGAATACTTTTAATTTTAAATTTTGAACTTTTAATTTCGCCGAAGTCGATGTAGCCAACCCGCCCGGTTTTGTAGCTTATCGCAATGCCTTTTATTTCCGAATTAAAATATCTTCCTCCGCCTTGGGTCCGTAATGAAATCGAAATTTCTTCCGCACTTTTCAAAGTATCAATAAATTCATCCAGTTTTTCTTCGGTAATTATTTCAAATTTAAAATCCCTCACGCCTTCGCTAATTCCTCCTCTCATTTCCGAGGAGATGGCTGGAGTAAAATCTTTTTCGGAATTATCATTTGGTAATCTTTTTATGAGGCTGAAAAAATTAAGTTCCCTAAAAATATTAATTACTGATTGCCTGTCAAAATCATCAATTCTAGCCGCTTCAAAATCCAATTCAACCGGAACATCACGCACAATCGTCGCCAGTCTCTTGCTCTGGATCGCTTGCACTTTGTCCCGCTCCAATTTTTCTTTGAGCGCTCCTTTTATTTTTTCAATATTTTTATAAACATTTTCCAGACTTTCATATTCCTTAAGAAGTTCGATGGCTGTTTTTTCTCCCACGCCTTTGACCCCTGGAATATTGTCCGACGGATCGCCGCGGAGTCCCTTATAATCAATAAGTTGCAAAGGTTTGAGACTATATCGTTCGTCAATTTTTTCTTCATCATACATCACCGAATCCGTGAGACCTCTGCGCATCGTATAAACTTTCGTTTTCTTGTCCACCAATTGCAAAGTATCCATATCTCCGGTAACAATAATCGTTTCAATATTTTTATCTTTATTCTCCTTGGAAATTTTTGCCAATGTTCCAATAATATCATCCGCTTCGAATCCTTCTTTTTCCACAATAGGAATCCCCATTGCCAGAGTCACTTCTTTCACGCGCGGAATCTGGTCATAGAGTTCTTGATCGGCTTTCACTCTGGTTGCTTTATACTCGGCAAACTCTTTGTGACGGAAAGTTGGCGCCGCCAAATCAAAACTGGCCACCATATAATCCGGTTTGAATTTTTCAATGACGGAAAGAATCGTCGAAGAAAAGCCATAAACCGCATTCACCAATTCTCCTTTTTTGGTCGTGAGCGGCGGCAAAGCGTGATAAGAGCGATGGATAATGGCATTGCCGTCGATTAATATTAACTTTTTAGGTTTATTAGGCATATTTATAGTATAAAACAATACCAGCAAAAAACCAATTTAAAAAAGCCGCCGAGGGTTTGCCACGGCGGCTTGTTGGAAAATTTATTTCCTGTTTTTTTACGCTCTTTGACCTGATTCGGCCAATTGATGAGCGCAAAGCTGGAGATACAGAGAAGATGAGACTGTCTTGAGAATCAACTGATTATAGCTAACCATTGATGCAAGATTTATTTTTTTTAAAAAACTACATTCTGGCAATCCAGATTCAATACTGATTGATAAGCAAAAATCATTCCCTTTGGAAAAAATATAAGTCCCTGAAGAATCCTTGCTTTGTTCAACATTACCCTTCCTCCATTGCTTCTCTGAAACGGCATAATCCCAATTTCTTTGTGAAACAGTCCCATCAGAATCAGCATTCATATGAACCAATCTTGCCATTATTATAAGTTGTGTTTTTTCTGTTTTATAATATCCTACAGGAATTTCAATATTTTCTGACACATAAGCATCGATTAATTGTTGGGGAAAATCGATGGACTGAATTAATGAAAAACCAGGAAAAGGTTTTCCTATTTTTATCCATTCATTTTCAAAGTCAATACTTACAGCACCATCAGCTTCAGGTTTTTTATTCAGAGGAATAATGATCTCGATTGAATGAAAAAATTCCTGAAGTATAAAATTTTCCTGACATAGTCCCATAAGAAGCTCTGTGCCATTTATATGAATTTCATTTGCTTGATTCTTTCCAGATTTAAGATTTATCCCCAATGAGTCTCCAAATCTTTTAATTTCAAAAAGAACATTACTTATCGGTAAATAAATCGAGGCTGGATTTTCTCCATCGGAAATTTCCGAATAAATTTTTTTCAGATCGAGTTGTTCCTTGAATAGAGCAAAGTCAAGAAACTGTTTTTTCAGATTTTTTCCTTTTTCAGTCATCTCCTTTTCTGCCCACTTAGCCGCATAGCTTGTCGTAATATAATTGATGACTTCCTTAAAATGTTTCATCATCTGCTCGCCACTCTTATCCCTGGAAAATATTCCCGGAGAAAAAAACGTATAATCCATAGGATGGATTATCAGTTCCACTCCGTTATGAGGTAAATTTTCATCCCATGCCCCTGCTTTTTTCAATAAATCATCTCTTTCCATACTGCCTCCAATTTTTAAGGTTCTTGAAATGATGGCCTGCGAAGACCATTCCGCCGGTCGCCCAGCAGGATAAGTCGAGACGATCCCGTCTTACCGCCCAAAACACGTCTTTTTGACCTGATTTGAAAGTAAGCAGGATTCATATCAATCTAGCACAAAAGCTTTTTTTGTAAAGAAAGGCCGAAGCCGGAAAAAACAATAAAGTCGGAAATAGTAAGGATTCTTATGACCGGATTGACGGAAGAAAGGGTAAAATAGTTTCTCCACGAATTATTTTTTTTCATAATTTTATTTTTCAAATTTATTCTTTCATATTCTGTCCATATTATATCGCAAAAAATATAAAAAAACAGCCAGGATTTTTCGCCTGACTGTTTTTTATCTGAAAAAGTTTAATACTACTTTTCCAAAACACTCACGCTTTTAATGACAACATTTTCCACCGGCCGATCATTAGCGCCAGTTTTTGCGTTCTCGATCTTTAGAGCGACATCGAGACCGGAAACTACCGAGCCGAAAACAGTATAGCTTGGCGGAAGTCCTACGCCCGGATTAGCGGTTACTATAAAAAACTGGCTTCCATTAGTATCTTTTCCGGAATTTGCCATCGCTAATGTTCCTTGGGTATATTTTTCCGTTCCCTTAAGTTCATCCGCAAATTTATATCCAGGACCGCCGGTTCCCCACATATTCATCTTAGAATCATCTTTAGAAAGCGGGTCGCCACCTTGAATCATAAAACCTTTAATGACGCGATGGAATTTAGTTCCGTCATAGAATTTTGAATCTGCCAGTTTCAGAAAATTTTCAACCGTCATCGGCGCATTAGCACTGTCGAATTTCACTTTAATGTCTCCAAGATTAGTCTTAATAAGAGCGTAAGGATATTTTTTCACGAGTTCGGTTTTATCGCCTGCCTTATTATTGGTTGCATTCATATCATTTTCATTAAGTGCGTTATTTAATTTATCATTTTCTTTATTGACTGAATCCTGGATATTTTTTTTCATATCATTTCCAAGATTGATAGTGTCTACCGTATGCCCAATCGGATCAATTATCGGATTGGCAATTGAATCTTTTTTGGCTGTCTCACTTTGTGAGCAAGCACCCAGAACTAACATTGCGCCTGTTATTAGGCATAATTTGAACGTTTTTTTCATATTTTATATTATTTATTATTTTAACAACAACATCGCCGCTTCATATTTCGGCCGGATTATATCTTTTGATTTTTCAAAATTCAATCGCTTCCATTTGTTCTCTAATTTTTCTCGAACGGAATCTTGCGCTTCTTTCTGAGTTAGATTTTCATAAATAAAAGACGCTTTAAACAACCCGGAAATATTTTCAAAATGACTCATCGCATCGGCATCGGAGATTATTTTTTCTTCAATGCTTTCTTGGATGTTATTCATGGAACCGCGATGATTTAGGATGCATTTTTTAACTTTTTCTATCCTGTCTTTCGGATAACCAAATTCAAGAAGTTTTTCTCCGGCAATTTTCGCTCCGGTCAAATGATGATCCTTCCGACCATGGATTATAGAACCGATATCATGAAGCCATGCGGCGATTAAAATTATCTCCCTATTTCCATCAAGTTCCTCCGCTAATTTTTCCGCATATTCAACAACGGGAATAAAATGAAAAATAAAAGGTTCATAGCCATAGCTGCTTTCAGGTTTCTTACACTGCTGTTCAACAAAATTTTTCACCCGGACAATTATATCCTCCATAATCATTAATTAAAAAATTATAAAACCGGCGTTAAAAATTCTATCCTTGTGTTATCTTTCTTTTATCTTTATCAATCCAACTGAAATTTATCCACATCGCATTTTCCGGAATTATATTATGTATCCGTTCCGCCCATTCAACAATCACAACAGACGACGGATCGGAAATTATTTCATCCCAGCCTAGATCTAAAATATCATCTTTTTCTACTCGGTATGCATCGAGGTGAAATATATTTTTTATATTATGATCTCCCGATTCCCTTTGATAGTGCTTCATTATAAGGAAAGTCGGACTGGTATATGGTCCGGAAACACCCATTCCTTCCAAAAAACCTTGGGCAAAAGTGGTTTTTCCGCTTCCCAATTCTCCAGAAAGACAAAAAACTCGACCTTTCTTGAGGCTTTTAGCCAGAAATTTTCCGAAATTTTTTGTATCTTCGGCGCTATTTGTAATAAATTCTTTTTCCATATCACAGATATTTTAACCCGAACATTAACAAAAGAAAAGGGAAGGAAAAAATATTGTCATTTCAAGGGCTTTTTTTCTGGTTAAAATATGATAAAATATGATTAATGATCGCATTATAAGTTTAAAGAAAAAATCTATGGATAATAAAGAAAAATTTAAAGCAATCATAGAAGAAAGCAACTTGCCGGAAGAAGATAAAAAAGAATGGCTTTCCTTTTCTGATCTGGCAACGGAAGAATATATTACTTCCGCTCTCGAAATCCTTTCACGCTATCCGGAAGAACTTCCTTGGCTGAATTCAATCTTGAAAAAGAAAAAGGAAGCGCTTGCTATCTATAAGCTCAACCGGAACAAAGCTCAAATAATGCTTTCTAAGATTTATGAAGAAGAAAGACTGAAACTTGAATTCCTTTTAGGACAATTATAATTTAAAATAATATTAAAAATATGTTTGAAAATCTTTCGCCAAAAATTGAAACTGAAAAAAACAAACCATTGACTTTGGAAGATTTGCGCCAATTAAAAAGAAAAGAAATTGCCGCAATCAGTCCAGACGAGTTGCCAGAAGGAAAAGAAGATAAGACTGCTCTTTTTTTGAAGAGCTATAATAAAATAATGGAATTTTTAACCGAAGAAGCAGCTAAAGAATATATCGAGAAAAAAATACTAGAAGACAATAAAAATAAAGTTGCTCGAGAATATCAATAGAATTGTTTTTCTTGGCGCGCCGACTTCAAGTCGGCGCGCTTTTTTAGTATCTAAATAATCCATTTTATACCATAAACCTTGAATTTGACACAAAAAATAAACCTTGCTACCTTATACTACTAACTTTAAACATACTCTATGACACTGACTCCTCAAGAACAATTCAAGAATTTTCTAGAAAACTCACACGAAGTTCTGATTTTAATTTCGGAAAATCCCAGTTGCGATGCCGTCGGTAGCGCTTGGGGTCTTTATTTTTTTCTGGAAAAAAGAGGCTTGAATCCGACTATTGCTTTTGGAAACCACTTATCCCAAAAATTCGAATTCCTCCCAAAACCACAGCGACTAATGGATGAGATTTCCGGTGCCCGCGATTTCGTTTTATCATTCAATACTTCCAGAAATAAAATAAGCAGTATCCGAGAAGAGCGCTTGGAAGATACGCTTAATATTTATCTCACTCCGGAAAGAGGCACCATAAATCCACGTGATTTCTCTTTTATTTTGGCAAAATTCAAATATGAATTAATTGTCGTCATTGACAGTCCGGATCTGGAAAAACTCGGAGATATTTATTTGAAAAATACTGATCTGTTCTTTGAAGTGCCGGTTGTTAATATAGACTACAGGAGCGATAATGATAATTTCGGCCAGACTAATTTGATTGATGTCACCGCCTGCTCCTGTTCGGAAATAATCAAAGAGTCAATGGAAAAAATTGATGCCGAAGCAATCGATAAGAATATTGCCACCTGTCTTTTAACTGGAATCATCGGCGCTACCGACAGTTTCCAGAAGAAAAATACCAAGCCGCGCTCGCTCCTGGCTGCTGCAGATCTTATGGATAAGGGCGCTGACCAACAAGAAATCGTCCGCTGGTTATATAAGACTCAGCCGCTCCATATCTTGAAGCTTTTGGGACGCGTCATGGCGAAACTGATGTGGGACGAAGAAACTAAAACTGCTTGGGCACATCTCAATATCGAAGATTTCGTCCATAGCCGGGCGTCTCAAAGCGATATTCCGGTGATTTTGGAAAAGCTCCAGGAAAATTACAGTGAAGGAAAAACTTTTATGATTATTTTCAATGATACTCCAAATACATCTTTGGCAATAATCCACTCTTCCAATAATTCTGAAATTCTGAAAATAAAATCCGCCCTGAACGGCGAATTGAAACGGGATATCTTGGAAGTAAAATTCCAAAGCGATAATCTTACTGAAATCAGCCAAGCAATCATTGATAGATTAAAAACTCTTAACTAGAAATTATTCAAACTTAAAAAACAGGTTAGCCCCGTTTTTTGCAATTTAAAAGACGACCCATCATTGCGATGCGGGTCGTCTCTTGCTTTTCGATGAAGCAACTCCCTATCAAGCCTTGGCAAATTCCAGGCCGATACTTTTAATAAAATTGCTTACTTTCGAAAAACGTCTTTTTCCAAGCTTTGGAAGAGAAAGGATTTCTTTCTCTTTTTTAGAAACTAAATCACTGATTTTCAGGATTTTTTTATTTCTCAGACATTGTAAAATTGCTTCATCAAAAATATCGATATCTTTAACGGGAACATCTTCGACATTATAAACAAACAACTGTCTTTTTTTAGGATCTACGATCTTAAAATTCAGTTCCTCAAGCATTTTCTTCCTACGAAGCTCTATTAGAGTTTTTCGATATAAGGAGTTGACTTCTGCTATCACTTTTTTTTGACGCTCCAATGTCTCTTCTAATTTAGACCGGAAGAGCTTATTAAAAACGCAGATATTTTCCGGCTGCCGTAAAATTTCCAGAGCTTCTCCTTGAATTTTTTCGGCATTTCTGATACCAGTCACCCGAAAAATTTTTCTGAAAGTTAATGCGCCCGCATCAAGACCGAATCCAAAACGTATAACCTTAAGCTGCTCTGTTGTTAGTTTTGAAAATATCAAATTATCAATCGCCTGAATATCCTTTTCTCTTATCGAGAGAATTTCTTCTTCAGGATTAAAACTGACCACAGCTCGAATAAGTCCCTTGTAACCAACAATTTCCATTATAGCCCTCCAAATTTATTATTTTTAAAAACTACATTCAAATTCAATTATCGACATTTAATAATAGTACTTTTAAATAAATTTGTCAAGAACGCTTTTTATTTTTACCCGATTTCGTGGTAGAATTCAGCTAAACATAAGACTTTACAAAAATAAACATATGATAAAAGTAACCAAGAAAGCGACGGCAAAAAAAGAGGATGAAAAGAAAATTGCGACAGAAAAAGTAATCTCAAAAATGCGTCATCAATCCGAAGAAGAACAAGCAGCAGTGTTCGCCGCCAGCCTCGGACTTCCCTACATCGACACTAACATCGTTCCGGTTTCAAATGAAAGTTTGAAAATTCTAAAAGAAGATGATGCGAGAAAGTATGGCGTAGCCATAATCCAAAAAACCGGAAAAACCGCAACTATCATATCGCCAGACCCCTCTCTTCCGGCAACGTTGGAATTTTTAAGCCAAATAGCCAAGGAAAACAACTGGCAGATAAAAATTTTTGTCGTTTCCCGCTTCAATTTCGAAAAAGTTTTGGAACGATACAAAAAAATCGTCTTTTTGGATGTTCTTGATCAGCTGAGCCTTACCATAAAAGCCGAAGAAATGCAGGATTTCCGTTCGGCCATTCAAGATCTTCTTACTCTCAAACAAAGAATCCGCGAACTTCCCGTCACACAGGTTCTAAATATTATGATGGCCGGCGCCTATGAACTCAAAGCTTCCGACGTCCACATCGAGCCGCAAGAAAATGATTTCCGCCTGCGTTATCGTATTGACGGAGTTTTGCAAGATGTGGCGGCTTTTCCGCTTAATATTTTCCGGAGCATCGTTTCTCGAATAAAAATAATGTCAGGAATGAAACTGAATCTCCGGGACATTGCTCAAGACGGAACATTTGAAATGCATATCGCCGGAAAAAAAGTCGATACCCGTGTTTCACTTATCCCTGGAAATTTCGGTGAATCGATTGTGATCAGGCTTCTTGACCCGGATTCAATCAAAGTCGATGTCGATCAGCTCGGCATCCAAGGTTTGGCCTATGAAGAAATCCAAAAACAAATCACGGCACCAAACGGAATGATTCTCAATACCGGTCCCACTGGCTCCGGAAAGACCACCACGCTTTATGCGATCATCAACAAACTCAATACGCCGGATAAAAAAATAATCACCGTTGAAGATCCGATCGAATATGAGCTTCCTGGAATTTCCCAAACGCAAATAGAGAAAGAACATGGCTATACTTTTGCGACGGGACTGCGAGCCATTGTCCGCCAAGACCCCGACGTTATTCTGGTCGGTGAAATCCGTGATGAAGAAACGGCGGAAGTTGCAGTCAATTCGGCGCTTACTGGACATCTGGTGCTTTCCACTTTGCATACCAATAGCGCTGTCGGAACTATTCCCCGTCTTATCGAGCTCGGCATAAAACCGGCACTTATCAAACCTGCCACCAATGCGATAATCGCTCAGCGTCTGGTGAGAAAGCTTTGCAGTTGCAAAGAAGAATATGTTCCGGCCAAAGAAACCGTTGAGTCGATAAAGAAAATAATTTCCATCATTTCTCCCAAAGCCAGAGTCGATGTCCCGAAAAAAATCGAAAAACTCTATCGCCCGAAAGGCTGTGTCAAATGCAACAACTTGGGATACAAAGGACGCATTGGAATTTTTGAAGTTCTCACGATAAATGACGAGATTGAGAAATTAATTCTTGATCTGGCCGGCGAAACCGAACTCACAATGGCCGCTTTGGAATCCGGTATGATTACTCTTCTTCAAGACGGAATTCTGAAAGCTATTCAAGGAATAACTTCGATCGATGAAGTGAAACGCGTGACCGGCGAAGGAGATTTTCTGGAAAATATATATGAAAGATTGATGGCTCAGACGCTTGGTCGCGGAGTAAATATTACGAAAGAAGATTATGAGACTGCTGAGAAAAACATCAAGGATTTTGCCGAACTGCAAAAAGCTGTTTCTCAAACAAAAACTTCCGAAATTTCAAAAATAATTTTTGCCGCGGCGCAGATTCTGGGTGTCGGCGACATCCATATTGAACCGGGAGCCGAAGAAGTGAAGATTCGTTTCAGGATCGACGGAATCTTGCAAACAATCGTTTCTATTCCTCTTAATGAATATCCGACATTTTTGGGACAGATAAAAATACTTTCTGGAGTGAAAACTGAGGCGCGCCAAGGCGTAATCGACAGCCGTTTTGTCATTAATTTCGACGAAGAAATAGAATCTGTCAAAGAAAAGAAAATTGATGTTCGCGTTTCCATCATCCTGGGAGGTTTCGGCGAAACAGTGGTGATGCGCCTTCTTTCAAAATCAAGCGTCAATTTAGACATTGATAAAATCGGCATCCGAAAAGAAAATTTGGAAAAAATAAAAAAAGAAATTGAAAAACCGAACGGCGTCGTTCTCAACACCGGTCCCACCGGTTCCGGAAAGACCACCACGCTCTATGCGATTTTGAAACATATCAGCAAACCGGAAATAAAAATAATCACTGTTGAAGATCCGATCGAATACCAACTGGAAGGAATTCTTCAGACTCCGGTTAATGACAAGGAAGGTTATGGATTTTCTACTGCTCTTCGCGCTCTTCTTCGCCAGAATCCGGATGTGATGATGATCGGAGAAATCAGAGACGACGAAACAGCCAAGATTGCGGTGGAATCGGCGCTTACCGGACATTTGGTGCTTTCTACAATTCACACCAATAACGCCGCCGGAGCAGTCGCTCGAATGATCAATATGGGAGTCGCTTCGCAAGACCTCGCTAGCGCTGTCAACGCTTTCATCGCCCAAAGATTGGTTCGAACACTCTGCACTTGCAAAGAGAAAGTCGAACCGACTGCCGAGGAAAAAGAAGAAATTGAAAAAGTTTTGAAATCAATAAGTCCTTCCGCCGGAGTTTCTGTTCCGGAAAAAATCGAAATGTGGAAACCGAAAGGTTGTGAGAAATGCAATCATATCGGATATAAAGGACGCACAACCATAAGCGAAGTATTTCAGCTTTCCAAAGAAATCAAGGAACTTATAATGCGCGGCGCCATCACTTCGGAACTTAATGAAAAAGCCATTGAGTTCGGAATGATTTCAATGACTCAAGACGGGATTTTGAAAGTCCTGGAAGGCATAACGACATTGGATGAAGTGAAGCGGGTAACGGACTTGTGATAATGACTAATAACAAATTTCCAATGACAAATAAAATCAAAAATTCAACTGACAAGAAATATGATTTAGCCGAGCGCACTTCTACATTTGGTGTTAATATAATTATATTTTCTAAAAGTATTAGAGAAAATAACATAAACAAATCAATTATCAATCAACTTATACGCTCAGCAACTAGTATTGGAGCAAATTATATGGAAGCAGATTGCGCAGAATCAAAAAAAGATTTTATACACAAAATTGGAATTTGTAAAAAAGAATCAAAAGAAACAACCTATTGGCTTCATATGTTGGCAACAGCCGAACTAAAGTTTAGTGAAAAATGTCGCATATATTGGAAAGAAGCTCATGAATTAACTTTAATATTTTCTACAATTGCAAAACGAAAATATAATACTTGATAATAAAAATATTCCTAAATTTGTCATTGGTAATTTGAAATTTGACATTAATAAAAGGCATTCCCATTCGGGTTTGCCTTTTTAAGTTGTAATTTTTTACAACGTCAGTTTTTTGAATAATTCCTCCATTTTGTTATCAAAATATTTTTTTAGCCAGTGGACAAATTTTATCCCAAATGGCAAAAAGAATAGAATAAACAGGAACCGATTCCACCATACTCCGCCATGAATCCGTATATCCAGACTGGTAGCGATGAGTAAAATGATCAGCGTTATAACTTGCCACTTTTTCATTTCTCATCCTCCTTACTTTTTATTTTTTTCAAAGATTGCTAGAAACTCTTCTACAACCTCCATTATATCATCAATCATTTGAGGATATCTTCTCTCTCCAACCGTATCAACAAATAGTATCTGTTCATTTAGTTGTTTCAAGACAGTTCCGGCAATATCAGTTAATTTAGCCATAATTTTAATATCTGAATCATACTTTGCCTGTTTTAACCCTTCTTCGAAAATCCTGTCTTCTTTTTGTAGTTTTTTCAACTTTTCAAAAAGAGCTTTGGAAAAATCATAGCAGAACCCATTCATCGGAACATCCGCCTGTATAATCAATACTTTTTGTTTCATCTTATCCTCCTTATATTTCACTGAACATTTTATCCAGTTTCGCGTTAACATTCTTTTTCGGAACCTTATAGATAAATCCGTCTGCTCCAATCAAGGAGCTCAGGGCTTTGCTGTTTGTCTTATTGCTAGCAACAAAACCGAATACTGGAGAATTCACATACAGCTCCCAATAATCACCAGCATCGTTAGTGTTTACAATAATCCCGAGAAAATAATTCCCGCTATCATTGTTGCCTGCCACAATCATATCACCGTTTTCTGCAGAAGAAATGATCGCCACCACTTTTTCCTCCACTTTCTCGTTGTTTTTTGAACAAGAAGAAAAAATTGCCAGTAAAACCAGGATCCAAAAAATATAAACTATCTTCTTACAACCTTCCATCTTCATATCCTCCTTTCATCACCCATTTTTCATTCCATTTTATTATCCTTACAACAAAATAAATGATGGATAGCATGATTAAAGCCGCTTTCCACCATGCTCCGCCATTGATTCCGATTTCCAAAAGCAGAACAATAATCAACGCTATTGGCAAAGCATCTTTCCAAACCTTCATCTTTTACCTCTCCTTCTCTCCTAAAAAAGTATTAGCAAAAAATTTTAAGGCGCCACTAAGTTTAGCGACGCCTTTTGTTTATGACTTATTCACCACCCTTTCTATACAGTTGGGATTTTTCCAACCGCTAAGTCCCTTGATAATAATATGCCCGTCTGCTCTTACCCGTAAAACCTCCCTCTCTATCTTTGAATTAATCAGAAGGACAACGGATCCAACTTTAATACCTTTTTCTCTTATTGAAGCCATCCTGCTTCTAAAATAAGAGTTGACTATTTTTCCTTCTTTATTCAGTTGATCAAGCTGAATAAGTCTATTTGACTCATTTATAGTATTTCCACCATTAGATCTTCTTCCGGCTATAGCCTCAGCATACTTCAAATTCAACGCCACTTCAACATCCTCCCTTAATTAAAAAATTTTAAGCTACTAAAAACAACCATAGCTCAAAAGCTTAATGGTTGTCAAAATACTTCCGTGTTTTATTGATCAAAATTTGATATTTATAATGATCAATATTTACACTAATCTGCAGGCAAGAATCCGGAACTAGGAGCCCCGGAAAAGGAACAGTATCGAGGAATAGCCCAGCCGAAACCAAACTACCCATGTCTTGATAAAAAAGTTCCCTGCTTGATGGCAAAAGATAGAAACCACCAATTGCCTGCAATTTACTGCTAGCCACCTTGAAAAAATTGAATTTTATTTACAAGATGACTCTGGAGCATATCATACCTTTATTTTTTTGTCAAGCGGTGCTAGAATTATATTGTTAAATAACTAAATTGTTATATTGTTAAGTTTAAAAAAATAGCCATTTAGTAATTCAGCCATCTATCTATAAATGCTTTATTTTAGCCAAAAAATTCATGATCACCAACTCCCACGAACAAAATGATGATGTCGTTCTTGATACCACTCTTCGCCCGCAGACTTTTTACGAATATGTCGGGCAGGAAAAAACCAAGAAAAATCTGGAAATTTTGATTTCTGCCGCAAAAAAAAGAGGTGAATCAATTGAACATGTTTTGCTTTATGGTCCGGCGGGACTTGGTAAAACCACTTTGGCTAATATTATTGCGCGGGAAATGGGCGTGAATATTAAAACTACTTCCGGTCCGGCCATTGAGAGAGTTGGCGATTTTGGTTCAATCCTTACCAATCTTCAAGACGGCGATGTGCTTTTTATCGATGAAATCCACCGTCTCAATAAAACCATCGAGGAAGTGCTCTATCCAGCAATGGAAGATTATAAACTGGATATTATTATTGGCAAAGGTCCGTCGGCTCGCACCATTCAATTGGATCTGCCAAAATTTACTCTGATTGGTGCCACAACAAAACTAGGATCTCTTACTAATCCCCTTAGAAATCGTTTCGGCGCAATTCATCGACTGGAATTTTATACAGAAGATGAGATCAAAAGAATACTCTGTCGTTCCGGAAAAATTCTGGGAATAAATATTGAAGATTCAGGACTGGAAACTATTGCCAGTTGTTCCCGCTGCACTCCTCGAGTAGCCAATCGACTTTTGAAACGTGTTCGGGATTTTTCTCAAATAAATGAACATGCTACGATAGATTCAGTAATTGCCAGAAAAGCCCTTGATATGATTGATGTTGATCCACTCGGGCTAGAACCGGCTGACAAACATATTCTTGAAACTATTATCAAAAAATTCGGAGGCGGACCAGTTGGGCTCACTACTATTGCTGCCGCCACTTCGGAAGAAGTGAAAACCATCGAGGATGTTTATGAGCCTTATCTTCTGCAAATCGGATTTCTATCTCGCACACCGCGCGGACGCGTCGCTACCGAAAAGGCCTATGAACATCTGGAAATAGAAAACCCGGGGAAATTATTATAGAAATTTTAGTTTTTAGCGAATTAAAAAATATAAAATAAAAATATGCAATCATTCGTTGGTCTCGCTTACACCTTTATACTTCTCATTATTCTTATAATGTCCGCATTTATAATCTATCATTTGGTTAAATATTCCATAAATTCCGAATTGAGTCGGATAATGCTAGTAACTTTCATTGTTATAACCATTGTTCTTATTATTTCCAATATCCTTCTTTTCTCGTCCATTCATTGGACGGTTATTTTGGGACAGATGGGACTTTTGCGTTAAGTGAAAAATAAAAAAATTTAAAATAACATTATGCAAAGAAGTTTCAATAACTATCATTTCAAAGGACAAAAGTCCGGAGAAAATATCCTACTAGTGGTGCATCGCCATTGGTTTGATATTTTGACACAATTTATCATAATCGCAGCAATGATTATTGTTCTGATTGGAAGTTATTTTATTATTCCTTTCATCTTTCCGGAAATTCAAGAAGCTGTTGGAGATAATTTTCTTTTATTCTTAGAAACGCTTTTTCTTCTTTTTATTTGGATAGGCTTTTTTATAATTTTTATCGATTATTATTTTGACGTTTGGATCGTAACCAACGAACGTGTTGTAAACATCATTCAAAAAGGATTATTTTCCCGGGTAGTAAGCGAGCTTGAATTGGAAAATATTCAGGATATCACAACAGATGTCCGTGGTCTAATTCCGACTTTTCTCAATTATGGAAATCTTTTCATTCAAACCGCCGGCGAAAGAGAGCGTTTTATATTTCGCAACGTCCCAAACCCATACGCAATCAAGGATCTCATAATGAATCTGCAGGAAGAATATGAGAAAAAAGAAGGAAAAGAGTTGGGCCAGATAATCCAAAAACAAATCCAGGATGGAAAATTTGTAAGCTAAGATATTGCCCTTGCAGTTTAACTTTTCTTTATCATATATATGCCATCTTTTTTCCAAGATGGCATTTTTATTAAATCTAAAATTTAATTACTACTCTTTATTTATATTTTTAGTCGTATTTTTTGCGATTCTTTTGCCGCTTTCCCAATTAAATGCAGAGGGTCTGCTGGTTGAAAAATTAAAACTCACAGAAATTATGTACGATCCGGAAGGAAACAATTCTGACAGTTCAAAATGGCTGGAGTTCTTCAATTTAGGCGATGGTTATACTTTTGCCACTTCTAGATATAGAGACCTCTATAAATTAGATGACTTTTATCTTTGCGAACCGAAAAGTGACGATTCATGCAATAAAAGACTGATTTATTCGGAAGCGCCAGACCCGGAAATAAGTTCGGATGATTTCATTATAATAGCCACCGATACGGAAAAATTTTCTGATAAAAATGATTTTTCCGGACTTATCCTGAAATGTTCAACTATGACAATCTCATCCAGCAATAATAAGTCAATTGGATTGTGCTATAAGGATGACGAGCATTGTAATCTCATAAAATACAGCGATTATTACGATAAAAAAACCGAAGGCCACACGCTGGAAAAAATTGATTTTAACAAAGATGATAAAAAGGATAATTGGCAAGAAAGCTATGTTTTGGGTGGAACACCGGGTGAAAAAAGTTCCCAAAAACCGGAAGAAAAAGGCGCTCGTTCAAAAAAAATTACAATTAATGAAATTCTCCCCAATCCGAAAAACGAAGACGATGAATTTATTGAAATATATAATCCGGAAGATTTTGAAGTCAACATCGGCGATTGGGTCTTGCGCGATTCCTCCAAGACTGGAAAATATGTTTTTGCGGAAAACACCCTGATTGAAAGTGGGGGATTTTTGTTTATTAAAAAAGATGAATTCAAATTTTCACTGAATAACACAGGTGAAACTCTCTATCTTCTGGACAAAAATGAAAATGAAATTTCCAAAGTGGATTATGAAAGCGCCAAAGAAAATATCTCGTATAATTTTAATGGTAAAAAATGGCGCTGGAGTTCCTTTCTCACGCCAGGCGAAGAAAATATTTTCGAAGATGGACCGGATTTTTCCATAAAATATGATAAGGATATTTTTGCCAATATTTACGCTCAGTTTAGCGTAAAAGTAAAAAACGACAAAGATGTGAAGTATCGCTGGGATTTTGGTGATGGTCATAAAAGTTACAAAAAAAATCCCAAACATAAATATGAAAAATCCGGAAAATATAAGTTGACTCTCAAAATCTCAACCAAAATTGAAGATATCAAGAAAGAAGCAACAATAAAAGTAGAGAAGTTTCAAAAAGAAAAAGTTGAGATTGTCGCTCTGATGCCTAATCCAAAAGGAAAAGACACTAACAATGAATGGATTGAAATTAAAAATTCTTCTAAGAAAAAAATAAACCTAAAAGATTGGAGCATCGCTACAGGCACAAAGAAAAAATTGACCAATCACCTAATCAAAAAAGATTTCATAATCCCGCCGGGAAAAACAAAAAAACTCACCCGAAAAAATTGCGCCTTTTCCCTCAATAATTCTGCAATGAAAATGGAACTCCGCTCACCGGATAAAAAAACTGTGCAAAAAATAAAATATGGCCGCAAAAATGACAAAATAAAAGATAACGAGACATATCAAAAAGACGGAAAAGATTGGAAATGGATTGTGCCAGTTGAGGAAGTTGAAAATGAAAAAGACATACCGGATACTAAAAATGTTTTGGGCGCTATGGATGTTAAGATGGATTTATTCGAAAGTTTCAAAAACAATAATCCCCTCAATCTTGATTTTTGGTCTTATATCACGCTCTTAGTTGACAAAAATGTAAATTTATAATAGCATTGTTTGTTGCCAGATTATGAAGCTCTTTTTAGAGAATTATGATTTGTTTTAAACTTTTTACAAATCATAATTAGGAATACCAAGTAAAATAAGTACCTCTCTCAGCAAAGGTGAAAGAGTTTCAAAGAAGCTCAAGTAACGACCGTCAACAGACTAAGGATTCCTCAATGTTTGTGCAGAAATGTTTCTGAATGGATATAGGATTATAGACACTTAATATTTCAATGCCCCCGTTGTGTCTAGAAGAGATATCCAGGTCGAATTCCCACTTGGGGGTCTGGCTGGGCATAATCTGGCAATCCAGAACGCATCCTGCACGATGCGTTCTTTTTCTTGAAAATTATAATTTGCAATGCTAGAATTCATAATGTTGGAAATAAAGGAATAATAATTTATAATAATCTACCTATGTCAGGACATTCACATTGGGCTGGAATAAAGCATAGAAAAGGCATAAATGACGCCAAACGCGCCAACGTTTTCACCAAACTTGCAAAACCGATCGTTATCGCTGCCAGAGACGGCGGCGGAAATCCGGATACGAATTTCAAACTCCGAATGGCGATTGATAAAGCACGGGAATTCAATATGCCCAAAGACAATATCGATAAAGCCATCAGGCGCGGAACCGGCGAAGACAAAGGCGCGGAAATTTCCGAAGTCATATATGAGGCGATGGGACCAGGAAATGTTATGATGCTTATTAAAGCCACAACCGATAACAAAAACCGCACGGTTAGCGAAATCAAAACTATTCTGACAAAAAATGGCGGAAAATTCGGCGAGACCGGTTCTTCGATGTGGAATTTTGAACAAGCCGGAAGAATTGTTTTGGATATTTCAGGAAAAAATCCAGATGAAGCCGAACTTGAAGCGATTGATGCCGGCGCCAAAGATACTCGCCTGGAAGAAGATTCGCTTTTGGTTTTCACCGAAACTGCCGCCTTGCAATCAGTGCAAGACAAACTGGCTGAAAAGAATTTCAAGATAATCGACTCTGGACTTTCTTTTATTCCTAAATCAACCGTTGAAATAGACGAAAAAACCGGCTCCACGTATGAAAGACTTCTAGAAGCACTTGATGAGCAAGAAGACACGGAAGAAATTTTTGATAATATAAATTAAATTATAATTCATTAAAACAAATACTATGGAAAGTTTTGAAAGACCAAAAGTAGTCGTTCGCCGAAGAAAAGGCGAGGAAGAAGTAAGAATGATTGATGGAGAAATTCAGAAAAAAAAAGAACCAACAGAAACTGAAAAGATTGAAAAAATTGAAAAAGAAAAATCAAAAGTTATAAATCTTAATAAAAAAAGAATGGAAAAGCAGTTAGCTAATGAAATAGAAACTCATCAACAAAATAAAGTGACAGATGAAAGAAGTTATCGGGAAAAACGAGACGATGCTAAAAACCAATTAGATCAACTCTTCCGTAAAGTAGGATAGAAATCATCCATTTAAAACAGTCCTGAGCAATCAGGACTGTTTTTTGATATTTTAAAAGCCAAGTTTGTATAATAACAAGCTTGGCTTTTGGATTTTAGAAAATCCCTGCAGCGCATGAAACACCATTCCAGCTTCCCCAAAATGGATTGGCAGGCTCGTAGAATGCTCGCATCTCTTCTATCTGATAATCCCTCATTTTCTCCTTGATATTATCAGGAACGAACTCGTCATACATATCAAGGATATTGAGCATGTCATTACGTCTCTCCGCTTTGTGATCCGCCAATCTTTTATTATTAGCAGATTCATTAAGTTGGAGTCGATCAATTCCAATAACTAAGCACGCGCCGACGATTTTTTCCAATACTTCTTCACTTATTTCCATTTTCTTGTTTCCTTATATATTTAATTTTTAAAAAATTCCCGTTCCATAATCCGAAACCATTTCGGGATGAAACGATCTTGGAAATGGAGCCCAGCGAATTTTCATCCGCTGGGCTGAAAGAGGGGTGAATACCTAGCAAACGTTGTTTTCTTCGATAGGAGTTCCTTTCTTGTAAGGCTTAACCTTTTCAAAATACCATCTGACCGCATATATGAACGGCGTGTCCAGGGCAGCAACAATGAATTTGACAACGACAGTGCTCAAAATTATCGGCATGACTGGAGCGACTCCATAGAAAGCAATCGATGCGAATAATATACTGTCGATGATCTGACTTACTCCGGTTGAAAAGTTGTTCCTTATCCAAAGATGTTTACTCTTAAATACTCTCTTCCAGAAGTGATAGGCCCAAACATCGTGGTTCTGGGCGACAATGTATGCGACAAGAGAAGCAATGGCGATTCGCCAGGTTGTTCCCAGCGTCTGCACGAAAGCTTCCTGTCCTCCCCAGAAAGATGCTGGTTGCCATTTAATGGCGACCCAGACAGCGAAGAGCATAAGGATGTCCGCGAGGAATCCGGCCCACACTGCTTTCTGAGCTTCCTTCTTTCCCCAAAATTCAGAGATGACGTCAGTGATAAAGAAAGTCATGGAGAACACGATTATGCTGGCTGACAGGGTGAACGGTCCGAATGTGACCAGTTTGCCTGCGATGACTGCCGTAATGACGACAGCGCCAGCGAACATTCCGATCAGGTATTCGACGCCATGCTTTTTTGAAACAATGGCGGCGACGGTAGCTATCGCTAGCATTCCGAGAATCCATAATATAACAGTTATAAACATATTTTTAAGATTTAGTGATTATAGATCGCACATTTTGTTTTTGCGGTATCTATTCCCTCTTTAATTTGCAAAGAACTTTTCCATTCTCCGAAACCGCAATTGAATTACGATCTCGGAAGTGGAGCCCAGAAAATATTTTTATATTCTCTGGGCTGAAAGAGGAATTAATCAAGTCCAATATTCTGATGATAATCTGTGATTTTAACTTCGTATCCAATATTTTCTCTGATCTCTTTTTCTAGCTTTTCTACATCAAAATATTCTATGCAGAAACCTTTAATAGAAAATCGATACTCATATCCTTCGGCAAAATTACCCATTCCTCTGTAGACTTCTCTGCCAAGTCTTGGTATGTCTCCGAAACAATTCAGTATCATACTTTCAATTTCATCAATCTTGTCCGAGTTAAAAAAATCAATTATCTCTCCTCTTTTTGCTTTGAGATGAACTTTAACCGCTCTATCGTTAAGACCTATTTTTCCCTATATACTGTTTCTCCATATTTCATTTTTTTCTCCTTCGGCCGGTGGCCTATATAATGTAGTGATTTTTAATCCCTCTTTACTTTTCAATGTGCTTGTTACGAATTCTTACTTTTCTTTAGCTTGTCATCGTAACACTGTAGTATACAACAAAATTGACATTTAGTCCATACTTTATGACTAATTCATAAATAAAGTAAAAATATATCAGTAATAATTTGGCTTATATATTGCTTTTTTAAATGATATATGCTATCATAATATTGTCGTCATATTTGATGACATTAGTTAATTATTTATCCGTCATCCTGAATTTATTTTAGGATCTTGGATTTTAAGATTCCGAAACAAGTTCGGAATGACAACCGAAATGCATTTGGAAGAACTAAAAAACTCGGGACTCAGTGAAAATGAAGCTAAAGTATATTTAGCCGCTTTGGAATTGGGCGAAACTAGCATCTATCGCCTAGCCAAAAAATCCGGAGTCAAAAGAACTACAACCTATTTAGCTGTGGAATCTTTGAAGGAAAAAGGCTTAATGACAAGTTATAATCGCAATAATATTGCCGTTTGTGTTGCTGAAAGTCCGAAAAAGCTCACAGATAGCTTGGAAGAAAAGAAAAAATCCTTAGAAAAGATTATGCCGGAACTCTTAGCTTTTAATAATTTGATCGATAAAAAGCCAAAAATCCGTTTTTATGAAGGAGATGAAGCCTACAGGGAAGTTTTTAGCGATGTTTTGAAATATCCGGATCAAGAAATGCTTGGGACTTTCAATGAGAAATTTTGGGATTATGAGAAATATTTTACCGGTTTTTTTATGCCAGAGCGGAAAAAGCGAAAAATCTGGGCCAGGATACTTTTTAGGGACAGTTCAGCTCTTCGCGCTGTTACTCAAGATGAAAGTGAACATTTTTTTAAAAGCAAACTTGTACCGTCAGAAAAATTCCGAATTGAAATAGAAATGGTGGTTTATGGCAAAAATAAAGTTGGATTCGTGTCATATGATGAAAAAATTGCAGTTATCATAGAAAGCCAAAAGATCCATGATACTCAGAAAAGCTTTTTTGAAGTGATTTGGGAAAACTTGCCAGATAAATAGCTTTTTTCCTTTTATAAAGTAAGTTTTAAGATTATAATACAAACGTCATTAAATATCATTCGTAATATAATATTATGACATCAAAAATTTTAGGTATCGATCCTGGAACAGCCACGACTGGTTGGGCCGTACTTGAAGAAAAAAACGGCCAAGTGAAAACCATTGCCTATGGTCATATCAGCACCGACAAAAATTTGAGCGATGAAACGCGCATTTTGGAAATATCCAAAGATTTGGAAGATATAATAAAAAAATACGCCATTAAGGAAGCGGCAATCGAGGAACTTTTCTTTTTCAAGAATAAAAAGACCGTCATTCAAGTTGCCCAAGCCAGAGGCGCGATTCTATTGACACTGGCCAATAAAAATGTTAGAATGTGCGGTTATACGCCACTCCAGATAAAGCAGTCTTTGACCGGATATGGAAGAGCAGAAAAAAAGCAGATCCAGGAGATGACCAAAAGGATCCTGGGATTGAAGGATTTGCCAAAACCTGATGACACAGCTGATGCTATTGCAATCGCCCTGTGCCATATACATAGTCGAAAAATGAATAATTTAATTTAAAAAAATATGCACAATATTCCTCAATTAGAAAAAATCAGTCCGATTATCACTTTCTTCCTTAATGGAGGGGTGCCTTTGGACACAATCGTTCTCATTCTTATGCTCACGATTGTCGCCACTTTTATCGCTTTTTTGCGCCAAGTAGTAGGGATTAAGGCTTTCGGCATATATACTCCGCTTATCATAACCTTCGCTTTTTTGGCGACTGATGGAATAAAATACGGCATCGCTATTTTTGTCACAGTTGTCTTAGCTGGAATGTTGATGCGTTTCGTTCTGAAACCTTTTCGTCTTCTTTATCTTCCGCGCGTAGCCATAATGCTCACCGCAGTCTCAATATTTATTCTTTGCGTTTTGGTTTTTGGCGGAGAACTTCGCCGCACCGGATTGGCGTCAGTTTCAATCTTTCCAATCCTTATAATGATAACAATTGTTGAAAAATTTGTGACCGTTCAGATAGAAAAAGGAAACAAAGCCGCTATCGGTTTGGCTCTTGAAACATTAATCATCTCTATTTTTGGTTTTTTCATCGCCAGCTCATCTTTCTTGATACAGCTTTTAATAGCCCATCCCTGGATAGTTCTCTTCACTATTCCTGTCAATATTTTCCTGGGAAAATGGACTGGACTTCGCTTGATCGAATATTTCAGATTCAAAGAAACAATAAAACATCTGTAATTAACAGAAAATTATCTTATGTTTGAATACTTCAAAAAAAGCTCCCAGATTCTTGGAATGAATTCAAGAAATTTGGAATATATAAGACCATTCAATCGAAGCCGCGCCAAAAAAATTGCCGATGATAAACTTTTCAGCAAAAGAATTTTAAAGAAAAATGGCTTGGCAGTACCGAAACTTATTGCAAAAATAACTAACCGACAGGAATTGGAAAATTTCGATTGGAACAGCTTACCGGAAAGTTTCGCTCTGAAGCCTGATCGCGGATTCGGTGGGGAGGGAATTATTGTCGTTTACGGCAAAAAGAAGAACGCGGAAAATGTTTGGATAAAAGCCGATCGATCAACAATTACGGTTTCAGATCTAAAAAACCACATTCAAAACATATTGGAAGGATCTTATTCGCTTTCTCAAACTCCCGACATAGCATTTTTCGAAGAAAGACTTCGTCTTTTGAAATTATTTAAACCTTATTGCTACAAAGGCATTCCGGATATCCGTGTCATAGTTTTCAAAAAAGTTCCAGTAATGGCGATGCTACGACTACCCACCAAATCCTCCGGAGGAAAAGCTAATCTTCAACAAGGAGCTATTGGTGTCGGAATCGACTTGGCAACCGGAACAACCACAACCGCCGTCCAGGGAAAAAATAAATTCGTAGAATACGTTCCCGAAAGCCGACTGCTTCTCTCGGGAATAAAAATTCCATATTGGAAAGATATTTTAGGTTTAGCTATCCGCGCTCAAGAAATTTCCGAACTTGGGTTTCTGGGAGCAGATATCGCAATTGATAAAGAATTGGGACCGGTTATTTTGGAACTCAATGCTCGTCCGGGACTCTCCATTCAGGTTGCTAACCTAGCCGGGCTAAAAAGAAGACTTGAGAAAATAAAAGATCTTAAAATTAGAACATTGGAAAAAGGTCGCCGCATCGGAATGGATCTTTTCGGCGGAGAAATTGAGGAAGAACTGGAAGGAATTTCCGGAAAAAAAGTTATCGGCACTGTGGAAAAAGTTAAGCTTGTCGGAAAAGAAGGAAAAGAAATCGAAGTCGAAGCAAAAATTGATACCGGAGCCGGATTCTCTTCCATTGACACGGAAATTGCCAAGCAGCTTGGATTTGAAAAAACAATAGAAGAATATACTAAGCTTTATACCGGATATGAAAACATAAAAAATCTTTCCCCTGAAAAACGAATGGACATTTTTAAAAATGTTCCTGATTTGGCCGATACGACAATAATCCACTCTTCTCACGGAACGAGTTATCGCCCGATGATTAAAATAACAATCATTATGGACGGGATTGAAATTCCCACTAAAGTTTCCGTAATTGACAGATCTAATTTAAAAATGCCGATTATAATTGGAAAAAAGAATTTAAGCAGATTTCTAATTGACACTAACAAATGATTATATGATTAAGAACCCACCGATAATAAAAAAAGTTGTATTGGAAATGGGAGGAACCATTAAAAAAATAATACCGGAACGAGGATGCTTTTTAATTGAATATAAAGAAGAAAAAATATTTTTTTCCAGAAAATTTCAAATCGCTAGCGATTTTCTTTCAGGCAGACTCTTGACTGCCCACAAAGATTTGACCCTTATTGCCTTAAATAAATATAATCTTCCAACGCCAAAATCAGCTTGTTTTTATAAAAAATCGCTAACTCCACAAAAAATTAAACATGGGCTCGCCCAGTTAAACTATCCGATTGTAATAAAAGATTCTGATGGATCCAACAGCCGCGGAGTATTTGTTGATATTAAAAACATAAGTGAGGCAAAGAAAATAATAATGAAAGAAATTGATAAATATCCTTGTCTTATTGCCCAAGAAATGGTTTACGGAAAAGAATTCCGTGTTTTAATTTTGGAAAATAAAGCTATCGGCGTCCTAGAAATGATTCCGCCTAGAGTTTTTGGAAATGGAAAAGATACTGTTCAAGAATTAATTGAGAAAAAACAACTCAAACTCAGTCAAAAGACAGCCCTTGACGATTCGTTAAAAAAAATATTAAAAAATCAAAATTTAAAATTAAACAGTATTCCAAAAAAAGATCAGTTGGTTTATATTAAGAAAAATTCTTGTTTGGCAGAAGGAGGAGAAACAATGGATTTAACGGAAAAAATACATCCGGAAATTGAAAAAATTTGCACGAAAGCCTCTCGAGCAGTAGGAAAAAACCTAGCTGGCATAGACATTATTTGTGATGATATAACTAAACATCCTGACGAACAAAAAATAAATATTCTTGAAATAAACGGCAAGCCAGATCTTTATATTCACTACAATCCGACTCATGGAAAAACTCGCAATGTCATAAAAGAAATCATAGAATTTATTGTAAGACTCAAAAAATAAAAACTTTTAGTTTGTAAAAACACTACTGAAAAAAGCTGCCTATCAGAATAACAATTTTTTTAGTTCAAACATAGTATATATTATGTTAAAAAAAATTAAGCATTTCTTGAAAGTTTCAAGAAAAGAATCGGCTATAATAAAAAATTATAATTCTTTTTCTATTTTAGAAAAAACTAATCTAAAAAAATATCTTCTATTTTTTTACAACAAAAATTTTCCTGATTCCGTTTGGAGTGAAAAATATTTTGATTCAATTTTATTAAAAAAAGAAACCATACTTTTGGTTTTGCAAAAAAATAATCAGTTGGCGGGTTTTGTTCTCGCAAAAAAATCACTGACAACTAAAAAATCCTTGAACTTATGCGCTATTTTAGTCGACAAAGACTTTCAGCATTGTGGTTTTGGAAAAATGCTTGTAAAAAAACTACTTCTACAAGTTAAAAAAAATACTCGGATAAGTTCAATGTATCTACATTTTCGTGAAAAAAATAAGCTTGAAAAATTTTATCAAAAATTGGGATTTAAAAATATTGTGCCTGATGGATTCTATAAGAATGGAGACAAAAAATACCGCATGGAAATATCTTTAAAAAACTTTACTAAAAAAACAAAAGTTTGAATTTTTGCGTTTTTTATATTATAATAGCCCTTAATCTAGCGGTTGTTTTTGTTCACATTAAAGTGTTATAATAGCGACAAATAATCCATAAAAATATATGAATAAAATATTTTCTCCAAATTTATTTGTAAGCCTAAACCCAAAAAAATTCGGAAGAAAAAGATGGAATTGGAAGCTTTTTTGGAAAATTTTCGGAATATTCTGCGGAATATGTATTCTTGGAGTTTTTGGCATTTTTGCCTATTTTTATAAAGATCTTCCCAGTCCGGAATCCCTTAACGAAAGATTTATCATAGAATCAACCAAGATATACGACCGGACCGGAAATCATCTGCTTTACGAAGTTCACGGCGAAGAAAAAAGAACTCAGATTGCCTATTCTGAAATGCCTGAAGTTGTTAAATATGCCACTATCGCCCTAGAGGATCGTGAGTTTTATTCGCACCATGGCATAAAATTTTCTGCAATACTCCGAGCGGTTTTCAAAGATATTATAAAGCTCGGGTCAGCTCAGGGAGGATCTACGATTACACAGCAACTTATTAAAAAATCGATGCTATCGGACGAAAAAACCTTGACCAGAAAAATAAAGGAGGCCATTCTATCATTCGAGTTGGAACAAAAATTCTCCAAAGACGAAATATTGGAAATGTATCTGAATACAATTCCTTATGGCTCCAATGCTTATGGCATTGAAGCAGCTTCGCAGACATTCTTTGGAAAACATGCCCGGGAACTTTCTTTGGATGAAGCTGCCCTTTTAGCTTCTCTGCCTCAAGCTCCGAGTTTTTATTCTCCTTATGGTTCACATACTGATAGATTGAAATGGCGTCAGGAATTCGCCCTGAAAACAATGGCAGAATTGGGATATATAACCAAAGAGCAATACGAGGAAGTAAAAAATATTGACACTTTCTCTAAAATAAATCCTTTTAAAGAAACTATAAGCGCTCCTCATTTTGTGATGTATATCAAAGAATATTTGGAAAAAAAATATGGCGAACAGGTGGTTGAGCAAGGAGGTTTAAATGTTTATACAACATTGGATTGGGATAAACAACAAATTGCTGAACGAGTAGTGAAAGAAGGCGCGGAAAGTAACAAGGAAAAATATAAAGGCTATAATGCCGCTTTAGTCGCGATGGATCCAAAAACCGGCCAGATTCTTTCAATGGTCGGATCAAAAGATTTTTTCCTAAAATCAGAACCGGAAGGTTGTAAAACTGGAAAAACCTGCAAATTCGAGCCTCAAGTGAATGCTGCTATAAGTCTTCTCCAGCCAGGATCATCTTTCAAACCATATGTTTATCTGACCGCATTTATTAAAGGCTATACACCAGAAACAAACATCTGGGATGTGGATACTAATTTTTCTACGGATGAGGGAAAAACCTATAACCCAAAAAATTATGATGGAAAAAACAGCGGACTTATGACAATGAAAGACGCCTTGGCTAGATCATTGAACGTTCCGGCAGTTAAGACTTTATATTTAGCCGGAATAAAAGATTCTATAGACACAGCTAGGAGAATGGGGATAACCAGTCTTAGCGACGGAGCTGATTATGGATTATCTTTGGTTCTTGGAGGAGCTGAAGTTAAACTTTTAGATCATGTGAATGCTTTTGGAACTTTTGCCACTGGCGGAATAAAACACGAAAAGACTGCTATCTTAAGAATTGAAAATAATAAAGGAGAAATATTGGAAAAATATGAATCTAATCCAGGAGAAAGAGTTATTGAAGAAAAATATATAGCAATGATAGATTATATTCTTTCCACTAACGAACTTCGAGCGCCTGTGTTTGGAGAAAAAAACCCATTGAGCTTTACTGACAGAAAAGTTGCCGCTAAAACTGGGACAACCAATGAGTGGCGTGATGGTTGGACAATAGGATACACACCGTCTCTTGTTGCTGGAGTTTGGGCAGGAAACAATGATCATACAATAATGGCTCAAGGAGCGGATGGTGTTTTAGTAGCCACTCCTATTTGGCGAGCTTTTATGGATGAGGCGCTAAAAAATTATACTATGGAAGATTTTCCTAAATATGAAACCGAAGAAACCGGAAAAGATGTTTTGGATGGAAAATTATTTATAAAAAAAGAATTAAAGGTCTGTGAAATTCCAGGCGAAGATGATAAATATTGCCTAGCTAACGATGCTTGCCCAGATAATAAGAAAGAAAAAAAGAAATTTACTGACCCACACACTATTTTGTATTATTTAAAAAAAGATGATCCACGCGGAGATAAGCCGGAAGATCCCGATGATGATCCTCAATACAAAAATTGGACTAACGCCATAAAAAAATGGCTGAAAGATAATAAATTTTCTACCAAAGAACCTCCGACTGAAGAATGTGACGAGGATGATTTTAAAAAATACAAACCCAAAGTAAAAATAAAATCCCCTTCCGATGGAGATAAAATAACCTCTGGCTCTTTTACTGTTTCAGTTGAGGCTGATGCGCCATATGGAGTGGATAAAATGACCACATATGTCAACGGGTCAAATATCTGTTCGGATGATAATGCTAAAATGAATTGCAATTATACCGTTCCTGATGACAAAAAACATTCCGATATTAAGATAAAAGTTGATTTGCGCGATGAAAATGAAAATTCCGCTTCGGATGAAATAGAAATAGAAATAGATATTCCTTAATTTTCTAAATTATCTTTATTTAAAAATTTAAAAACCGGAATAATCCGGTTTTTTTATCCCTTAAATATTATACTTTTACTTGGTTTTTATTTTTTTCACAACTTCCCTTCCAATTTCTATATTGATTTTTCTGATTATTTTAACCCTATTTGACCATAATTCAGCTGCCCAAACAGAATTAATTGGTTTTATAAAAATAGTTTTATTTTTATAAAAATCTGGTTTGAGTTTTTCTACTCCAATATTTCCAAATTCTTCTTTGATTATTTTTTTAAAAATATAAAAAACCGTTTTATCATCCAATTCCTGAGAAATAGTTGTTCTTTTTTTTATTAAAAGATCTTTTAGGGATTTCATATTTATATCTAAAACCACCTTATTAATGAATGTTACTAGAAATAATTAATTTTTTATCGGCATCACAATATAGGTATATTCTTTTTGGATAGTTTTTCCATCCTCATCTAAAATAGCCTGAATTGCAACTGGTGATGCATCAGAATTGGCAGAAATTGCTATTTTTTGAGTCTGAATTGTGTTTATACCATCTAAAAGATATTTTAA
>CAYOTC010000006.1:0-49797 GCA_964406815.1 uncultured Bdellovibrionales bacterium
ATACGCCAGAATATCGCTATTCTGGAAAAACCGCCATATGTGTGTGGACATTACCATTACTTCTTGACAATTCTTCTAATGACGTATATATTGTTGGGTGCGATTGATTAGTTATGGGTGATCAATTTGGCAGGGTGTGTTTGCAGCTAATATTGATTTCTTATAATTCAATCCGTCGTAGCGTAATTGTTTAGTACTTTTTATTAACCTTATAGCGAGATGGTTTTTTATTATTTTAAAGAAAAAAGCGAACACGAAATATGCTTGTTAAGTTAAGGAAGTACCTAGCGTAGGGTATACGCATCAAAGTCTGCGGGAGTTGCTCCTTCAGACTTTTTTTTATTTTAACTGGGCTTTAGAAATAATTAAAAAAGGCTAATTTAAGCCATAATTTTACATAATACAAATTAACTATTGACAAATTTTATGGATCGTGTATACTGATGTGTACGATTGATTATCCTTTGGAAGTTCGTCTGGTGGGTGTGTTCGCAGCCAGATTCGATTCCTAGGGAACCAAGAAGTAAAATTTATAGTCAATCGTGTTTTTAAAAAAAAGCGGACACTCACCACTAAGTAGATTCGACAGTATATTGTGAGTTGCTGCCAGTCTATCTTCTTAGTGGGACATAATGTAAAATCTCACAAACAACAATCTGGCGGCCGGTTCTAAATAGAACCCGCCCTCATTCTGGCGCCAAGCGCCTCCTTTCATCCCCGGTTTAGCACTCGTTGCTTTTCCGGGGTTTTCTTTTTGTTATTCTGGGTTTTATATTCAAAATTAATTCAATATTGACAAATTAAAAAAAGTCGTGTATACTGTCGTGTAAGATATTGAATTATTAAAAATATAAAAAAGAATTCCGCTGGCAATGCTGGCAGGATCCCGCGTGGGTAACTGGGTTAATTACCCCCTCATTCATGAACCCCTGGAGTTAGCTTGGCTGCTCCAGGGGTATTTTTTATGCTAGAATATATAAGCATTAAGAAAAATAAAACAAAATTTATGGAAAACGAAGAGATAATAAAAAAACTGAATGAATTGGAAATAAAAATCGATGCGACCTATAAATCGGCTGAAAAGACGCGGAAGTATATCTTATGGTATGTTATTGGCACAGCTATTACCATCGTCCTGCCGATTATCGGTCTTATCATAATTATTCCTTGGTTTCTTAATGTGATGAGTCAGGCTTATAAGGGTCTTTTATAAGATTTCGGCAATTTCCCAAAAAGCTCCGAGAAAATCGGAGTTTTTGACAAATAATTTTAAATATGATTGAATTGCTAGTCGAGAATTTTTGGAAAGTATATTAAAAACTAAAAAAGAGGAGGATTGATATTATGGGAAAAATAAGGAATTTAGCCACTGTATTTACAGTAGTTCTTATTTTTTGCTTTTTTTCTCAAGTTTCTTTGTTTGGACAGGAAAATGCAGATAAGGAAAAAGAAATAGTGGAGCCACCATTAATCTATAGTTTAATAATTGGAAAAGTGATCTCTTTTGATTTCAAGGAAACATATGATAGTAAGGCGACTAGATTTTCCTACACTATTTCTGGTTATTCTAGAAAAGATAATGGTACAGGTGAAGAGTATCATTTTTATGTTCCAGGCCTCATATTCAAGGAGGCAAAAGTAGTGTATATAACATACATTGCAAATTCTGGCTCTCAATTTTGGACTATAAATATCATTAAGGATGATGGAAGGATTATGGATTATCCGATTGAAGTTTTAGGAATATATTAAAACTGGCCGAATTATTTTTGGCGCAAACTGCATTCGAAATATTATTTTTCGGGTGCAGTTTTTATATATTTAAAGGATAAAAAGGTTTTTTCTGATAAAATTAGCACTCGGGCTTGACGAGTGCTAAGAGAGTGTTTATAATGTAAAAGCAAGATAAGAATTGTCATGCTGAATTAATTTCAGCATCTGAAATATAGGCTATAAATATGAGATCCTGAAAACTTGTTCAGGATGACATAAAAATCATGGATGAAAGATTGAAAAAATTACTCTCAGCTATTATCGAGGAATACACCGAGACGGCCATTCCGGTCGGCTCCAAAGTCCTCGTGGATAAATATGGTTTCAAACTGAGCTCAGCGACCATCAGGAACGCCATGGCGACTTTGGAAAAAGAAGGCTATCTCTATCAGCCGCATGTGAGTGCCGGACGCATCCCGACCGATAAAGGTTATCGGCTTTTTGTCGAGGAAATAATGCACGACGAGAAGCTCAGCTTGTCCGAGCAGAGAAAACTCCAGGCCGAACTTTTGAAACTCAAAGCTCAGAACAAGAGATTTTCCCGAACGACCGCTAAGCTTCTTTCTTCACTTTCGGGGAGTCTCGTTATTTCCGGGTTGGAAAAAGAACTTTATGATTTCGGCATCAGTGAACTTTTAGAAAATCCGGAATTTCAAGAAATTGACGAATTTTGCAAAGTAGCGGAAGCGCTGGATTATATCGACGAAAATATCGATTCGATCCTCAAGAAAATGCATGAAGGCGAAACAAAAATATTCATCGGCAAGGAAAATCCGATCCAGAATATCTCCAATTGTTCAATGGTAGTCTCGCCTTATCGGACAAAAGAAGGCGAGAGGGGACTTCTGGCGATTATCGGTCCCAAGCGGATGAAATATGCCAAGAATAAATCACTCCTGGAATATGTCAAAAAACTCATCAGCGGAACGGAAGTGGTCGTGATAGTTTTTATAAGTGCTGAACTTTTATTTAAATAAAAAAATATTTCTATGCAAAAAGAAAAAAATAATTTTTTTAATCTGACAGTCAAAGCTGTAATTATAAATGACAGCAAGCAAGTTTTAGTGGTGAAGAGGCCGGAAGACGATGATAAGGGAGCGGGCAAATATGATTTGCCCGGCGGAGGACTGGAAGAAGGAGAGGATATGATCCAAGGGTTGAAGCGGGAAATTTCAGAAGAATTAGGAATTGAAACAGAAATAGGGCCGATGGTATATGTTTTCGACTTTGATAAAAAATATGCAAAAAAAGTTAAAATTGGGGAAGAAAAATTATTAATTGGCGGGAAAGGTCTTAGATTTCTAGCCTATTACAAGGGTGGAGAAATAAAGCTTTCCAATGAGCATCAAAATTTTGAATGGATTGATATCAATAAAGCGGCGGATATCTTTTCCGATTGCGAGTTTGAGGAGGATAAAAAAATAGCAGTTTTAAAAGCTAAGGAATATCTGGAAATGAAGGAGGCGCTTGATGGTTGGAAAAGATGTATGGCGGATTTTGATAACTATAGAAAAAGACAATTGCAAGAGAGGAAAGAAATAATCGCTTTTGCCAACACTAATCTTGTTTTGGAGCTTATTCCGGTTCTGGACAATTTCCATGCTTCCACGGATCATATTCCGGAAGATCAAAAGGATAATGGTTGGGTTACAGGAATAATGTATATCCAAAAACAGCTGGAAAAAGTTTTGTCTGACAATGGAGTTCTGGAAATGGAAATTAAAATCGGCGATGAGTTTAATCCGGAAATTATGGAAGCGGTTGCCAGTAGTCAGGAAACGGGATACAAGGAGCAGAAAACAGAAGATAAAAAGATGCCAGACGGAAAGCAAAAGATAGCTAAGGTAGTTTTGAAAGGATATAAACTGGACAATAAAGTTATTCGGGCGGCGAGAGTGATTGTGGAATAAAAAAGAAAAATGATTTTTAAATAGTAAATTTTAAACTAGAGAGTGAGGTGAGAAATATGCGAGGACTTATCAATTGGTCTCCGATGCGGGATATGGACAGATTCTTTGAAGAGGATATTTTCAGCGGGAGCAATTTTACTCCGGCGGTGGACATCTATCAAGACAAAGACAATGTCATTGTCGAAACTCCGTTGGCCGGAATTGATCCTGAAAAAGTAGACGTATCGATTGAAAACGATGTGCTTACCATTTCCGGACGCACCGAAGAAAAAAGCGAAGTGAAGCGCGAAGATTATTATCGCAAAGAAATCCGCGAAGGAAGTTTTATGCGATCGGTAATTTTGCCTATGCCGGTGAAAGCGGAAAGTGCGGAAGCCTCTTCTGAAAAAGGAATGCTCAAGATTGTCATTCCGAAAGCGGAAGAAGCCAAGCCGAAGAAAATTACCGTCAAAACCAAATAAATAGCTTTTTCTTTTGCTCTCTTTCTTTTGGAGCAAGAAAAGAAAGGGGGCGCGAAGAGAAAGTTATAAAAAAGGAATTTTAATAATTAAAGTAATAAATCAAATAAATTAATTTAAAATCTTAAATATTGATTAGCGGTCAATGTTTAATGATTAATTAAAATTATGTCAAAAATATTAGGAATCGATCTCGGGACCACCAATTCAGCGATGGCGTTTGTCGAGGGTGGAGCGCCGTCGATCATTGAGAATAAAGAAGGAATCAGAACCACTCCTTCAATGGTGGCGATTTCCAAATCTGGCGAAAGACTGGTGGGACTTTTGGCGAAACGCCAAGCGGTCACCAATCCGGGAAATACTCTTTATTCGATCAAACGTCTCATTGGACGCGGTTTTGATGATGCGGAAGTGCAACGTGATTTGAAACTGATGCCTTATAAAATCGTGAAAGCCGATAGTGGCGTGAAAGTTTTGATGGGCGACAAGGAATATACTCCGCAGGAAATTTCAGCGATGATTCTTTCCAAACTCAAAGCGGACGCGGAAGAAAAATTGGGAGAGAAAATAACTGAAGCGGTAATTACCGTTCCGGCCTATTTTGACGATGCGCAAAGAAAAGCGACCAAAGAAGCGGGAGAAATTGCCGGTCTTACTGTAAAACGAATTATTAACGAACCGACTGCGGCGGCTCTGGCTTATGGTTTCAATAAGAAGAAAGAAGAAAAAATTGCGGTCTATGACTTGGGAGGGGGAACATTCGATATTTCTATTTTGGAAGTTGGCGGTGACACGGTGGAAGTTAAATCGACCAATGGAGATACGCATCTGGGAGGAGACGATTTTGATCAAATAATCATTCAATGGATAATCGATGAATTCAAAAAGCAGGAGGCGATCGATCTTGGAAAGGACCCGTTGGCGCTGCAGCGTATCAAGGAAGCGGCAGAAAAGGCCAAAATTGAGCTTTCAACCGCGATGGAAACCGAAATCAACCAGCCATTTATTACCACCGATCAGAACGGCCCCAAGCATTTAGTGATGAAACTTACCCGGGCGAAACTGGAAGAATTAGTAGGCGATTTGGTTGAGAAGACTCTGGAGCCGACCAAAAAAGCCTTGGCCGACGCGAAGCTTTCCGTATCAGACATCAATGAAGTGGTGATGGTCGGAGGAATGACTCGGATGCCGCTGGTTGTTCAGACTGTGGAGAAATTTTTCGGCAAGAAACCTAATCTCTCAGTGAACCCTGACGAAGTCGTCGCGCTCGGCGCCGCAATCCAAGGAGGAGTTCTGCAAGGCGATGTGAAAGACGTGCTTCTTTTGGATGTCACTCCGCTTACGCTTGGAATTGAAACTTATGGAGGAGTTATGACGCCGCTTATCGACAGGAACACGACTATTCCAGCGGCCAAATCCCAAGTATTTTCCACCGCGGCTGACAATCAGCCATCAGTGGAGATCCATGTGCTTCAGGGAGAGCGGCCGATGGCAACTGACAATAAGACTTTGGGAAGATTTATTTTGGACGGTATTCCGCCGGCTCCGCGCGGCATTCCGCAGATTGAAGTCACCTTTGATCTGGATGCCAACGGAATCTTGAGCGTGAAAGCCAAAGACAAGGCGACCAACAAGGAGCAATCGATCCGCATCGAAGCTTCCACCGGACTTTCGAAAGATGAAATCGAGAAGATGAAAAAAGATGCTGAAGTCAATGCTGAAGCTGACAAGAAGAAAAAAGAAACAGTTGAGGCAAAAAATATGGCGGACACTTTAATTTTCACGACTGAAAAAGCGATGAAGGATGCCGGCGATAAAGTAACGGCTGATGAGAAAAAACCGGTTGAGGAAAAAATCGAGGCTTTGAAGAAAGTGAAAGATAGTGAGGATGTTGAAGCAATCAAGAAAGCTACCGAGGAGCTGTCGCAAGTAGCGCAGAAGATCGGCGAGAAGCTCTATAAGGCCGCCCAGGAGGTGCAAGCCAAGCAAGCTCAGCCTAATGGAGAGCAGAAAACCGGCGAGGCTAAAGAGGGAGAAGTGAAAGACGCCGAGACGAGTGATAAAAAAGAATAGCTTTAATTTTGAGCGGTCCGAAGCACATCGGACCGCTTGTTTTGAAAATAATGGAGAAAATTGAATCGCTTATAAAAAAATATATTTGGCCGCTAAGATATAATTGGATTGGAATTATAACTTTTTTGTTAATTTGGCTAGGGGTTATGCTTTGGTTCATGCCGTTTCTTAGGGATCATTATAATTTTTTTAGAAATTTTTTCAAAGAATCTTTTATTGTTATTTATATTTTAGGATTTATTTTAATATTTTATTTTTGGTATAAATCAATAAGTATTCCTTGCTTTAAGAAAAATGAGATTGGAATAATTTTTGCTTTCACTAATAAAAATAAAAAAACTAATAAAGCTATAAGAGATTTATATAATTGTTTGAAATTTAGAATAGATGAATCACTTTCTGATTTTAACTTCAAATTAGTTAAAATTCCTCCAGAAATTGCTCCAAGTACCTATAAAGAAACATATAAAATTAGAGAAAAGTCAGATGCTACTTTAATTATCTGGGGAAATTTGGAAGAAGGAAAAAAGAACGGAAATGATATTTCTATTTTTATGCCTATAAATTTTACTTATCCTAAATTAAAACAAAAACAAACTTCCGAAGATAATCCTTACGATATCCATGTCGATGATTTTTTAAGTTCAAAAATATGGCAAATAAGAAGTAGTGATGATTTAGAAGATGTTGAAAACATAACAAAGAATGTCGACATTTTTTCAAGATTTATAATTGCTTGTTGCCTAAATACAAAACATGCCTTTGAAGAATCTTTTTATATTTTGAAAAAAATTAAAAAAGAAAATAATGATAAGAATTTGGGAACTAGGATAAAAGTTCTGATGAATATTTCTCTTAGATTTATTGCTCTTGAGTTAAATCTAAAATATTCAGATAAATTAAATGAAGAAAAAATAAAAAAAGCTAAGCAAATAATAAGAGAAATGTATGAAATTGATAAAAATAATCCACATGCTTTATTAATGGATTCTTTTATTGATTTTATTTGTGAATCGAAAACAGAAGATGCAAAAAATAAAATCTCCGAGACATTTAAAAGTCTTCCATCCTACGATCCCTCTCCTTATTATAGTATGGCATTTCTTCAGTTTTTTGATGAAAAATTAGAGTATGGGTGGAATAGGCTAAAATTTATCTTCGGTAAAATACCTTATATGCAAATTAGTAGGATAATTGAATTTTATGAGGAAGTTCTAGCTGATAATCCAGAAAAAAAGATACTATTTTTTCCTCTTGGAGTTTTATATTATAAGGAGCTTAAAGGAATGGAAAAATTAGCAAAAGAAAATATTGAAAAATTTCTAAAGTTTTATAAATTTAAAGGAGAAAGTTGGGAAAAAGAAATAAAAGAAATTTGTGATGAAATAATTAATAAAAAATAAACTATGGACCAACAACAAACACAACAAGTACAGATTAAGGCGACTGATGAGAAGCTGAAAGGGGAGTATTCTAATGTGATGCAGATTTTGCATTCTAAGGAAGAATTCGTGATGGATTTTTTAAACGTTTTTCCGCCGACCGGAACTTTAAATTCGCGGATAATAGTTTCTCCCGGACAATTTTAAAAGAATGGTAAAAGCAATGAGTGAGAATTTGGAAAAATATGAAGCGACATACGGAAAAATTGAAGAATCCGAAGCGCCGAAAAGCGGAATCGGTTTCCAAGCTTAAGCACACCTCGCACTAACCCTCTTCTTTGATACACCTTACTCCAGCTCTCTCCTTTAACACACCTCACCCTAACCCTCTCCTTAGTAAGGAGAGGGGAAGCTGAATTGTAACCCCCCCTTCTCCTTAATAAGGAGAAGGTGCCCGGAGGGCGGATGAGGTGGATTTCAGAATTCAAATGACCAAGCTATACAACAAATCAAAAGTTAAAATTAATCGTCGGAATTTAAGGAAAGCACAAACTCCGGAAGAGTTAATTTTTTGGGCTCAGGTAAAAAATAGAAGATTCCACAATTACAAATTTCGCAGGCAATTTTCTATTGGAAATTACATCGCTGATTTTTATTGTCCGCAATTAAAATTAATTGTGGAAATAGATGGCGGACAGCATTACGAAGAAAAGAGTATTGAATATGATTTAGCGAGATCGGCTTTCTTTTATGATTTAGGAATAGTCGTTAAAAGATATACCAATATTGATATTAAGGAAAATTTAGTCGAAGCAACGGATGATTTATTAGAGTTTTGTAAAAATTTAGAAATGAAAAAATTTTAATTCAAAACACACCTCACCACAAATCCACCTCACCCTAACCCTCTCCTTAGTAAGGAGAGGGGAAGCTGAATTGTAACCCCCCCTTCTCCTTAATAAGGAGAAGGTGCCCGGAGGGCGGATGAGGTGAATTTCCTGAGAAGTTGGCCGAAGGGCGGTGAGGTGTATTTATAAGAAATGACAAATCAAACCAATCTTGATAAAATTAGAGCCATATAAATGAAATTTTATGCCATTCAAAAACGTCGTTATTGCCAGTAATAAAAGACTGAAGGAACTCAAAAAGCGAATCGCTGAAGGAGGAGCAAAAAAGCTTCACGTGGTTTCCGATTTCGACAAGACTTTGACGTCGTGTTTTGTGGATGGGAAAAAAATCGAATCTTTGATATCAATTTTGCGTGACGAGAAATATTTGACGCCGGACTATCCGGAAAAAGCCCAGGCGCTTTTTGAAAAATATGTGCCGATTGAAAAAGACCCGAATATTCCGCTCGGAGAAAAAAAGCGGGCGATGCACGAGTGGTGGAGCACTCACTATGAACTGCTTCTTCGATCCGGACTTTCCAAAAAAGACATTGAAAGTGTGGCAAATTCCAAAAAGATCGCGCTTCGCGGCGGGGCAATGGAGTTTTTTAACTTTCTTAATGAACACAAGATTCCGCTTGTTATACTTTCGGCGGCCGGTCTTGGCTATGAGACGATTGAGATGTATCTAAAGAATCATAATGCGATGTATGAGAATATCCATATCGTTTCCAATCAGCTTTTGTGGGACGAGGAGGGAAAAGCGGTGGGAGTGCGCGAACCGATCATTCATACCTTCAACAAAAATTATTCGACGGTTAAAAATATTCCGTTTTTCAATGAGATAAGAGAAAGGAAAAATATCATACTTTTGGGCGATGGAGAAGGGGATGTGACAATGGTGGACGGCTTCGAATATGACAACATCATTAAAATCGGATTTTTGAATGAAGGAGTGAAAATCGATCTGGAAAAATATAAAGACGCTTATGACGTTCTGGTCCTTAATGACAGTTCGATGGATTATGTCTTGAAATCATTCACGGATATTTTCGACGTCATCATCGCTAATGACTCGCCGATGGATTTCGTGAACGTCCTCTTGCGGGAATTGATTCTAGAATAGTATTTTTTTTAAATAGCATTTTATAGTTTGTATTTTATCCCGAACTTTGCGAAGCGCGTTTCCGGATTTGAAGTTTATGAGCGTTAAAAAATTTTGAAGTGTAGCGAAGCGAAACGTAAATTTTAGCGAGTAAACTTGGAAATTCGGCCAGCGCGAGCACGTTCGGCGCTTCTTTTGTAACTTTTCTTGGCGACAAGAAAAGTTAGTAAGAAATAAAAAAATACCTTCGGGAATATTTTCCAAAAGGTATCGGGGAGCTGAAGAGCTTAAAGTTTCTGCGGAAGGAGAGACTTCTTTCGAAGCCAAGAGGGTTGTGGTTAACCTTAGTCACTTCTCACCCCTCAGTCCCTGCCGAAAGAGTAATATCTTTCGGTATTTTTGTCAAAAATTAGGATTGAAGAGGTTCAAGCTACGCATCCTGTAATCGGGAGAGCTAGAAGCTCAAAATGGCTACAGTGTACATAACACTTTAATTCTCTTCAATCCTTCCAGGATTTATAAAGATAACTCTAACACAAGTATTTGATGGCCCATTCACTACCCCTCCAGCGCCTAAGCGGCGGATCTTTGTCCTTGCGGAGGGTTACGGTTTATTACCATTGAGGTCCTCAGTGTTTTGTGGTTTTCGTATTTTCTTTCTTAATCCTGTCTGATTAAAATCTAGCTTTTATTTTTAGCCTTGTCAATTGATTGTTTTTTATTAATTTCAGGTATTGAAAAACCGGATTGCAAATTATGTGTCATCCGGTTTTTTTGAGGAATTTTTCCTCATATACTCGTTTCTTCTTTTTCTGAAAGAAGGTTGCCTTCCATTTCCAGCTCTATTTCTTCAATATCTTTCAGCTGGGGGCAATTATTGTCTTTTAAAAATGATTTCAACTTTCCAAGCATTTCCCTGGCTGATAATAAGTCATTCTCCTGATAGAAATAAACTGCCCTTATCAAATCATTGGATATTATAAATTCCAATGATTCTTTTTGAAGTTTAAGAGCTAGGGGAACTTTTTCTCTTCCATACTTCTGGATAATTTTTTTGGAAAAATAATAAGCGTCTTCATAATTTTCATTATAAAAAAGCTCTTCCAATAATTCCACAGAAATTTTTGGGCTATTCGTATTTTTGTCTGCTTGGCTTATTCCCAGAAACAAAAAAAATAAAAACCCGGCAATTAATACCACTAATCCTTTTACTCCTGCTTTTCCCACGGCAACCCTCCTTTTTTAAATGTGCTATTTATATTTTTCGCTCTTCTTTATTTTTTGGGATTCTAACATCAAATAACAAGACTGTCAATGTTGGAATTTGAGTAAGAATATGTTATTTTGTTAATAGTCAATTTTTCATCGAAAATAATCGACTCATTATTCTTATCGCTAGTTCTTTCTAAAAAGGAGACTGAATTGAAAAATAACAACAATGGAAATAGGCTCACGAAGCATCATATTCTTCCCAGAAGCAGAGGGGGGCAATGGCGACCATCTTGGAAAGAGTAATATAATCAGGATACCTTATCGCTTTCATGATGGCTGGCATATTCTTTTTGGCAATATGACAGTTCCAGAAACAATAGAATTTATCCAGATTATTTTTGAAGGGAAAGGCAAAAAAAGAATTAAAAAAACTTGGAGCCATGAGGATATTTATAATCTTCAATTAAAACTCCAAAAAGAAACTATGCTGGGGAAAAAAAGATACGAAAGAGAAGATAATTTTTGACGGGCGAAAAGCACTTCAGTGCTTTTCGCCCCTTATTTTTGTCCTTTCTTTTTGGTTTTATTTTTGCTAAAATAACAATAACAATAAAATCGTAAAAATAAAAAATTGCGATGAAAACCAAAATTGCCAGAACAATCTTTATTATATGTCTTCTTGTGCTTTCTTACTTCAGCTTCAGTTCTGTTCATAGGGCAGTGACTGTTCCTAGCTATAGCAGCTGGATTTTCCCGATTGCCTGGTTTTCCGGATTCATGATCGCTCTTTTTCTTTCAGTGGTGATGGTTCGGCAAAACCGGTTTCTTATTCCTTTGGTTTGTTTTGCCTTGGCACCGGGGATGTTTTTTACATTTGAATATTACCGGATTCTTGTTTATGGATTAGCCTCGCTTATCGCTATTTGGGGAGTGCGACATATCGACAAAGATCTCGATCTTAATATAAAAATGAGTCTTCGTAAGAGCCTATCTATCGGTCGGTCTATTATTGTTTTGGCTTTGGCAATTTTAATCTGCGGTCAATATTACAGCGATATTAAAAAATACAAAATTATGAATCCTCCCGAGTTTAGGACGGAAAAAATTACGGCAACTATTATGCCTACTATTCTTCCGATGTTGGGGCAGGATCTTTCCAAACTCAATAACGGCCAAGGAACAATAGATGAGTTTATTTTGGAAAGCCAGAGAAAAACAATGTCCTATCCTTCCAACCTGGATGCGTCCCAAAAGGAACAGCTAGAAAGGCTTATTCTCAATGAAGGAAGAAAACAATATTCTTCCTTAGCTGAAAGGGAGATTAAAGGAGATGAGAAAGTGTTGGATATCATTTCGTCTATAGTTGATCGGAAAATCGACGAATTTATTGCCGTTGGTTTTCGAAAAAGCGAGGATCTTCCTGTTTTGCCGGTTATTTTTGTAGCGATACTTTTTTTAATACTTATTCCTTTGGGGAATTTTCTGGGTTGGTTTTGGATAATAATTACAACTATATTGTTCCATATTTTGGTGTTTTTCGAGATAATAAAAATCAAGACGGTTATGGTGGCGGCAGAAAAAATCGAATAAAGTCGGTTTTTCAGAATGTCTTATTAGCACTCAAAGGCTGAGATTGCTAATTTTTTTATTTTGTGATAAATTACCTTATGGGAGTTTTTTTATTCATTTTTATAAATAAATGGCTAAAGATTATTACGAAATTTTAGGAGTTTCAAAAAGCGCGACTGATGATGAGATAAAAAAAGCTTATCGGAAGTTGGCGCACAAATATCATCCGGACAAAAGCGGGGGAGACGAGGCTAAATTCAAAGAAGTGAATGAGGCCTATCAGGTGCTTTCCGATAAATCCAAAAGATCGCAGTATGACCAGTTTGGCAGCACCTTCAATCAGCAAGGGTTTGGTGGTGCGGGTGGTCAGGGATTTTCCGGATTCGATTTTGGCGATATGTTTTCTGGGCAGGGATTTTCCAATGGCAGTTTTGAAGGCGGAGGTTTTGAGGATATATTTTCTTCGATATTCGGCGGCTCTTCCGGAAGAAATTCCAGACGGCAAAGAAAAGGACGCGATATTCAAGTTGATATCGAGATTACTTTTGAAGAGATGGTTAGCGGAACAGAAAAAACTATCAATCTCTATAAAGGCGTTGTTTGCGATAATTGCCAAGGAACCGGAGGCGAACCGGGAGCGGAAATAAAAACTTGTCCCACTTGCAAAGGTTCGGGAAAAGTGCAAAAGATTTCTCGGAGTTTTTTGGGAAACTTTTCTCAAATTACCGAATGTTCCGAATGCAAGGGCGAGGGAAGAATATTTGAGAAGAAATGCAAGAAATGCGGAGGCGATGGCAGAGTAAAAGAAGATACTGTTATAAAAGTAAAAATTCCAGCCGGAATTGAAAGCGGTCAGACGATTTCCTATCAAGGAGAGGGTGAAGCAGGGGAGTTTGGTGCTGTTCCTGGCGATCTCTATGTCGGAATACATACCATTCCTCATCATGAATTTATCCGTAAGGGTTTGGATATCTTTAGTTCGGTTGAGATTTCTTTTTCTATGGCGGCGCTTGGCGGGGAAGTTGAAATTAATACTATTTCTGGAAAGTTAATGTTAAAAATTCCTTCCGGCACACAATCCGGTGAAATTTTTCGGATTAAAGAAAAGGGAGTTCCGGTTCTTAATGGGCGTGGTCGAGGAAATCATATGGTGGAAGTTATCGTGCGAACTCCCAAAAAACTTTCTCGCGAGCAAAAAAGACTTCTGGAAGAGCTTAAAAATTCAGGAGAATAGGAAATTTATTAAATTCAAAAAAACCACTATTATAATAGTGGTTTTTTTTGGAAAAAGGCAAGATGAGATTATTGTGGTATAATGAAAAAGCTTGTAAATCTGAAATTTTTTATTTATGGAAAATGATAAACTGCCAAAAGTAAGCGTTTGCATGGCAACTCTAAATGCTGAGTCGGTATTGGATGAATGTCTTAGACGTCTTTTTTCGCAAAAGTATCCTAGAGAAAAAATCGAGCTTGTTGTGGCGGATGGGGGATCGACTGATAAAACCAGGGAAATTATCCGGAAATACAGCGGAAGAATTTATGATAATATTCTAAAAACTGGAGAGTCGGGAAAGGCGTTGGCCGTTAAAAATGCGCAAAATGAGCTTATTCTGATTCTAGACTCGGATAATTATCTTCCCGATGATGAATGGCTTCGAAAAATGGTTTTGCCTTTTGAGGATGAAAAAATAAAATTGTCCGAGCCAATCAGTTACACTTGGAGAAAAGAAGGCGGTTATATCGAAAGATATTGCGCTCTTATCGGAATGAACGATCCGGTATGTTTATTTTTGGGAAATTATGACCGGTGGAATTTTCTCACACGGAAATGGACGGGAATTATCCATAAGGAAACTGACAAAGGAGAATATTTGGAAATAAAACTGACCAAAGATGGAATTCCGACTGTCGGGGCTAACGGAACGATTTTCAGGAAAGATTTTCTGCTGGGAATGGATATTGGCGATTATCTTTTTGACATCGATGTTATTGCCAAGGAAATATCGGAAAAAGGAGAAATTCATATTGCCAAAACAAAAGTCGGAATCATCCACACTTTCTGTGAGAGTGATTTTAGAAAATTTATTCGCAAGCAAAAAAGACGGATCAAGGATTATACTTTCCATAAAAAGAATAAATCTAGGGTTTTTGATTGGTCGAAATTTGAAATTGGGGGAAGTTCTTCCTGGGGACTTCTAAAATTCATAATTTATACTGTTTTAATATTTCCGCTTTTCGCGCAAGCATTGATCGGATATTTCAGAAAAAAAGATGTGGCTTGGTTTTTCCATATTCCGGCTTGCTGGGTGACGCTGATCGTTTATTCAGTCGGAAAATTTGTGGGAATATTCAATCAGGCGGAAATGAGTCGAGAGAATTGGAAGCAATAGAATTATCCTATAAAATTAATTATTTGATTTTTTAATATAAAAACTTATGGATAAAAAAGGAGTCTTGGTCTTAACCCCGTTTTTTTCTCCCAATATAGGAGGAGTGGAAACTCATTTTGATGATTTAATTATTGCTTTAGATAAGAGAAATTATAATGTTTTTGTCAGGACTTATTCGCCGATAACGACGCCTGATGTTGAATGGAAATCTTTCGAGAAGCTTGGTCAATCCATAGAAATAAAAAGATATAGATGGTTTGGTAAAAAAATATTCCATAAGGTAGAAAAATTTCCTCTTTTCGATTTTATATATCTCACCCCTTATCTGTTTATCAGGACATTTTTCTGGTTAATTTTTAATTCAAAAAAGATAGATGTTATTCATGCTCAAGGGTTTAATGCCGCCTGGATGGGTTCTGTTTATAAAAGTATATTTGGAAAAAAACTTATTGTTAGTACGCATGCGATATATGAAATTGATAAGAATTCAAAAACTGCCAAAAAAATAGTTTCCATTCTGAATAAGGCTGATAAAGTTTTATGCTTATCGAAAGGATCCTATAACGAGCTTATTTCTTTCGGTATGAATAAAGAAAAAGTCGAAGTGTTTAAATATTGGGTAAATCTGGATGTTTTTAAGCTTCTGAATAAAGAAAGCTTAAGAAAGGAATTGGGAATAGAAAATAAATTTACAGTGCTTTTTGTAGGAAGGTTAATTGAAAAGAAAGGCGTGAGAATTTTGTGTGATGTTGCACAAAGTCTTTCTCAGATAAATTTTGTTTTTGTCGGTACTGGACCGGAAGATGAATATTTGAAAAAAGAGGAAAAAGAAAATGGAAACATAAAATTTGTCGGTCCGATAAAAAATACTTTATTATACAAATATTATAATTCGGCGGATATTTTTTGCATTCCATCTCAATATGAAGAAGGCTTTGGACGAGTTGTTATGGAGGCGGTGGCTTGCGGGCTTCCGGTTGTCGGATCGAATAAAGGAGGGATTCCTGAAGCTCTTGATTCATCCGTCTCAATCTTGATTGAGCCGACAAAAGATAATTTACGTCAAGCGATAGAGAAAATATTTTTGGATAATAATTTTTGTTCCACGCTTTCAAACAATTGCAGAAAGTATGCGGAAGAAAATTTTTCCGAAAAAAATATTGATTTAATAACAAAGTTTTATTAAAAAATGAAAATAGTTTTTATTGCAAATAATAATATTGGATCTGGCTTTAGCGGTGGGGACCGTATTTTTGTTGAATTTTTGAAAAATTGGCAAGGCGAAGCGGATCTTGCTCTTTTTGGATCAGAGGAAGCGCTCAAGATATCAAGAGATCGCGGAGTTGAGAATGTTGAAATGATTCAGAGTGATAAAGTTAATGATTCAGATAATATTTTTTCATTTATAGTTACAATCAAACATTTAATACAAAGATCTAAAAAAGGAATTTCTATCTTGAAAAAAAATAAGAACCTAGTCGCTGAAGCTGATTATGTTTATTCTGTTTCAGATTTTTATCCAGATTTTTTACCAGCTTTATATCTTAAATTAAAAAATAAAAAAATCAGATGGATTGCTGGATATTATCTTTTTGCTCCGGCGCCTTGGCAGAAAGACAGTCCATATAAAGGAAAAAATTGGTTGAAAGGTTTTTTGTATTGGATTATGCAAAGACCTTCCTATTTTTTGGTGAAAAAATATGCCGATATTGTTTTTGTGACATCCGAACCGGATGTGGAAAAATTCATAACGAAAAAGAGGGATCGATCAAAAATTATTGTCATCCAAGGGGGTGTGGATATAACAGAATCGGAAAAATATCTGAATTCCGGCAATGTTGTTCCGGTTGAAAATAGGAAATACGATGCTTGTTTTGTGGGACGGTTACATTTTCAAAAAGGAGTAGTCGGATTAGTGGATATTTGGAAGAAAGTTGTTGAAATTGAACCGAACAGGAAACTGGCCTTGATTGGCAATGGGGAATTGGAAAATGAAGTTCGCAAAAAAATAAAAGAAAATAATTTGGAAAATTCGATCGAGTTGGTTGGCTTTGCCGATGGAGAGAAAAAATTCCAGTATTTCAAAAATTCAAAAATGATGTTGCATCCGGCGACATACGATTCTGGGGGAATGGCAGCAGCAGAGGGAATGGCCTGGGGATTACCAGGAGTGTCGTTTGATTTGGAAGCTCTTAAGACTTATTATCCTAAGGGAATGATAAAGGTTGAGTATGGAAACAACGAAAAATTTGCGCAAACAATTCTGGAATTGCTTAAAGACAATGATTTATATAGAAAAACTTCCAAAGACGCTCATGATTTGATTATTGAGGTTTGGGACTGGAATAAACGGGCTAATGATATTTTAAATCTGATAAAAATATATTGATATGAAATATAAAAATTATCAAGAAATAAAAAAATTCTTTTTTTTAATGAAAAAAGTTGGGCTTAGACCAGAGGAGTTTATCTTTAACTCTATACCATATGTGAATGGAATGATAACAATAATAGATAAAGTAAAATTAAAATGCCTTAATTCTCAAGGAGGGGATAAAATTCTTGATATTGGTTGCGGAACTGGACTTACTAGCTATTTACTTGCACAAAATAATAGGGTTTTTGGAATTGATGTTTTTAGTGAGATAAATGAAACTCAGCAAGCCTTTCTAGATAAGGGCATTGAGTCGCAAATGCGCTTATAATGAAGATTTCGATTTGATTTTTATGCATGCTACATTTGAACACATACCTCCTGAGCATTTAAAAACAATATCGAAACAGGTAGATGAAAAATTAAAAAAGGGAGGGTTTTTGGTTATTTGTAGAACTCCAAATAAATACGCTTGGACGGAGTATGTAGCAAAATTCTTTAGTCAGGCACATCAACATAAATATACAAAAAATGAAATTATTAAATATTTTGATGAATATAGATTGATTTTCTATGAAAAGACTGATTTTTTTCCTGAGGTCAGCGGAGGATTTTTTCAGAAAATAATTAACTTTTTTTATCCTTTAACAAATATTTTTGAAAAAATAATTAAATTAACTCCTTTTAGAATTATTTCTCATCATCATTTTATTATTCTTAAAAAAGATTAATATGATGGAATATTCCTAGCTTTGCACCAATAACGTTTTTTAATGAAAGATAAATTACGTAATTTTTTTTATTAGAATGAAGTTTCTGAAAAATCGTAAAATTTCCAAAAGTTATATTATTTCTATCTTCTGCATTTTTTTAGCAGGGTTAGTCTCTTTGTTTTGGCATAGAGGCGATTTCATCATATCTTTTGGGGATTTTTATTTTCCACAAAATGGACTCAGTGAATTCCAAAGAACAATTCATTCATGGGACTGGATTTCACTTGGATCTTCAAATTTCAGAGTCTTGGGCTTATCTATTCCTTTTGGTATATTTTTGTCACTGACTGAACTTATGGGATTGTCTCAGCTTTCTTCTCAGATGATTTGGAATTATCTTTTGTTTGTTTCAATGGGATTGTCAATGTTTTTCCTTGTGACTGTTGTTATTAAAGGATATGGTACTGAGTTTGCGGGATTGTTTTCTGCAATTCTCTTTATGTTTAATCCTTGGGTAGCTTTGAATGGTGCGATGTTTATTCCTTTTGTCGTTTTTGCGCCTTTGCTTCTAGCTCTTTATATAAAAGGATTGGATAGTAAATATAAATATTACTTTGCTATATTTTCTGCATTTATTTGGTGGTTAACCTCAGCCTCATCCTTGATAAACTTGCGTAATCTAGCTATCCATATTTTGCTTATTTTTCTTTATTTTGTTTATTATTGTTCGACTAATAATAAAAGTAAAATAATAGAGGCAATGAAGTATTCCTTTGTTTTTATTATTGTGTTTTTCCTTTTGAATTTTTATTGGCTTCTTCCTGTTATTTCAAATCTCGGCTCTGTTTTTTCGGAAACTGCCAATGTTTATGGCACTATCGGTTTTGAATGGAAAGAAGCTTTTTCTTTGAATAGTGCTCCAGTTTATGAATTGTTTAGATTTCTTGGTCATTGGTCGATAAGTGATGATTTTAAGGGTGTGTCATATGTAGAATGGGCTAGCATTTATAGTAGTATTGTTTTTGTAATAATGGGATTATTGCCAGTATTGCTTAGTGCGTTTGGTCTTGGTTTTGTAATTTTTAGGAGATGTTTTTCGAAGAAATATTTTTTCTTTATATTTCTCTTTTTGTTTGGAGTTTTTATATCAATGGGAAAAGAAAATTATCTCTTGTCTTTTCTTTCGGAAAAATTTTCTTATATAAGCGCATTATTTTCGTTGCCATTTTTTTATGGAGGATTGTTTTTTGTGATAGCTGTATCTGTTTTGGTGGGATATTCAGTTTTTTATATTTTTAATCTAAATAAAAAAGCGGGTTTCGTTTCCATTTTCTTCTTTTGTTCCATTTTTTTGATATATGCCTTTCCGATTGTTAATGGGGATTTTATTCCAAAGGGAAATGATATAATTGGTTCCGGCAGATATAATATTCCAGAATATTATTATGATGCACAAAAGGAAATATCTTCCAAAAGGACAGATTTTAGGCTTTTTCCATTACCATATTCAAAACTGGGTTACTATGCTTACGATTGGTCGCCAAATGGTTTTAATGGTCCAGATATGATTGAAAGCTTTTTGGGCAAGCCGATTGTTTCAGGAGTTGGAGTTGGGAATTTTCTGGCAGAAGAAGCTAAGGATAAAAATATAAAGTACGAATTTCTTGACGAGATGTTGGGTCTAGTAAATGCAAGGTATATTTTCATTAGAGAAGATGGCAATTTGAAATTCTTAGAAAATAATCCTTGGTACGTGATTGCAAATGATGATTTTTTTGGCAATAAGGATAGGATAATGTTCGATGAGATTAGTTTTATTAAAATCGATGACGAACACTTTTTGCCGAAATTATATTCTCCCGAAGAGATTTTTTATCCGAAGAGATCGATTGATAAATTTATAAAAATCTTAAGAGAAGGATCGTCTTTGAAAAAGCCCATGGTTGTTTTTGAATTTCAGAATGAGAAAATGGATGATGACTTAAAAGAGATTGTAAATCAATTAACTGAAAGCAGATTATTCGAAGAAAAAGGGCCTCGCTCTATTGAATTCAAGAAGATTGATCCGACTAAATATCGCGTCAGAATTAATGGTTCGAATGGCCAGTTACCGCTGGTTTTTTCAGAAAGTTTCGACAAAGGATGGAATGTGTATTTGAAAGAAAGAATTTCATCTAAAAAAAATCCAAATTCTGATTTAAAGAAAAGAGGGTCATTGGATGTTTATAAAATTCTAGATGGCAATGCCGATGAGCAGGCAAATATTGAAGAGCTGAATAATTTTATTGAAAAAGGTTATATTACAACTCTTGGAAATGGAAAGGAAAAAACTATCGAGCATAAGAAATGGGAGAACGGGAAAGAAAGATTGGATTATGTTGAAAAATATAAGATCGATTTTATTTCCAAAAATTTCCAAGGAACGATCCAAAATGACAATCTGCCAAAAGGAAATATTTTTGAGACTTGGTTTCAAAAACCTGCCCTTAGCGAAGAAAATCACTTGGTGGCAAATGGTTATGCTAATAGCTGGATTATTGATGTGGATGAAATTTGCAGAGAAGGTGTTAGTAGTTGTGTGAAAAATCCGGATGGGACATATGATTTAGAACTGGTGGTGGAATTTTGGTCGCAGAGACTTTTCTATGTCGGGCTTGGGATTTCAAGCGTAACTCTTTTGGGGTGCTTGATTTTTCTGGCTTATGGTTGGAGAATAAGAAAGAGATGCGGGGAAGCTAAAAAAAGTCTGCCTGCTGATAGGTAAGATTCAATATGATATAAAAAGTATGAAAAAATTGGTTAAAAAATTGAAAAAATGGTGCATCGATTATTGGCCTATTTTGGCGCTTATTTTGATTTCCGCTGTTGTTTATCATAAATGGCTGTCTTTTGATATTTTTTATAATGCTGATTATCAGTTTGAATTTTCGGAAAATATGAAAGATTATATCAATTTTTCGGCTTGGATTGGAAATGTCGGTTTTGGGGATGTGAATATTTTTCTTTGGATGACAAGCTTTAAATTTATTCCGGCGCTTTTTGGTTTTTTGAATTTTAATTTAAACATTGCCGATAGATTCTTCATTTTTTGGCCGTTTGCATTCTTGACTCCGATATTTGCATATTTTCTGGTTAAAGAAATTGTAAAAAATAAAATGGCCGCTTTTTTGGGCGCCTCAGTCTATGCTTTCAACACATATTATCTGGCAATCAATACTCAAGGTCATTTCTCTCTTTCTTTGGCGGCGACTTTCGCGCCACTGGTTGTTCTTTTTTTCTGGAGATATTTTGAAAAAGGAAATATTAAAAATCTGATTATTTCCGCTTTGATTTTTGCGATTGTCGGCGGATATGATTTTCGGATTTCTTATTTTTTGTTTTTTATACTGCTGGCTATGTCTTTTTGGTTTCTTATTTTTCAAAACGGCGTGGGATCTAAAAAAGAATTTCTGAAAAAACATTTTGCTCCGATGGCACTGTTTTTCGGAATGTTTATCCTGCTTAATCTTTTTTGGATCTTGCCAACGATGATGGCCGGTTCGCTTGCAAGCAACGAAGTTGTCGGCAGAGGATTATTTCCTGATAATTATGATTTGGATATCAAAAAAACACTCACCCTTTTTCATCCTTTTTGGAACGGCGCGGAACCCGAGTGGTTTAAAGAACAAAAAATCCCTTTTTATTTTTGGCTGATTCCGATTTTGGCTTTTCTGGGAGCATTTTTTAACCGAAAAAATAAAAAAATATTATTTTGGATCTTGATTGCCGTTTTGGGAGTGTTTTTTTCCAAGCAAGACGCTTCTCCGTTTCAGGGAATTTATCCGTATCTGCATCAGAATTTTCCGGGCTTTAATGCTTATCGGGAAGCTAGTAAATTTTATTTCATAACAATTTTGTCTTATGCGATACTCATCGGAGCTTTTTCGCAATATATTTTTTTAAAAATAAAAAATAAGTTTTTTATCAAATTATTGGTTTTTGGATTTATTTTTATTCTGTTTTTTTCCAATACTTTCCCGATTTTAAACGGAAAAATGAAGAGCATTTTTATTCCAAAAAAGATGGATTCAGAACAGGCGGTTATTCGGAGACACATTTTGGGTCAGATGGAATCATTTCGTACGCTTTGGTTTCCCAGCGAGCCGGCTTTTGTAAGTTATACTTCATATCGGCCGAAAATTACTTACATTAAAACTTTAAAAACATATTGGGACGCCTTCTTTGATTTTTCCGATATCCAAAAGGGGAATCTTGATACCGATGAAAAAAGCTTTTTGTTTCTATCTTCACCTTTGGCGCAAAATCTCATTTCACAATCAAGTGTCAAATATGTGTTTTTTGAAAAAAATTCTTTTTCGGAAATAAAACCCCTTGTTTCCAATCCGCAATGGAAGAAAATTGATATTGGCATTAAAGAAAGAATTATTTTTGAAAACCTGTCTGTTCGTCCACGCGTTTATGTTACCCAAAGCCAAGAATCGATTCACAGAGATTTTCCATATCAAAAAGTCGACATGGAAATGAAAAATTCTTCTCGCTGGAATATTGAAATGGAAATGACGGATGTTCCGTTTTGGCTTAATTTTTCCGAGAAATACCATCCCGACTGGTCAGTTGTTTGTCAGGAAACAAGTTGGCATGAAATCCTTTTTGGTTCTAAGATTTTTTCTAAGGATAATCATTTTAAGACCGACGCAGAAATGAATTCATTCCTGATTGATCCGGAAGAAATAAAGACTAAATGCATCCCTTCTTCGGATGGAAAAATTCGCCTCAGTATTTTCTATATTCCACAAGCCTATCTCTATTTCGGAGGCTCAATTTCAATCCTGACTGTGCTATTTTCTTTTGTATACTTGTTATTAGGGAAAAGAAAAGGCATAATTAAAAGTAATTGAAAAAAAATAAAGAAATGGAAAAAATAATTTTCTCCAAAATCATAAAAACAATCAAAAAAGAAAAGCAGATATTTTTTGCGGCATTTTTTTTATTGTTGGCATTTTTAATAAATTTCATTATTTATTCCGATAAAAAAATAACTTCTGATGATTGTCGGAGCGGTAATTGCTTAAGAGAGGAAAAAATAAAGCCCAGTTTAAGCGCTGAAAGAAGTCGTTATTATGCGGATGATATCTTCAAAGATCAATCGGAGGGTTTTTATCGTCTGAGATTCGAGGGACTAACGGAAGAGCTGGAAAAAATAATAATCGCCCTGAACTCCTATTCGGAAGAAGAAGAAATCTTGGGGGAAATTGAATTTATGCCGGGAAAGATTTTAAAAAATTATGAAATGGTATTTTTTTATCCCGGAAAGTTTACCAACCTTTCTTTTATTAAGGAAAATTTGGGAAAAGGAGGTGATATTTTCATTAAAAATGTCCGTATATCAAAACTGAATGTAAAAAACGCATCAGAGGCGCAACTTATGAAAACTGTTTATGGACGCACTGAAATTGATTCCATTTCGGAAAGCCAGAATCAGAGCAGGAATGTTTTTCCTTGGCTCAAAGAAAAAAAGACTGTTTTCGGACAAATTTTCAAAGCCTCATCGGAAATCATTTCCGGAGTAACTATGGATTTTGATGTCAATAAGGATTTCGATCTGGGAAGCCGGCAATATGAATTAAGTCTTCGAAAAGTCATATATGGGGACGACAAAGCTTACTTTGAAGGTCCGGAAATTTCATCTTTGGGCTTTTCAATTGAAAGTATTGATAAGTATCGAAAAGAGGATGGGAAGTTATTTTTCCCTTTGAACGGTTTTTTGGAAAAAGACGCCTATTATTTTATCGGACTGGATAATTCCAAAGTTAATGTTGAAGGAAATAACTTTATCGAGCCCAAGGGCAGTTTTGAAGATGATGCTTATGAAAAAGGATCGGCAGCGATAAAAAAAGGAAAGGACTTGATTTTGGTGAAGGGCGATTTATATTTTAACATTCATTCTCCAAAATTTGTTTTTGAGAAAAATATAAAAATATTAAATGGAGCGACAATTGAGGATTTGGGAATGGGAAAGGGAAAATATTCCTATGAAAGCCAGGGAAATTATTTGGATTTTTTCGATCTCCATTTCGCATCTTCCGGAACAATGTTTTCTCCGGAAAACAAAACAATAATTTCTCCAACTAAGGATGATTCGAATTTTGTCTATAAAATAGAAACGATATTTCCTTTCAGCAAGATTAATTTTTCCGCTTCTCAGATAAAACCGGAATGGAAAAAGGTCAGCGTCTCCTATTCTTTTGATGAAAAAAATTGGATCGATATTCCATATTCAGAAAAAGATCAATTAGTTTACGAAACAGAAGAATTTGGAGATGATGATTTGGATAAGGTAGATGATTTTCAAGATAATGAAAAAGGCGGAGAGCTTGTTGATGATTTCGAAGATGAGCCTGACAGAAAGGGACAGTTTTTCAATTTTGATATAATGGTGAAAAATAAAAAAACCGACAAGATTTTTTTCCGAATAACTTATGATAAGAAAGATAAGAGTAAATCGCGGAATTTTTCCATAAAAGATATGCATATAACAGCGGATTTGATTATTAAATAAATTAATTTATGATAGAACAATTCATTAAAAATAAATTTATCTGGAAAATAATAATCGAGACGGTCTTTTTCTTTTTGGCTTGGCTTATGGCGCGAGAATTTGGCTGGGAAATTGAAAGTATGATATTTTTTGCTATTTTCTTAATATTTATTTTGCATCCGATTCCGGCTAAAATTCCGGCTTTTATGGTGATTATTTTGCTTATTGTTACGGCGATTCTTTCAGCTATGAAGAAAAACGATCAAGCGGAGACGATGGCTATATGGTCTTATTATTTAATGATTCTGACTTTATTTATGGCAATTTTTGAATTTGGAAAAAATGACCGATTGAAAGAATGCGACGAATCTGATATAACTGGAAATAAGGATAATAAAATCATTTTTTAAAAATATGGAAAATAAGTATTTATCAGTCGTCGTTCCGCTTTATAACGAAGAGGGGAATGTCAAAGAACTTCATAGAAAAATATTCGACGCTTGCCAAAATATCGGAAAAAGTTTCGAAATTATTTTTGTTGATGATGGTTCAAAAGATGGCACAGTCAAAGATTGTGAGGGGCTAACTCCCTTAAAACTTATCAAATTCCGTAAAAATTTCGGACAAACGGCGGCTTTTGATGCTGGCATAAAATCAGCAAAAGGAGATATTATTATCACGATGGATGGAGACTTGCAGAATGATCCGGCGGATATAACGTTGCTCCTTTTGGAGATGGAAAAAGGATATGACATTGTTTCCGGCTGGAGAGCGAAAAGAAAGGACACTTTTTCCAAGAAATTTTTTTCTCGTGGCGCCAATTTTCTCCGCAAAATTCTTATTCAAGATAAGATCCATGACAGCGGTTGCAGTTTGAAAGCCTACAAAAGGGAATGTTTCCAAGATATTGATTTGTTCGGCGAGATGCATCGTTTTATTCCGGCTCTTTTGGAACTTCAGGGATATAAGGTTGGAGAAGTGATTGTCAATCATTATCCTCGCGTTCATGGCAAAACAAAATATAATTGGAAACGAGCTATCAAAGGATTTGTCGATATGGTTTCAATTTGGTTTTGGAGGAAATATTCCCATCGTTCTCTTCATCTTTTTGGAGGAACGGGAATCCTTCTTTCTATTTTAGGATCACTGATATTGATTTGGATGCTTTTGGAGAAAATAATTTTAAACGCTTCAATATCGGATCGTATCTGGCCTCTTATGGGCGCGCTTTTTATTATGGTAGGAATCCAACTTTTTGTTTCCGGACTTTTGTCAGATATTTTAATTAAAAATTATTATAAAAACCAAGGTCGGATGAATTATTCCATAAGAGAAATTATTGAGCAGTAGAAATTAAACTGCTCAATTTTTAACCGGCTAATGCAATCAAAATAGCCGGTTTTAAAATGCTAATTTTTCGCAAAAATAAGCCTTTTGACAAGGAAAGCTGCTTAAAGTATCATTAGAAGGAAGATAATATAAAAATAAACATAACGTTTTTATGGAATTTATGCGCCTCCTAAGCGCCAATTTTTAGTTTTTATATAATAAATACTCGATGATTAAGAAAGCTAATAATTTTTTAAGAAAAATAGCCGGCAATATTTTCGGTAATCTTTCCAAGGATATCGGAATAGATCTTGGCACCGCCAATACACTGGTGTATGTCAAAGGAACCGGAATTGTCATAGATGAGCCGTCGGTAGTGGCAGTGAATAAAAAAACCGGACAAGTTTTGGCAATCGGGAGGGAGGCAAAAAGAATGGTCGGAAAAACCCCGGGACATATCGTAGCGACAAGGCCGTTAGTTGATGGGGTGGTGAGCGATTTTGAAATTACCGAACAGATGCTTAAATATTTTATTGACAAAGTCCATGAAGGAAGCTTTACTCTTTTTCCCAGACCGCGGGTTGTTATCGGAGTTCCTTCTGAAGTGACTGAAGTGGAAAAAAGGGCGGTTATTGATGCGGCGATCAGCGCTGGAGCCAGAGAGGCTTACCTCATTGAAGAACCGATGGCGGCCGCTATTGGAGCGCGTCTTCCTGTTCAAGAAGCAGCAGGTAATATGATTGTTGATATCGGAGGAGGGACAACTGATATCGCGATAATTTCTCTGGGAGGGATTGTTGTTTCCAGAAACTTGCGTATTGCGGGAGATGAAATGAATGAAGATATTACCAGATACTGTCGTGACGAGTTTAACTTGCTTATTGGAGAAAAAACTTCTGAAGATGTTAAAATTTCAATTGGCAGTGCTTGTCCTCAAAAAGAAAAAATGCAGATGCAAGTGAGAGGAAGAGACTTGGTAAGTGGGCTTCCCAAAGAAATAACACTAACCGATGAACATGTCAGAGAAGCTCTTTCCAGGTCAATAAGAATAATAGTAAATAGTATAAAAACCGCAGTCGAAGAGACGCCGCCGGAACTTTTGGCTGACATAATGCAAAAAGGGATAATTCTGGCTGGAGGAGGAAGTTTAGTGCGAGGATTGGACCGTGTTGTTGCCAACCACACCGAAATTCCTGTTAGGATGATGGAAGATCCTCTCACGGCAGTTGTTCGCGGAACCGGAATAGTGCTTGAAGATATCGAAACGCTTCGCGAAGTCTTGATGGAGAATCAATATGAAACTTCCTTGCGGTAAATAAAAAGAGTGTCTAATAAATATCTTACTGCAAAAATAATAAAATTTTCCCTGGCAGTGACAATTTGCTTGTTGCTGATTTTTTTGAATCCCAAAGGATTTTTTAATCCTGTGCGAGGAATTTTTCTATATGCATTTTCTCCCATAGGAAAAATTTTTAATTCAGCCGGAGAAAGAGTGGGAGGAGCATTAAAATTTTTCAGCTCAATATCTTCTCTTAAAAAAGAAAATGTGTCCCTTCTTCGAGAAAACAATTTACTTATAAAAGAGATTGCCTCTTTGGCAGTTGAAAAAAAGGAAAATAAAATTCTTAGGGAACAGCTGGGACTTTTGCCAAAGGATAAATTCGATCTTGTTTCAAGTTTTGTGATCGGGCGCGATCCTCAAGGAATGGAAAGCTGGCTAATGATTGATAAAGGAAAAAATTATGATTTGGAAGAAGGAATGACAGTTATTGTTTCAGATGGTATAATGGTGGGAAAAGTCGAAGAAGTATATGCCAACAGCGCAAAAGTGGGGACTTTGTCCGATTCTGAGAGTCATATAAATGCTATGGATTTGGAAACCGGATCAAAAGGAATCGTTAGGGGAGAATATGGATTGGGAATAATAATGGATATGATATCCCAAACGGACAATCTTAATAAGAATGATACGATTGTCACTTCCGGTCTGGGGAATAACACTCCCAAAGGTCTTCTGATCGGCAAAATAAAAGAAATTCAAATTTCTGAAAATAAACTTTTTCAACAAGTTTTGATTTCTCCTCGCATCGACTATGCCGATTTGGATGTTGTTTTCATAATAAAAAATATGAAATCGGATCAATAATTGAAGTATGAAAAATCAAAATGTTTAAGAACGCATTATTTTTTATCGCCATAACACTGGGCGTTGTTTTTCAGACAGCCTTCCTCCCGGAAATATTTACCCGCGGAGCCGTGCCTAATCTTATTTTAACTGTAGTTATTTATTGGGCGATAAAGTATGATTTTTCCGAAGCTTTGCCAAAAATTATCCTTATTGGAATGATTTATGATATTTTTTCTTTCTATCCTGTCGGATCAAATATCGTTGCCTTTTTAACCGTAGCATTTATAGTTAATTCTTTCACCAAGAGATTGGCAGTGTCTCAATGGAACTTTAATATCGGAATCATTATCCTTTCTGTTTTTGGAACAGTGATAAATGATTCTGTTTTATGGTTGATTTCAGAAGGATTCGGTCATATCAGGGAGGATTATTTCTATACAGCGGGCGATTTTTTCAACCGAAGTTTTATTTTAAAAATTGTTTTTAACATAATATTGCTCATTATCGCCCGGCCAATTTTTGAAAAAATTGAAAAAATCGCCCGCCTATATTTCAATAAAAAAATTATTATCAAATAAAATGTTTGATTCGTATTTCAAAAAAAGAAGAATCAATAAAGGCTTTGAGATAGAAGACTCTTTGATGACTGTGACTGAAAAAGAGAAAGCTATGCTGGAAGTTCCTTTTGAAAGAAGGGGGTTGGCATTTTCTTGGTTAGTGGCTATTTTATTTTTTTTGATACTTGTTGGGAGAGTTTTTTATTTGGATGTTGTTAAGGGAGAATACTATAAAACAATGTCCCGTGAAAATCGTGTCAGGAATATAATCATCAAGGCTCCTCGGGGGAATATTTTGGATAAATTCGGTCATACTTTGGCTAGAAATATTCCAAGCATTGATGCAGTTATTATTCCCAATTATCTCCCAAAAACCATAGAGGAAAAATCTCGTTTGGCAGAAAAATTATCCGAGGTGCTCGATATGAACAAAGGGAATATTGAAATAATTCTTTCGACCCAAGATAATAATTCCTTGGAACCGGTTTTGCTTAGAGAAAATATTTCCCAAGAACAGGCACTAATAATGGCGGAAAATATTAATAATTTTCCGGGAATAATATTGGAAGGAACAGCTATTAGGAATTATGAAAGCAGCGTTATATTTTCCCATATAATCGGTTATGATGGAAAAATAACCAGAGAAGAAATGGAGAAAAATAAAGGCAGTTATTACATGACCGATTATATTGGAAAATCCGGTTTGGAAAAAAGTTATGAGCAAGATTTGCGAGGAACATATGGTTTCCAGCAAGTCGAAGTTGATTCAATGGGGAGAGTTAAAAAAAATCTTGGGCAGACAAATCCTTTGCCCGGCAATGATCTTATTTTGAATATAGACGAAGGTTTGCAAAAAAAAATCTATGACAGCATATCGCAATCTCTGGAAAAAAGCCAGACAAAAATGGCAGCTGCTGTTGCAATTGATCCGCGAAACGGAGGAGTATTGGCGATGGTTAGCGTTCCAAGCTATGACAATAATTTTTTTGCTCGGGGAATAACTGACAGTGAATATAAAGGATTAATTTATGATAAAAACCTTCCTCTTTTCAATCGGGCAGTAAGCGGAGAATATCCTCCCGGCTCAACTGTCAAGCCGGCTATTGCTGCTGGAGCTCTTTCAGAAAAAACCATTACTCCTTCAACTATGATAGACGGGCTTGGAGGAGCATTGTATATCGGAAACTGGCGTTTTAGGGATTGGAAGTCACACACTTTCTCCGATGTCAGAAAAGCAATTGCTGAAAGTAATGACATTTTTTTCTACACAATCGGAGGAGGATATGGAAATATTCAAGGTCTGGGAATGTCACAAATGAAAAAATATTATAACCTTTTTGGATTCGGGGAAAAAACCGGAATTGATCTTCCGATTGAAGCTAGTGGATTTATTCCAGATGAACAATGGAAATTGGAAAAAATAAAAGAAAAATGGTATGTCGGGAATAGTTATCATGCAGCCATTGGACAAGGCTATGTCACTGCCACTCCGCTCCAGCTGGCTAATTATACCGCTGCTTTGGCTAATGGCGGCACATTATACGCTCCTCGTATTGTCAATAGGGTAAAAAATAGCGATGGATCAGAAAGACAAATAAAATCAGAAGTAGTAAGGAAAAATTTTATTTCAAAAGATATTTTGAACGTTGTCAAAGAAGGAATGCGACAGACTGTAACATCTGGAACGGCGCAATCGCTCAAAACTTTACCAGTAGATGTGGCAGGGAAAACCGGAACATCCCAATTTGGAACAGAGAATAAAACTCATTCCTGGTTTATTTCTTTCGCTCCTTATGATAATCCAACTATCGCGATGGTTGTTTTGGTTGAAGGTGGTGGAGAAGGAGATTCTTTCGCAGTTCCGATCACTAAAAATGTTTATGAATGGTATTTTGGAGAAAGAAAAAATTAATTCCAAAGTGAGAATTTTTAGGCTTATTTAAGCATTTAAAATGAATTGAAGATTCATTATTAAAGTCAGTGTTGACATATAAAAAATATCTGTTAAAATTTCCAATATTATTATGTTAATAAAGACCGTAAGAACAAGTTTATCGCTTGGCGATGAAGCTTTTTTTAAGCGGTTAATCGAAAAAAACTATGGCAAAATTCGTCACCGAAGAGGGATTTAAAAAAATTAATGATGATTTGGAATATAGGCGGACTACCTTAAGACAAAACATTGCTAACGCAATAAAGGAAGCTAAGGAACAGGGCGATCTTTCCGAAAATGCCGAATATTCCGAAGCCAAAAGACAACAAGCTGAAAATGAAGCTGAAATTGCCAGACTGGAATTTATGCTTAAAGAGTCGACAGTTGTTTCTTATGATAAGAATATGAATACTGTTCAAATGGGTTCGAGAGTTAAGGTGAAATTCAACGGAGATGAAATGGAATTTCAAATTGTCGGATCCAATGAAGCTGATCCGGCGGATATGAAAATATCCAACGAATCACCGATGGGAAAATCTTTTATGAGCAAAAAGAAAGGAGACGAGGTAGAAGTCGCAACCCCTTCGGGAAAAATGAAGTATGAAATTTTAGATGTGAAATAATAAGAGTTTAATCAATCTTTCAGATTGCATATTGGGTCGCGCCGACAAAAGTCGGCGCGACTTTTTTTATCCCTTCAGTTTATATAATTTTGTTGCAAAATCATAGAAATTAAGCTAAAATCTAGAAAGATAATTATTAGAAAAAAATATGGAGAATGCTTTATTGAAAATGCAAAATGATAGAATTATGAAAAACTCAAAACAACATAAGGAAGAAATATTGGAAAATATAACGTGGAAAAAGATTTTTCTTGAAGCTGATAATAATATAAGAATAGTGAAAAGTATCGCTGAAGATGAGCCAAGATCTGATGTTAGTGTAGAATATAAAAATGGCAGTTGGTTTAAAAACGGAAAACTTTCTAATTATCAGGAAATAATAAAATCAGTTTTTCTCAATGATTGGAATTGGGCGAAAAATAATGACGAAACTCTTAAACGCATAGTAGAAATTGAAGAAGCTAAATTGAAAAATAATTCAGATAAAAAAGAACTAAACTAATATTATGCGAGAAGATATACAAAGGACAAAATTGGAAAAATTGGAAAAAATAAGGGAGGCCAAGATGGAAGCCTATCCGCAAAATTGTGAAAGAACGATGACGAATGCTGAGGCTCTTGGTGGTTTTGATTCCATAAAAGAAGAAATTTCTCTGGTCGGACGGGTGAAATCAATGCGTACTATGGGAAATGCGACTTTCGCTCATATAGAGGATGGTTCGGGAAAAATTCAACTATTTCTTAGCAAGAAGAATGTCGGAGATGAATTTTACAAACTATTCATAAAAAGCGTAGAGAATGGTGATTTTGTAGAAGCGCATGGAAAACTTTTTCTTACGAAGCAAAACGAGAAATCGCTGGACGTTTCAAGCTGGAAGATGCTTTCAAAAAATATCCGTCCGATTCCCACCGAATATTTCGGGCTTAAGGACGAAGAGGCGCTGCTTCGCAAACGTTATCTTGATCTCATGATGAATCCGGAAACGCGAGAGATATTCAGAAAGAAAAATATTTTTTGGCAGACAGTCAGGAATTTTTTGGTAGAAGCCGGATTTTTGGAAGTCCAAACATCGGTTCTCGAGCACGTTCCGGGCGGAGCAGACGCAGAGCCTTTTACGACCCATTATAACGCCCTAGACCAAGATCTTTATCTTCGGATTTCATTGGAACTTCCCTTGAAGCGACTTTTGGTCGGAGGATATGAAAAAGTTTTTGAAATCGGCCGGGTTTTTCGCAATGAGGGAATGGATCGTGATCATCTCCAAGAATTCGATCATATGGAATTTTATGCGGCTTATTGGGATTTCCAAAAAGGTATGAAGTTTGCCGAGGAGTTGTATCGGAAAATTGTTTTTGCAGTACTTGGCGGATATAAACATCAATACGAAAACAATCAGATTGATTGGGAAGGAGAATTTCCGGTTGTTGATTATTTCACAGAATTCAAGAAAGAAACCGGCATTGATCTGAGCGATGAAATTTCACTTGAAACCCTTCGAAAAAAAGCCGAAGAACTTGGTATTAAATATGAAAAGAATTACGGTTTGGGAAAAATGATCGATACGATTTATAAAAGAACAATCCGGCCAAAGCTTATTCAGCCTTGCATCCTCTCTGGTCATCCTTTGGCGGTTTCACCGCTGGCTAAAATTGATCCGATAAATTCCAAAAAAGTTTTGCGTTTCCAAATTGTTGCCGGCGGATCAGAACTTTGCAATGCCTTTTCCGAACTTAATGATCCGATTGATCAGAAAAATCGTTTCTTGGAACAGATGAAAGCGCGCGAAGGCGGTGACAAGGAAGCGCAGATGTTGGATGAGGATTTTGTGGAAGCTTTGGAATATGGTATGCCACCGGCTTTCGGTCTTGGTTTTTCCGAAAGATTATTTTCCTTCATTATGAACCGTTCCATCCGCGAAACGGTAATTTTCCCCGCGATGAAAAAATAATTTAAGAAAAATATAATGGGAATTAAAGTTGAATTCAATCCAGATTTGGCGCTTCGAGACATTGCGGAATATAAGAAAGGAAAAAGAAAAATTGAAGAATGTATTCCGGAAAAACTTGAAAAGGGGAAGGTTTATGATTTTTTGAAAAGCGGCCAACGGCTATTTTATATTTCCGACAATGAATTTTGGGGAAAAGGACAAATTCCTCTCTGCCGAACCAGTGGAGATGAAAAATTATCTCGGCCATTAGCTAGTATAAAAATTCTAGAATCTACCCATTTTCTTCTTAGTGAAAAATGCTATACTAAAGGCAAATATAAAGTGATTGAAATTTTTAATGAGAGTGATTCAAAAATTCATTTTGAAGCCTGTAAGCGCATATAATTTTAAAAATTAAAATAAACTAAAAATATGAAAATAATGATCTGTGGGAGTATGCAATTTTCCAAGGAAATGCTGGAAGCCAAGCATGAATTGGAAAGCGCCGGGCATGAAGTGATAATGCCGGGAGATATTCATAATTGTTTTACTGATCTGGATTTTAAAGATGGAGCAAGGAAAGATTATGAAAGAGATCTCAGACAATGCATTGAGTTTAATCTGCTTAAGGACGGATTAAGAAAAATTGCGGAAAGCGATGCGGTTCTTTTTTTGAATGAGAAAAAAAATGATATCGGAGGTTATCTTGGTATTTCAGGAATAATGGAGTTAGGTGTAGCGACTTATTTGGATAAGAAAATTTATCTCTTAAACGAGATTGACAAAAATCAAAAATATGCAACAGAAATATCCCTCATTCAGCCTATAATTCTAAATGGCAAGCTTAATATGATACAGGAATAGTTTTATAATGCTGAATTGCTGAATGTCTTTGCTTTTGATATTATTAAAAATAGGGATTGAACTATAAGAAACAACTAAAGTTTAATTTTTTATGTTAGATATAAAATTTATCCGGGAAAATAAAGAGGCAGTTGAGGAAAATTGCAAAAACCGTTTAGCTGATACTAGCGTGGATGTTCTCTTGGAACTGGATAGAGAAAAACGCAAGATGGAGGCGGAAATTGAAGAATTGCGTGCTAAAAGAAATAATTCTTCAAAAATAAAACCTACTCTTGAAATTATTGAAGAAATGAAAGGAGTTGGAAAAAATATTGAGGAAAAAGAAAAAGTTTTGAAAGTAATTTCTGAAAAATTTCGTGAACTCATTTTAAAAATTCCAAATATGACCCATCCGGATGTTTTGGTAAGTCGTAATGAAAATGACAATCCCGTATTGGAAACATATCTTGAACCGACGAAATTCGATTTTGAAGCGAAAGACCATGTCGAACTGGCAGAAAGTTTAGATCTTATTGATTTTGAAAGAGGGACAAAAGTTTCTGGTGCAAAATTTTATTATCTTAAAAATGAACTGACTTTACTGGAATTTGCTCTTATTCAATATGCATTAGAAACTGTTATGAAATACAGATTTGTCCCGTTTTCCACTCCAGATTTGGCCAAGAGAGAAATTTTGGAAGGCTTAGGATTTAATCCACGAGGAGAATCGACTCAGATATACAACATTGAAAATAGCGATTTAAGCTTGATTGGAACATCCGAAATTACTATGGGGGGTTATCATGCGAACGAGACTATCTTACAAGAGGAATTGCCGAAAAAATACGTGGCTGTTTCTCATTGTTATCGGACGGAGGCCGGCGCTTATTCTAAGTTTTCCAAGGGAATTTTTCGGGTACATCAATTTACTAAAATTGAGATGTTTCAGTATGTTTTGCCGGAAAAATCGGAAGAGGCGCATAAAGAACTTTTGGATATTGAAAAAGAAATTTTCAAAGGACTGAAAATTCCTTTTCGAGTAGTTGATCATTGCACAGCTGATCTTGGTGGACCATCAATAAGGACATATGATTTGGAAGCTTGGATGCCGGGAAAACCGAATAAGGACGAAAAAATGGGGGATTGGGCGGAAATAACCTCAACTTCCAATTGCACCGACTATCAAGCCAGAGGTCTTAATATAAAATATAAAAATCAAAACGGAAAAAAAGAATATGTTCATATGCTTAATGGCACGGCTATTTCAATCTGTCGCGCGCTTATTGCCATTATGGAAAATTATCAAAAACCAGATGGTTCAATAGGAATTCCTGATGTTTTGCAGAAATATATGCCTGGCAATATTGCGATAATATCAAAGAAATAATTTTTAAATTAAAACAAATGAAAACATGGAAAATCATCGCCATGACAGCGGGAATTGTTATTCTAGCTGCTTGTGGTAATCAAGAAGCGAAAAACAATAATCAGAATCAGAATGCAGGGACGGCTAAAAATCAGGAGAAGGAGCAGGAAAGAGAAATGAATAAGGAGAGAGGCGGCGTTTTTCAAGAAGCTATGCTATCAGGAAAATTAAATAAGTGCTCTTATAAAGCAAAAAACCAAGAAGGAGCTGAGACTGAATTTTCTTTTTATGTTGAAGGAGAAAAATATTCCAGCGAAATGGTTGTCGGAGGAAAGAATTTTAAATCGATTTTTGACGGAGAAAATATGTATTCTTGGATAATAGGAGAAAAGCAAGGAATTGTACTGAGTAAATCCTGTGTTGATAAAATAAAAGAAGAAAATAAGGATAAAAAATCAAAAGATGATTTTCGTATTCCAAATATTGATATAGAGGAAAGGTTTAAAAATATTCCTGATATTAAATGCGAAGGGACTGATGGTATTGATTTTTCTGTTCCTCAAGATGTTAAGTTTACTGACCAATGTGAAATGATAGGAAATATGGTTAAAAACGCTGATTCTTTAATTCCTAAAGCATCAGGAGAGTCTCAAGATAATCAGCAGGGTGGAAAAATACAAATCCCTGTTAATATTCCCAAAGTCAATCAATAGTTTCAATCGTTATTATCATCTTTGATTATGAGCTCAATTCCGATTATCGGAGTTGAGCTCAACTGGAAAAAGGCCATATGGAAAACAAAATATTGAAATTTCCGGATAATTTTCTTTGGGGAGCAGCAACCTCTTCCTATCAGATTGAAGGTGATAATTCTAATTCTGATTGGTGGGAATGGGAACAAAAAGGAAAAAGCAAAGATTTATCCGGAAAAGCTTGCGATTATTGGAATCGATATAGAAATGATCATATTCTTTTGCAAGAATTAGGAGTGAATGTTTTTAGATTGTCTATCGAATGGTCGCGGATCGAGCCACAAGAGGGGGAATTTTCAACTGATGCAATTGATCATTACAGGAAAATTCTGGAAGATTTGAAAAATAAGAACATTAAATCTGCTGTTACTCTTTGGCACTGGACCAGTCCGATTTGGTTCCAAAAAAAGTATGGTTTTCACCGGAAAAAATCTGTGGAAATATTTTCTGCTTATGCTCAAAAAATTGTCGAGGAGTTGGGAGGTTTGATAGATATTTATGTGGTTATTAATGAGCCGATGGTTCCATTGGGAATGGGATTTTTAGGCGGAGTTTTTCCGCCAGGTCTTAAAAATCCTTTTAAATTTTTCCGAGCGCTTAAAAATATGGCTGCAGCATATATAAAAATATATAAAATAATCCATGCTAAATACCCCTCGGCTCAAGTCGGAACAAGTTTCCTATATAATTGGTATGAAAAAGAAAATCTCGGAATTATCAACCTGATTAATAATTTAGCAAGATGGTATAGGGTGGATCTATTGGGAAATAAAATAAAAGATTTCCAGGATTATTTTGGGATTGATTATTATCGCTTAGGAAGAATCAGATTCGATTGGAAGAAAATAAAATGGGACGCTAGAAATCAGATATATTTCGGATTCGTGATCGAAGAAGATAAGGAAAATATTATGGGTTGGATCGCTTCCCCCGAAGGTATTTATAAAGTCCTGAAAGAAGCTTATGCCAGATATAAATTACCGATTTATATATTGGAAAACGGAATACCGACTGGCACTGGATTGAATGACGAAAAAAGGATTGAATTTATTAGAAATCATTTGAAATATGTAAAAAAAGCAATTTCTGAAGGAGTGGATGTGCGCGGATATTTCCATTGGTCATTAATGGATAATTATGAATGGTTATATGGATATGAGCCGCGTTTCGGGCTTGTGGAAATGGATTATAAAACACTGGAAAGAAAACCAAGAAAAAGCTTCTATGAATATGCTAAAATTTGTAAAGACAATGGATTTGAAAAATAATTAAAAAATAGCTTATCAGATGAAAAGGAAAATTTTTATCAGCATTAATATTTCTCCAAAGATAAAGAAAAGATTATTTTTAGCAACTGAAAAATGGCGAAGTTTTCCGGTCAAGTGGATTAAGGAAAATAATCTTCATATCACTTTATTTTTTCTGGGTTATATTGAAACGGAAAGTATTCCTGAAATATGTCAAAAAGTCCGCGAAGTATGTGAGGGAAAAGATGTCTTTGATTTGGATTTTTTAAAAATAGAACTCGCTCCGGATATTTCCGATCCGCAATATATTTGGGCTTCTGGCGAACAAAGTGAAGAACTCAAAAACATTCATGAAGAAATTGAGAAATCTTTGGGAATTTTTTCTTCCAGCAGGAAAATTTTTTGTCCACATATAACCTTAGGAAGATTACGAAAGAAAAAATGGATGGAGCTTGAAAAAAAGCCGGAAATTTCAGAAGCATCGAGTTTTTCTATTCCGGTCGAATCAATCGATATTATGGCGAGTGATTTTGGAGAAGGGGATAGCGAATATTCTATAATTGAAAGTTGTCCGCTAAATTAAAATTATGGACATCCTTGGCATAAGAGTTGATAATTTTTCCAAAGAGGAAATCCTTGAAAAGATAGGATTTTTTTTGGATGAGCCGCGTTTTCATCAGATTGCGACAGTCAATGCGGAATTTGTCTTGGAAGCCAGAAAAAATGAAGAGTTTAAAAAAATTCTTAATGAATGCGATTTGAATGTGGCCGATACCATAAGTATTCAATATGCATTTTTAAGATATGGGAATAAATTAATATGTCGATTTGCCGGAGCTGATCTCTTACTGGAAATTTTGAAAATTACCAATTATAAAAACTTAGGAATTTTCTTAGCAATCAGAAAAGATGGCTTGAGCAGTTTGGAAGAAATAAAATCCGCCATTCATAATTTGTATCCCAGTTTGGATGTGGAAGGAATGGAGCTGGATATGAATGATAATTCACAGAAAATACCAGATATCAAATGCCGGATACTAATATGCAATTTTGGCGCCCCGAATCAGGAAATATTCCTAAAATCTCAAAAAAATGATATAATACGGCTAGCCATAGGAGTTGGCGGCAGTTTTGATTTTATGACGGGAAAAATACGCCGAGCCCCTGTTTTTTGGCGTAAAATAGGTCTAGAATGGCTTTGGAGGTTTCTGCAGGAGCCAAAATACCGTCTTAAGAGAGTTTTTAACGCAACAGTGGTTTTTCCGTTTTTGGTTATTTTTAACAGTAAGAAATAAAATTTATAATTATTAAAAAATAAAAAAACATATAAAAAATTATGGAAGGATTTCAAGCGATGGAGGGTTTTTCAAATTCGGAAAAAGAAAGTAAGGAATTTAGTTTGATTAGAGCATGTGAGCATCATATGTCCACATTCAAGAAGATGCCTAATTCCAGGATAACTCCTGAAGATTATAAGACCGGAAAGATTGAACAGAAAAGATATAATACTTTCAGATCGAATTATTTCCAGGTGTTGATCGGGGATTGCGAACTCCTGTTGCTTTATATGGATAACGCTGAATACAAGAAAGAAATTCAGGAAAAATTAGCGTTCATAATGGGAGAGGTTCGCGAACAAGCTGAAAAAGGAGCAATTACGGAAGAACTTATCGATGAAATGGATGGCGTAGCCAAAGATTTGCTTAAAAAAATTAAATCAAAAATGTCATGACTACAAAAACTACAAAACTTATCCGGACAATCTATCTTTATGTTGCGGTTCTTATTAGTTTAATTTTTACAGCGGTTGGGGCTGGAAGGATAATTAATACCACTCTCAAAGCTTATATATTTACTGAAGCGGAAAAAGGCGGATATGAGTGCAAAAATCAACCACCGATGTATTCTATAGAAGTCCAAACTATCGAAAAATCTAAAGGTAGTGAATTAACAACGGAAGATCAGAAAAAACAGCTAGATGCGCTTCTTAATGACTACGAAAATTGGAAAAAAGACAATGAAGGGGAGGTTTGTTATAAGCGTCAAAGGGCTATGAATTATGTTGATTCATTTACGATGTTTATCGTTGCTCTTCCGATTTGCCTTTTTCATTGGAGAGTGATAAGAAGAGATAAAAAAGAAGTTGATGACAATAATGAAAATAATCAGGCTTAGCCTATTAAAAAACATATGGGAAAAGTAAGACTTAGATTTGCTCCCAGCCCGACGGGATATATGCATGTGGGAAATTTTCGCACGGCGCTTTATGGCTATCTTTTTGCCAGAAAAAATAGCGGGGAATTTATTTTACGAATTGAAGATACTGATCAAAAAAGATATGTTGACGATGCGCTTGAAAAATTGATTAGTATCATTAATTGGGCAGGATTTGATTATTCTGAAGGAATTTATATTGAAAACGGGAATATTATTGAAAAAGGAAATTATGGCCCATACCTGCAATCGAAGCGACTGGAAATATATCGGAAATATGTTAAACAATTGATTGATAATGGCAAGGCTTATTATTGTTTCTGCACTCCGGAAAGATTGGAAGAAATGCGCCAGGAACAACTAGCTATGAAGAAAGCGCCGATGTATGATCGTTGTTGCTTAAGATTATCCAAAGAAGAGATAGACAAAAAAATATCAGCCGGAGAAAAATTTGTCATTCGGCAAAAAATAAATACCGATGGATCGACTGAGTTTCAGGATTTAATAAGAGGTAAGGTTTCGATAAAAAATGAGCTTCTTGACGACCAGATACTTTTAAAATCAGATGGTTATCCAACCTATAATTTTGCCAATGTCGTCGACGATCATTTAATGGAAATAACTCATATTACCCGTGGCGACGAATACATTTCCAGCACACCAAAATATATCCAGCTTTATGAAAATTTTGGTTGGGAAATCCCCCTATTTGCGCACCTGCCTCTACTTCTTAATCCCGATCGTTCAAAGCTTTCCAAACGTCAGGGCGATGTTGCAGTCGAAGATTATATCAAAAAAGGTTATCTGAAAGAAGCGATTATAAATTTTGTCGTTATGCTTGGCTGGAATCCAGGAAAAGGGGAAGCTCAGGAAATATTTTCTCTGGATGAACTCATAGAAAAATTCGATTTTTCTCATGTGCATAAGGCTGGCGCGGTTTTTGATCTTAAAAAATTAGACTGGATAAATACCCAGTGGATAAAAAAAATATCCCTAGATGATTTATATGCGCGATCTTTGGAATTTTGGAAAGAAAAAGAATTCTATAATAACGCTAGCGAAGAAAAGAAATCTGAAGAATTTTTGAAAAAAGTCCTTTCCGTTGAACGCGAACGCCTCACAAAAATGTCCGAAGTAGGGGATAATAACAAGTTCTTTTTTCAAGACGTTGATTATGAAAAAGATCTTCTTCGTTGGAAAGATATGAACGATGAATCATTGAAAAATAATCTCATTAACGCAAAAGAAATGCTGGAAAATATTTCTGAAAAAGATTGGACGCGGGAAAGTCTTGAAAAAGCTATGTTTGAAGCGGCGGGTGAAAACAGAGGGGAATTTCTTTGGCCAATCAGAGTTATGCTTACTGGAGAAAAAAAATCTCCATCGCCATTTGAATGCGCTTGGGTTATGGGGAAAAATGAAAGTTTAGTGCGGATAAATAAAGCTCTTAGGAAACTGTAGTTTTTATCTTAGTTCTAGTAATTAAAATGAAATTTAATAAAAAAATCATTCTTATATCAATCATACTTATGGCATCAGCCTATGTTTTTGGGTATGCAAAAGCTGATGACATAAATTGCAGCGGATTAGATCCGGAAGCCAAAGCTATATGTGAAAGCATAAAAGATATTGATTGTGATGATCTTAGTGGAGATGCTAAAAAAGATTGTGAAAAAAAAGACAAAGAAGCAAAAAATAGTATCAGCATATTAAAGCTAAATGAGAAAACTCAAGGGATTCTTTCTAATCAGATTAATACAATAAATTATCAACAAAAGCAGAACCTAGTTTCATTGAAAGAAACGAGTTCTAGGATAGAATCACTTTCTGAGCAGATTTCTCGATTAGAAGCAGATATAACTGAAAAGGAAATTTCTATATCCCAGCAAAAAAAAATACTAGAAGGTCTCTTGCAGCTTTACTATGATTATGATCAGCAAGGTGTTTTAGATATGATTCTTCTTAAAAAAGATTTCTCCGGAATAATCAATCAGGCTGATTACACCAATCAATCTAGCACAAAAATCTCTGACATTCTGGGAGAAATTATAAGAATAAAAACAGGATTGATAAATAATAAAGAAGAACTTGATGCTAAAAAGAAAGAGAATGAAAAGACAAAAGAAAAATTAGCCGACGTCAGAGATGATCTTTTGACCAGTGAAAAACAAAAACAAAGTTTATTAACTAAAACTCAAGGAGAAGAGGAAAAATATAAGAAATTGCTAGAAAGGGTTGAAGCGCAAAAGCTGGAACTTTTCGGATTTTCTGATGCCAGTAATCTTGATGATATTATTGCCAGTGTTAAGAATTATCCCAAACCTTCAAGTAATCTCGCTTCGACAAAGTGGTATTTTTCCCAAAGAGATTCACGTTGGGGAAATAAAACGATTGGAAACTCAAAATCACTTATGAAAGATTATGGTTGCGCCATAACTTCCGTATCGATGGTTTTCAGAAAATATGGCTCTACTATTGACCCGGGAAAAATGGCGAAACAGCCAATATTTTATTACGATCTCATTAAATGGCCCGCATCTTGGAATCCGGAGATAGCACTTGTTTCTTCAATCAGTCATGGGAATATAAGTTGGTCAAAAGTCGATTCAGAAATAAAAAAAGGTCATCCGGTTATTATTTATATAAAAAGAAGTCGAGGCGGGGGACACTATGTCGTTATTACCGGAAAAGATAAAAAAGACTATATAGTTCATGATCCATACTTCGGAGCGAATCTCTATCTTGGAACATCAAAATCACTTGTTGGTAAATTAGGAAAGGACAGTAGCGTAAAAATTGATCAGATGATAATTTACAATAATTAATCCCCTGTTATTGAAAAATAAAAATTGATAAATTACATATCATATATTTTTGAAAACAAATAAAAAACCGACATATGTTTACTGCCGGTTTTTTTATTCCAAATATTATTTATATAATTATTTGTAATTAAAAATATTAAAAAAAGGGGATAAGCGTAAAATATGTTTTCAAAAACACATTTCATATTTTAAATTAACATCTATCTTCATAATAAGGGCAGATTTTTCATAGAAGACAAAAAACGAGCCTTAAAATTGAGCTAGGAGTAAATCAAACCAATGTCATAGGCATAGATGTATCTTGAATTTGTTTGTTTTATAAAATAAAGAACATTAGATAAGATTTTTAATTTTTCAATAAAAAAATATCCAGATTAAAATATAAAATATATTTGAAAATATTTTATCATATGTATATTTAATTGGTTATTTATTTTTATTTTTTAAAAAAATCAGATAGGGAATAATTTTTGGTCTTGGTTTTATAATAAAAGGCTTAATTAAGCTTTATTGGTTCAAGAGGCTTATTTTAAACTATATATCAATGTCGTAAAAGATACATTGTGCGACACTGTAGGTATTTTTAAAACCACTTCTCTCTTCCATCAATTGGCTATTTGGCGATGACATTTTTGGATACGAAAAAATATTATTTATTTTTCAAATTCCAAAAAAGCCTGTATTAAATTTTTCCAAGACAAATATATTTTTTTCAATTTATTTTTCACTTCCGGAAAAGTTGCTATGTCACGATAATCTCTTTCTAATTTTTCCATTGCCAACCATGCCCTATTTTGAGATATCATGCTGGAATATAAGGATGTATCTGTCATATGACTGGCTGAATCGGCACAAGAGAGAATTCTTGCTTCCAGTGATTCTGGCTGAATGTCTTTACATCTGTGCGATCTTACGCAGTGCAATATCTCTTTTATTTTTTTCTCATCAACTTTTTCTTTCATCAGGAAATTTTTTGCAACTTTTTCACTTCTTATGGCATGGTCAGTTTTTCTTATTGGATAATGTCCGATGTCATGAAGCCAGACAGATAAAAGTGTAACTTCTTTATCTGCCTTAGGATATTTTTCAAGTAAAAAGTTCGCCCATTTCTCCACTTCGGGAATATGATTTAAGAGTCCCCAGGTATCAATCCTGTTATCTTTTATAATTTTTCATCATCAGGCGTTTCGACTTTTTTAATAATATATCTTCCTTTTTCATTTTCTATTTTTCTTATAATCCTCTATTGCCAAATGCAGTCCGTCGGCTGCTAAATTTGAACAATGCATTTTTATGGGAGGCAATCCTTCCAAGGCTTCCGCGACATCGTTGCGAGATATTTTTGATGCTTCTTCTAAAATTTTTCCCTTGGCTAATTCCGTAATCATTGATGAAGTGGCAATAGCGCTGGCGCAACCGAGCGTTTCGAATTTTATATCAGAAATTATTTCCACATCTTTTAATTTCTTAACTTTGATATAAATTTTCATCATATCTCCACAAGTCGGATTACCCACTGAGCCAACCCCATCCGGTTTTTTTATCACACCTTGATTTTTTGGTTTGGTAAAATGCTCGATAACTTTTTTGCTATACATATTTTTTATTTATTATTCAAGTAATAATCTTTTAAGATATTACCGGATATTTCTCTTAATTTTTCAATTACCTCTTTTATTTTTTTAATCGTGTAATTTATATCACTTTTAGTGGTGTTCTTTCCTAGTGTAATCCGCAAAGATCCGTGCGTTTCTTCCGGTTGAAGTCCCAGTGAAATAAGAACGTGCGACGGTTCAAGTGATCCGGTCGAGCAGGCAGAACCGGTTGAACAGGCAATTCCTTCATCATCCAACATCAAAACTATACTCTCCCCTTCCGCTCCGGAAAAATTAAGATTAACATTATTTGGAGAACGTTTTTCTAATGATCCGTTCAATCTTACACCTGGAATGTCTTTCAGAATTCCTTCTATGAGATGGTCGCGTAATTTTTTTATTTCCTCATTTTTTTTATCCCGACAATTCCTAGCAAGTTCAAGGGCTTTTTCGAGTCCGACAATTCCCGGAACATTCATAGTTCCGGCACGTTTTTTGAATTCCTGCATTCCCCCATCCTGAATTCTTTTAATCGGCACATATCTTTTTAGGCACAAAACCCCCACTCCTTTTGGTCCATATATTTTATGAGCTGACATTGAAAGCATATCGACGCTAATATTTTCCAAATGGCAATCAAAATAGTTTACTGCTTGAGTTGCATCGGTGTGAAAGAAAATCTTATAGTTAGCTAATCTTCCTCGATTTATTTCTCTGATTATTTTTCCAATTTTTTCAATCGACTGGACTGTGCCAATTTCATTGTTAACATACATCACGGAAACCAATATCGTGTTCGGTTTTATCTCTTTTTCAATATCTTCCGCCAATATTATTCCGTTTTCATCAGGCTTTACATAAGAAACTACAGCCAAACCCTCTTTTTCTAATGATTGGCAAGTTTCTAAGATGCAAGGATGTTCAAAGGCCGTGGTTATTATATGCGGTTTTTTCCCCCAATTTTCTTCCTTGATCCGGAAGTTTTTAACGATTCCTTTGATGGCAAGATTGTTCGATTCGGTCGCCCCGCTGGTAAAAATAATCTCTTCCGGGATACAACCAAAAAAATCAGCGGCAGTTTTTCTCGCTTTTGTAACCGCCTCAGAAACTTCTTTGCCAAAAGAGTGAAGGGATGAAGCATTTCCAAATTTTTCTATAAAATAAGGTTCCATTGCCTCAAAAACTTCCTTATCCATTGGCGTTGTTGCCGCATAATCGAGATAAATTCTTTTCATATGTTTTTAGAAATTTATTTAAATAAATCGCTTAGTTTTATATCATACAAAGTTTTTTTTATTTGTTCTCCAAGTTTTATCCAAACCAAACTCGAAGGACATTCCTTTAATTTTTTGCAATTGGTGCCATAACACTTAATAGCCATCGGTCCCTCAGTGAGTTCAATAATTTTTCCAACTGCAATCTTTTTTGGATTATCCGAAAGAAAATATCCTCCGTTTTTCCCCTTTAGACTTTTCAATATTCCTCCTTCTTTAAGTTCAGAAAAAAGTCGCTCCAGATATTTAGCGGAGATGTTTTCTTCCTTGGATATTTCTTTAATGCTTTTTTTAAGCGGATAGCAACGGGCGAGATTGACCGTTGCTCTGAGGCCATATTCCCCTCTTGTGGAAAATTTCATACTCATTTAATTCCTACTATTTTAGTATGTATACTATAGCAAAAATAAAAATAGTGTCAATATCGATTTAAAATGCTATAATATTCGTAATAAATCAATAAATTTTTTTATGCGCATATCTTACTCCGCTTTTGATACATATAAAAATTGTCCGCTTAAATATAAATATCAAGAAATTGACAAGATTAAAACGCCTAAATCAAAAGATGCGGTTTTCGGCACTGTTATTCATTCGACGATGAAATTTATCCATACTCCCGGCATCCTTTCTCCCACTCTGGAACAAGCTTTGGAATATTTTTCCGCTTCTTGGAATCCGACCGTTTTTGATTCGGAGGAGGAGGAAAGATCGGCATTTACCCAAGGAGTAAAAATAATCCAAGATTATTTTAAACGTAATAATCCGGCAGACTTCAATATTGTTAATCTTGAGTCCCGTTTTCAAATAGAAATTGGAAAAGAAGATGATAAGCACATCGTTTCCGGCATAATTGACCGTATTGATCGGACTGATGACGGATTTGAAATTATAGACTATAAAACCGGAAAAAAAATGCCGAATCAAAAAGATGTCGATGCCAATGTCCAACTTTCCGTCTATCTTCAAGCCTTTCTTTCCCAATATCCTAAAGAGGCAGAAAATATCGATAAAATAAAGGTTAGTTTATATTTTCTTAAGCATGGCGTAAAACTTTCCGGCTTAAGAACAATGGAACAATTAAAAGCCAATGAGGATATTTTCCTGGAAACGATAAAAGATATTGAGGAAGAAAAATTTGAACCCAACATCTCCCCTCTTTGTGATTGGTGCGAATATCAAAATATTTGTCCGATGTGGCGACATAAATTCAAAGAGCAAAGAAAATTCGATTCCGAAGAAGCGACAGCAATGATTGAAGAATATATTGATTTGAAATCGGCTATGTCAATCACTAAAGACCGTCTGGCAAAACTTCAGAAAGATATTGCGGATTATATGGCTCAGGAAGGAGTCGAAAGAGTTTTTGGCGGAAACGGAATAATTGCCAAAAGCATCCGCAAAACCTATAAATATGATGAGAAAAAAATCCAAGAAATTTTGGAGCCGCTCAATAAATGGAAAGAAGTTCTAAAGCTTGACGGAACAGCACTTAAAAATATTCTGGAATCATTGCCAGTTCCGGCTCGAAAAGAGATTGAAAAGGCCCGTGTAGTTGATAAAGAAACGGAAAGTTTGAGCGTGAAAAAGAAATAGATTTTTTATTTAACGCATTTATCTGCAACATATCCTTTAGACACGGCATCCTCTTTGGAAGAAAAGCAAACGATATTTTCTGGCTTTATTCTTTTGGCCCATTGGCAGCTTTGAATATGGTATTTGTTTGAATTTTTACTACCGACAAATATGCACTCTTTATTTTGAGAAATTGCTGAATTTTCGACTTCTTGGGGCTTTTCTTGCTTTAAAGTATCTTTAGTAGTTTCTTGAAAATTAGAGCTTCCTGGGGCAATTTCTGAAGCTATGGCGGATTTTTCAATAATTATCGGGTTCTGAACCGATTTTCTGCCATTCAAAAAACCGGCTTCAAAAGAAATAATTGAGGCTAAAATAAGCCCTAAAACAAGGAAAATGGTTTTTTCATATCTTATTATTTTTTCCCAGATTTTACCAAATATTGACATAATATTATTAATTCGTTAAGATTAATTATAAATGTAAGACTCCTAAAAAGTCAATTTTTTTAGTTGAGTTTATCAATTTAAATTAACTTTAAATATAAGGATTGGTACGGGATTTTTTCCCTACTGAATCAGAAAAAACAATGGCACATCGCAAAGCGGGTGGATCTACCCAACTTGGAAGAGATTCCATATCAAAAAGACTGGGCATAAAAATTTTCGGTGGACAACAGGTTAAAGCCGGACAGATAATAGCTCGTCAGCGCGGAACCAAATTTCGAGTCGGAAAAAATACTAAGCGCGGAGAGGATGATACTATTTTCGCAATGAAAGACGGAGTTGTGAAATTTACCTCAAAAAAAATTACTTTATTCACAGGAAAACTTGTTTCTAAGAAAATCATTTCGGTTATTGAGAAATAATATTAACCGAAACCTGGATATACTTAAGAGCACTACTTTTAAAAAAGTGGTGTTTTTTTATTTTGCCAAAATATAATAATTATGATATAATCTGGTAAAATATAAGAGGATAGATATTTTAATAATTAAAATAAAATGGTCATCAAAAAAATAAAAAAAATTTCTTCAAAAAAAACAGTTTGTGCTAGAAAAAAAACTGCACGAAAAAAAAATAGCGGTCTTCGCGGTTCTTCCTCGCAGAGTTTTCTAAGTAAATCTGTCATGATTCTTATTGTTGTAGTCATAGGCTCATCGCTAACTTTTTATATCATTAAAAAAGGCATCCAAACAGAAAAAGATATATCCAATATGCGTTACAATGTTTCAAGTATGATGACTCGTAGCGCTGTTTCCGTTGAAGATAATGAGGAATTTTGTGAAAAAAAAGCTTATTCCGGAGAAATAACCGTTTCAGTTTGGAGTGAAAATAACAATAATGATAATCTAATGTTGAATATATTAGAAAATGATATTGAAAAACTTCCTGATTTTAACGAATCAGAGGAATTCAGAAAAAGAAACTCAAAATTAGAGTTAGTTGATCCTTCAGATGAAATCAGGAAAAAATTAAAAAATTCTTCCGAAAAAAATCCGATAAGAATAACTCTGAAAGGTTATGGAATCTCTTGTGAAGGAAGTCCCCTTGTGAGTATTGAAACAGGAGATAATATTTTTACCAAGATATAAAAATACTTAAATAGAAAAAAGTCCGGAGAAATATCCCGGGCTTTTTTTATAAGATCCAAATGATTTATTGTTTTTTCTTCAATCCGGATTTTATGAATGCGCTGAAGAGAGGATGGGCTTCAATGGGATTAGATTTAAATTCCGGATGGAATTGAGTTCCGAGGAAAAAAGGATGGATTGAGGTTGGTAACTCGGTTATTTCCATCAGCTTTCCATTCGGGGATTTTCCGGAAAATACCAATCCGCCATTTTCCAGTTTTTCAATATAATCAGGATTAACTTCCCATCTATGCCTGTGACGTTCGGAAATTTTATTTTTCTTATAAGCGTTATAAGCGAGATTTCCCTTGGTGAGTGTGGCTGGATAAGCGCCAAGTCGCATTGTTGCTCCATAATTCCCATCTTCCAAATTTTTCTTTTGTTCCGGCATTATGTCAATTATCGGATATTTTGTTTTCCGATCCACCTCTGTCGTATTAGCTCCTTTTAGACCCAGAACATTTCTGGCATATTCAATGATAGCCAATTGCATACCGTAACATAATCCAAAAAAAGGAATTTTATTTTCTCTTAAAAATTTGATAGCGGTGATCTTTCCTTCTATCCCGCGACTGCCAAAACCTCCCGGAATAATAACCCCGTCATATTCTTTTAGACTTTCTATTTTCCATGGCTCTTTTTCAAAAACTTCGCTATTTATCCAACTTATTTCCGGTTTGAGCTTCATCTTGTAGGCTGCATGCTTTACCGCCTCGATAACACTTATATAGGAATCACTGAGGATAAAATCTCCCGTACCGAAATATTTTCCGACAATCCCGATTTTTGTTGAACCTTTAGGATTTTTTATATTTTCAACAAGATCATGCCATTTTTTAATCTCTGTTTTTTTGTATTTCAATCCGAATTTTTTCAGTATCAATCGGCTCAAGTCATCACGTTCGAAATTAACCGGAACTTCATATACAGAATCAGCGTCCGGTGCGCTTATGACATATCTTTCCGGAACGTTGCAAAACAGAGAAATTTTTTCCTTTCTTTTCCTGTCAAGAAACGTCTCGCTTCTGGCAATAATGACGTCCGGTTGAACCCCGGTGCCGTTTAGCGTCCTGACTGCGTGCTGGGTTGGCTTGGTTTTCATTTCACCGGCTGCGTGAGGAATAGGAAGATAACTCACCATCACAGTTATAACATCATCCGGATTTTTAATCTTGAAAAGACGGATTGCTTCCAGAAAAAGTATGTTCTCATATTCTCCGACAGTCCCGCCGATTTCAATAAGCGTAATATCAGCATTTTCTCTTTCAGCAGATTTTTTTATTCTGTCAATCACCTCCAACGGAATATGAGGAACAACTTGCACGCATTTTCCTTCATATTCAAGATTTCTTTCTTTGTGGATAACGGATTCATATATGCTACCGGTAGTCATATAATTGGCTGAGGGAAGAGTTATACCGATAAATCTTTCATAGTTTCCCATATCCTGATCAGTCTCCAATCCGGAATCAAGCACGAAAGTTTCTCCATGCTCTGTCGGATTCATTGTTCCCGCATCGACATTAATATACGGATCAATCTTGAGAGCGGTTATCCTATATCCCCTGGCTTTCAATATCGCTCCTATGGA
>CAYOTC010000007.1:0-45252 GCA_964406815.1 uncultured Bdellovibrionales bacterium
TTTTGTAGATTATATCGCCACTAAAACGATTCCGCTAATACCAATATAAGATTTCTACTTTTGTAGATTCAAGAAATCCAAGTTCATAGGATGCGTTATTGGGGAGACGGATTTTATCGATGTTGATCTTAGCGAAGCGGATTTTTCCGATTCGGACATGAAAGGCAGCCTTTTTCAAAACGCCAATCTGAGCAGGGCGAATTTCGTTGGAGCCAAGAATTATTTTATTAATCCGGTTTCCAATAAGATTACCAAGGCTAGATTTTCTTCGCCCGAAGTCCTGATGCTTTTGGCAGGATTTAATATCATCATCGAATGATAGGTGCGAAAGCGCTATTTTTTGGATTGTTAAAATTTACAAAAAAGACTATTGGGGATAAAATCAGAGTATGATTAAGAAAATAATTATAATTATAATAATTATCGGCGTGCTGGCAGTTACCAGCGGTTTTTTCAGTCTTTTTTATACTGTCCGCAAAACTTGCGATTCAGCCAAGGAAAAACACGGAGGAGAATGCCGAACTGCTCTTGTGGCGGTATTGGAGGATGAAGAGGCTAGTCCCAAAGAAAAGAATGACGCTATTTGGGCGCTGGGACAGATGGCGGAGCCAGAATCCTTGCCGGCTCTTGAAAAAATATATGCCGGCAAGGTTACCGAAGGTCGGGAACCTCTAAATGAAGTAGTCAGCCAATACGAAATAGATAAGGCTATCCGCTGGGTGAAAAACGGTAATATGACTAGTTGGATATATGGAATTCTAAAAAAGTAAGAACTTATTATTGATTATGCTTAAAAAATACATCTTATATCTCAAAGATAATCCGAAAGGCTACTGGTTTAAGCGAAAGCTATATGGCTGGGGCTGGGTGCCAGTCAGGTGGCAGGGCTGGCTGGTCATTGCTGTTGGCGTAGCTTTCCTTGTTTTTGGATTATATGTCGGTGAAACGGATGATGCGCCTGGAGCAACACTTTTAGGCTTCCTAATTATGATTGCGATTATCTTCTTTTTCGGTTATAAGAAAGGTGAAAAACCATGTTGGCAGTGGGGACGATCAAAAGACAAATAGTATTTTGATAATAATTTTAAATATTTGCCTTTCAGTCTTTATTGAATTTTAAAGATAGGTTACCTCGTGATATTTTTTTTTAGTTTTTAATTTTAAAAATAAAAGGGTTAAAAATAATTAAATTAAATTTTTATTTGTATCTTGATATTAAAATGCAAATAAAAAAAACAAAAACTATGCGATTAGAAAACAAAGTAGCAATTGTCACGGGGGCTTCGTCAGGACTTGGCAAGGCGATTGCCGAAATGTATCTTAAGGAGGGTGCTAAAGTTGTTTTTTCCGATATTAATCCTTACTTAGGTGAATTGGGAGAAAACGCGATTTTCGTGAAAGCAGATACCTCAAAAAAAGAAGAAATAAAAAATTTAATAGATACCGCAATAGAAAAATTCGGAAAGTTGGATATTATAGTGAATAATGCCGGAGTAGGACTTACGGGAGAAATAGCCACTATGTCCGATGAGGTTTGGGACAAGGTAATCGCTGTTAATCTAGGCGGAGTTTTTTATGGAATAAGACAAGCTGGTAGCTATATGAAAGAAAATGGCATTAAAGGTTCAATCATAAATATGACTTCTATTTTGGGACAAGTTGGATTTAAAACTGCCGGAGCCTATTGTGCTTCCAAAGGCGGAGTAAATCAGCTAACACGAACTGCTGCCTTAGAATTGGCATCTGACGGAATCAGGGTAAATGCTATTGCCCCAGGATTTATTAAAACTCAGATGACCAAAGGAATGCAGGATGATGAAAATGCAAATAAGGCAATTTCCTTGGCGACACCTTTGGGATATATGGGAGAGCCAGAAGATATAGCTTATGCAGCCGTATATCTGGCTTCTGATGAATCAAAATATGTTACAGGTTCAGTTATTTATGTTGATGGAGGTTGGACGGCACAATAAGAAATCATTAGCATAATTTAAAATTTATCCAGAATAGAATATTTTTCTGACATATTCCGGAGGCATATTAGATGCTCTAACGCCAATATAATATTTCTACCTTTCCGATTGGCGGAACTGCTAAATTTTCAGCCAAAGATAAGGATGTAAAACTGGAAATAATAAAGCATTAAGAAATGCCAAAACCCTAAAACTAGCAATCTTTATGGTGGTTTTCCGATTGGATGCGGCTGGGGAGTGTGGGGTTGAGTTTTTTTCGCTTTTGAGCTAAGCTTTCTAACAATAAGAATATTAACAACTAAATAGGGAAACGGAGGGGCGGGTATGGATTATATTATTGAATACGAAGATTTTTCGGGAGGGAAAGTGCCGATGATTTTGGTTATCAAGCGAGATGATGATTTCTTTGCAATCGATGATCATGGCGTGAATGTTTGCAGTAGCAAGGGTGCCGGGGAAATTTCTAAGAGGCTATTTAATATCGTCACGCACAGCTTGTCATTGGTCCGAGGGGGACTTAAAGTCAGGATAAGACTCCACGACGACGGCGAAGTAGCCGATTTTTTTCTCGAAAACAAAGGAGACAACTGGTTTGCTCTTTCGCCAGAGGAATTGATTTTTAAAGAATCGGAAGAGAAAAGCGATGTTGAAAAATTCTGGAACGGTTTTTATTCTCACAAGGCATAGGATTTTTTGAAGAAACTTTTAGAAAAAGAGGAGGGGATAGTCGTGTCAATTAATAACATTAATTGGGAAGTTTTTTTTCCAGCTATGCTTGACGACATTTTGATTTTATCAGTATTTATAATTAGCATAATACTGTTTTCCGTTTTCTTGGACCGGGTTGTCAAAAAGGCTATCGATAATGGCGGATTGAAATCCAGCGATATGAAAATTTTTCTAGTTTGGAAAAATAGGATCGCGATGATTCTGATTGTGATTTCAGCGGTTATCTTCGGTTTACAGTCGGCCAGATTGATTTTTTCCAATCAAAGTCATGTTACACATCCGAATGTTGACAATTATTCTGTAGAACTTAAGTCGGATTATGAAAACGAAGTGGGACGTAAAAATTTTTAATTTCAAACTAGAAGAAGCAGCCTTTCTTGCAACGCAGGGAGGCTGTTTTTGTTTGTGAAAGAAACTTGACAAAATTTGGCATAGATGCAATCATCATATATCTACTGGAAATCCGTCCGGTAGTAGTTTTTTGAAAAATTATCTGCGAAAACATTTTAAAAGGAGGGTTTGAAAATGAAAAAAGTGGCATTTTTGTCAATATTATTTTCAGTATTAATGTTAAATTCTTTCGCTTTTGCAGTGCCCGCAACCTGGACTGTGTCGGAGGATTATAATCCTCCATATTACCTTGGTTTCTTAGAGGGAGAATCGCTATATCTTGATTTGGGCGATGCTGGATACCAAGACGGAATGGATATCTATGATTTCACTTTGACAATCACCACGACTGACGATCAGGATTCGCGCTGGAGTTCGAGTGAACACATTACTCTTTTTGCAGGGACTGAAAGCGCCGGGTCATGGAATGTAGGCGATCTGGATATTGGATGGTCACTGTTGGGAGAATACGACATTGAGGATGATGGCACGCTAAACTTTTTTGTTGCCAGTGCCTGGGGGGATTTCTATCTGAATGGAGCAACTCTTGTGGCTAATGGCGACGACGGAATGACGGCCCCTGTCCCTGAGCCAGCCACAATGCTGCTTCTTAGCTCCGGCTTATTCGGTCTTGTTGGTTTTAAAAGAAAGTTAATGAAAAAATAAAAAATAACTCGCAGGTAATTTTTAGACTCCCAGTGATAAAATCATTGGGAGTTTTTTCTATATTTCATTTTCCGGATATTTTTTTGTCATATTTTTTTTATTGATGATATGAAAATTATTGTAAAGTTTTATTTATTGACTTAATTTTGATTTTTATTTATAATCCAGTTGTATTGGGTCGCAAGGAAGATAAGCAAATTACAGCTCCGGACGGCTGTATAGTTTAGATAGAAACCCTCCCAGTGTTTTTATCAGCCCTCAGACAATATCTTTCTTGCGGACCCAGCTATTTTTAGTTCTTTGAATATTATTTAATTTTTGGACAAAAATTTGTCCAAAAATGATTGCGGGGAGTTTGCATTTTTAAAAAATGGACTTTGCCATACTCCATTCTCCTTTAATAAAGCTAGTAACTCCCTGCAATCATCATTTTTTAAAATAGACAAAATTTTGTCTCTTAGATAAAATCCGAAAGCGCTTCAAGCGCTTTTAATTATGGAAAAAAATAAATCAGATTTTAAAATATTGGCGACCTATTGAAAAAAACCGATTTATAAGGCATAATGTAAAAGAGATAAATATAATATAAACTACTAACTTATATGAGGACGCATACATGCGGAGAGTTGAATAAATCAAATGAAGGACAGATAGTGACTTTGGCCGGTTGGGTGCACAGAAGAAGGGATCATGGCGGGATAATTTTTATCGATTTGCGTGACCGCTATGGCCTTACTCAGGTAAAGTTTGATCCGGCGATTAATGAAGAAGTTTGGAAAAAAGCGGATGAACTTCGTGGGGAATGGGTTTTGAAAATTACTGGAAAAGTTTCTACTCGGCCGGACGATATGATAAATAAAAAACTTAAAACCGGTGAGATTGAAGTGGAAGTGAATGAAATGGAAATTCTCAATAAATCAAAAACATTGCCTTTTGAAATTGATGAAGAAAAATCTGAAGAAGCTAATGAAAATTTGAGATTGCAATATCGCTTCATTGATCTTCGCCGGCCAGATTTGCAAAAACTCTTGGAATTGAAAGATAAATACATTCAACATATTCGGGATTATTTTCATAACCGCGGATTTATCGAAGTGCAAACTCCGATTCTGGCGAATTCTTCTCCGGAAGGGGCGCGGGATTTTTTGGTTCCGTCGAGATTACATCCGGGAAAATTCTATGCGCTTCCTCAAGCGCCTCAGCAATTCAAGCAACTTTTGATGGTGGGCGGGATAGATAAATATTTTCAAGTCGCTCCATGTTTTCGGGATGAAGATCCGCGAATGGACCGGCATTATGGAGAATTTTATCAACTGGATATGGAAATGAGCTTTGTGACTCAGGAAGATATTTTTGCGATTATGGAACCTTTGATGATTGAGCTTACGGAAAAATTTTCCAACAAAAAAATTGTGAACCTTGATGAAAAGGGACGGTTTGTGAGATTGCCTTGGAAAGAAGCGATGACAAGGTATGGCGCAGACAAACCGGATTTGAGATTTGGCTTGGAAATTAAATCGATTACGGAAATAGTTAAAGATTGCGGATTTTCCGTTTTTGCAAATGCTATAAAAGACGGGGGAGTAGTGCATGCGATGAAAGTGGATGGCGGAGCGAAATTAAGTCGCAAGGAAATTGACGAACTTACTGAAATTGCTAAAGGAAAAGAAGCGAAGGGGCTGGCTTATATCATAGTGAAAGAAGGTGGAGAATTGCAATCCCCGATTGTTAAATTTTTAGGCGAGGATCTAGCTAAAAAAATTGTTGAAGAGGTTGGAGCGAAAGGAGGGGATATTATTTTCTTTGGAGCGGACAGCTGGAAAATAGTTTGTTTAAGTCTGGGTGCGGTTAGGAGTGAATGTGGAACAAGACTCGGACTTAAGGATAATACTAAAGCGGCTTGGTGCTGGGTTGTTGATTTTCCGATGTATTCTTATTCGGAAATCGAGCCGGGCAAAGTTGATTTTGAACACAATCCTTTTTCAATGCCTCAGGGTGGAATGAAAGTATTGGAAGAAAAAAATCCGTTGGAAATTCTGGCCTATCAGTTCGATATGGTTTTAAATGGATTTGAAGCGTCCAGCGGAGCAATCAGAAATCATGATCCGGAAATAATGTATAAGGCTTTTGAAATCGCCGGATATGCTAAAGATCAAGTGGATGCCAGATTTGGCGGGCTGATTCGCGCTTTCCAATATGGCGCTCCTCCACACGGAGGAAATGCTCCAGGAATCGATCGGATATTCATGGTTTTGCAAGACGTTGATTCCATTCGGGACATTTATGCTTTCCCAAAGGACGGACGGGGACGGGATCTCATGATGGACAGTCCGAGCGAAGTGGAAGAAAAACAACTCAAGGAAGCGAATATTAAATTGAGATAATATGAATAAAACAAAAGTAAATTATGTAGTTGATTTTTTTGCTTTTATCTCTTTTCTAATTACTGCTATTTCTGGTTTGGCGATAAAATTTTTTATGCCTGGGGGAGTAAGGCAGGGAAGGTTACAAGAATTCTTGGGTGTTCAAAAAGAAAATTGGTCTCAAATTCACGACTGGTTCGGTATATTGTTGATTATCCTTGTGGTAATTCATTTTATTCTTCATTGGGATTGGATTATTTGTATGACGAAAAATGTTTTCGGAAAAAGTGGGTGTGAAACTAAAGAAAAAGACTAATAATTTTTTAAGTTAAATCAGGAAATCAAAAAACAGAACATTGGAACTCTGTTTTTTTCGCATCTTGCCAAGAGTGGGATTTTAGCCTACAATCTGATTTACAGGATGCAAGGAAGATGAATTTATCATAGCCCTCCGCTATGATTGAAACCCCTCCCGGGTTTTTCCCCCAATACATGAAGCCTTCTTTCTTGCATCCTTCATTATAATAGTTCTTTAAATTGTTTCCAATTTTTGGGCAGAAGTTTTGCTCAAAAAAGGTCGCAGGGAATCAAGTCATTTTTTCTTTCATAAAGGGTAAACAGATCCTTTCGAGTCGCCATTTTGATAGTTTTATCCCCCTAATATATTTCTATACAATAACGCGAAAAAAAGAAAAAACCTTTGAATTCCCTGCAACCTTCCAAAATTAAAATTGTTTTTACTGTTGGGGTATTAGCTTAGCTGGTTAAAGCGTCAAGTTTAGACTTAGTTTATTTTAGTAGAATTAAGTTTAGATTTGAAGATCGGAGGTTCAAATCCTTCTACCTCAACAAGCTCCGAAATAGCGGGCTAAAAAATAAAGATTAAACTTAATCTTTATTATGAAAAATTTCAAAAAGCGCTTCCACTAGCGCTTTGTTTTTTTAAGAATAAATAAAGCATTTTGTGTTATACTGAAAATTGCAGAGAAATTATATGCAGATAAAATCAGTCAAATTTATAAAAGGCATTATCGGGCCGGACAAGTGTTTGGAGAATAATTTTCCCCAAATTGTTTTGGTTGGCCGTTCCAACGCGGGAAAATCGAGCGTTATCAATTCTTTGGCTAAAAGGAAAGATTTGGCGCGGATCAGTGTGACGCCCGGGCGGACACAGGAAATAAACGTCTATCTTATCAATAACGCTTTATATCTTTTGGATATGCCGGGCTATGGCTATGCTAAAGCTTCCAAAGAAGCGCAAAAGGAGCTCCGAAAAGTCATCGTCGGTTATCTGTTCGGTTCGATTTATCAGCAGAAAAAAGTCGTCCTAGTTATTGACGGAGCGGTTGGTCTTAAGGAACTTGATTTGGAAATGCTTGCGCTTTTGGAAAAACATAAAAAAGAAATCATAATTTTGGCTAACAAAATCGACAAGATTAACTCGTCGGCCTATGAAAAACAGATGAGCCTTATTCGGGAAAAAGTGGGCGACCATCGGATAATCGCTTATTCTTCCTGGGAAAATATCGGCCGAAGAGAGCTTCTAGCTGAGATTTTATAATAAAGCGATTTGTTAAAAGTTATAAAAAAATAGCTAACTCTTGACTTATCTCTGAAAATAGAGTATAAAAGGGAGATGTTTTAATTTCAGTAAAAAGCTGAAATCTGAACAAGTTTTTTGTCAAAAGGAGTAATGAAACCATAAAAACTATTCAAGCTACAAAAAAGGAGGAAAAGAATTGGAGAAGAAAAAATCTATCGGAGTATCAAGTTTTATTAAGGAAATAATGAGGCTGGCAAGAAGTGGCAATTTTTCTGCTGACGGAATAATTAATTCCGTTAAAGAAGGTGAAAAAGTTCTCACTGAACTGACAGATTTTGAAAAAGCCTGTTTCACTTTAGCCAATCAAATAAAAGATAAGGCTAATAGCAAACTCAAAAGAGTCGGTCTGCTTGGTGTTAAGAAAGAGGAAATGAAAGATTGCATAGAAAAGGTTGAAACAGCAACCAATCTGATGTGGATTTCTATTAAAGAACGTCTGGGTGAATCACTTCCAGAAAGTATCGAAATCAGGGAGGGCTGGAAAATCGTTGAAACTTCCGAAGATGATGAGAAAGAATGCGACTGCTCGGACTGTCCAGCATCTTGTTCTGTTTCTATGATTGATATTAATGAAGGCGTGATGATTATCGGAATTAACAGGACAGGAGGATTGGGAGGAGAGACGGGTTTTTTAGGAAGAAATTTTTCTTCTAGAAAAAATTGAACCTGATAGTTTTTTAGAAAGGAGATGTGAATGATTCATGATACTAAATCTTTGAGTTCCGAAGAGGTTATGAGGATGATTGAATTGACTAGAAATCCATATCGTCCTAAAGAAATTTTGAAACTTAAAAATGAGATTGAAAGCGAGACACGGGTGGCTGAGCTCAGGGCTTCTATTGCAAAAACGATTGATTGTGAACTGGTTAATAAAATCGTGGTGATGAAGATAGAGCTTGATGGTTTATATGTGGATTGGGTAAAAGGAAAAATTTCCTGACTAATCCTAAAACGAAAAATCAAACCAGATACGACTTAATATTAGGCGTATCTGGTTTTATTAACCAGAGAAAACACCGGCTTTAGCCGGTGTGTGCGTTTGAAGCGTAGCCTTCTAGCGCTAAAATAAAATCACCTTAGCCTAGGAAAGGAGGTGATTTTAATTTATGTCCAATGGACGTCTGTATCAACTAAGTCATTGCACATATGCCTACCAATACTATTTGGTCTTTACTCCAAGATACCGAGAAAAAGTATTGGCTGACAACTATATTAAACAAGAGCTGAAAAGAATATTCAAGTCCATCGCCAAATGGAAAAACTTCAAGATATAAGCCTGGCATATTGGAGATGACCATATCCATCTGTATCTCACAATCCCTCCCAAATATTCCATCGCTTATGCTATAGCCATAATAAAAGGAAAATCCAGCGTTTGGATCAAGAAAAAAACCAAAAAGATTCCCAAAGGAAGTCTGTGGAACAGGGGCTATTATATCTCCACCTCCGAACTCAACGAATATGCCGTGCAGAAGTATGTGGAAAACCAAAGCCATCATCAAGTCTCCATCCTGAAACTTCCGCTCAACGATTAAGCCCCGCTAATGCGGGGCAAGATAGAAACCACCGGTTTGAACCAGTGGTGTTCATTTGTCTAAAATTTTAAAAATGTGTTATAATTTAAATGTAGTTTTGAAAATTTATCAGAAAAAATTGTATGCAAATTGAGGTTAGAAGACCAACTGAAGCAGAAATAAAATTAGCCGAGAGCTGGCTGGTTTGGGAAAAGGAAGTTTCTGAATTTTCGTGGAGCTATGAAAAAAAAGAAACTTGCTTTATCCTTTCCGGCGCGGCGGAGGTTTTGGGTGAAAATGGAGAAAAAGCTTTTTTTGGCGCGGGAGATTGGGTAGTTTTTCCTGCGGGACTCAAATGCGTCTGGAAAATAAAACAGCCGATTAGGAAAAAATATAATTTTGGGAATTAATTTTTTTCATAAAAATATATGAGTAATTTCATTAAGTGTATACTTTTTGTTATTATTTGTGAGTTGGTTGGAATTGCTGGATCATTTTTAACTAGCTCAGCCGTTTCTTCCAATTGGTATTTGGAGCTGCAAAAACCGTTTTGGCAGCCATCAGGCTGGGTTTTTGCGCCAGTATGGACAGCTCTTTATATCCTAATGGGAGTCGCACTTTTTCTTGTTTGTAGGGAGGCGCCCAAGAATGAACCAAGAAAAGTCAGGTTGGCTGTAACTTTATTTTTTATCCAGCTCATTCTAAATTTTTTCTGGTCAATAATATTTTTTAATCAGCGTTCTTTGGGCGGAGCTTTTATTGAGATTATTTTTCTTTGGATTGCAATCATCCTAACAATCATAGCTTTTTACAAGATTTCCCGTGCCGCGGCTTGGATTCTAGTGCCGTATATTCTTTGGGTCAGTTTTGCGGCTTTTTTGAATTTTACAATTTATTCTATTAATTGATATTTATTCTGTAATTAAAAAAATAACAAAATAAAAAAATGTATATAAAAAATGATACTCAAAGTGCTCAAAAATCTCAGCATATTAAAAGTGTAAAACTGCCAAAAGGAGGTATGATAAAAATATTTATTAGTAATTTTTTTTGGGGATTTATTCTCTGGCTTTTTGGTTATTTGCTTAATTTCATATTTTACACCTTTATTCCCGGAGCTATCTTGGGTTGGTCAATCTTACCTTTTAGTATTATTTTTACAATTTGGATTTTAGTGAAGAAAATTAAAAGAGAAGAGCTCAAATGTTATTTTGGAGTAGGATTGATTTGGCTTATTATGGTTATTGTTTTGGATTATGTCTTTATTGTAAAATTTTTAAATCTTTCCGGTTATTATCGCCAAATTGACATTATTATTTATTACATCCTAATATTTTTTTTACCAATTATTATTGGTTGGAGGAAATTTAAAAAAGAGAAAAATGGAAGACCAACTTTTATGAATCATAAATATTAAAATAAAAATATGCAAAAATTTTGTTGGGCGTGCGGAATGCCGATGATAAAAAAAGAGGATTTTGCAATGGGCGATGAAAATTCGACATTCTGCCGGTATTGCGTGAATGAAAAAGGGGAAGTGAAATCTTGCGAAGAAATTTTTGAAGGTGGAGTGCAATATTTCATGGGTAATGTTACCAATGAAAGGAGTATTGCGGAGAAGGTAACTCGCAAGAATATGAATATGCAACCGTATTGGGAAGGAAAGAATTGCGAAATATTGAAAGGTGAAATGGCAACGGACGAAGAGTTTCAAGAAATTTTGAAAAAAATTGGCTTATAGTACGGGTCATTAAAATAAAAATGTGAAAAATCTTTCAAGACTTATAATTTCCATAATTATTTGCGAATTGGCTGGAATCGGCGGAGCATTTTTCACTTCCCCAGCTGTTTCTTCCGATTGGTATAAAAATTTAGCCAAACCAGCTTGGCAACCGCCAAGCTGGCTATTTTCACCAGTTTGGATAACTCTCTATGCTCTTATGGGCGTGGCTCTTTTTCTCGTTTGGAAAGAATTTTCTGATGATAAGAGGAAAGAAAAAAAGTTGGCGATCATTCTATTTATTGTTCAGTTAATCCTGAACATGTTTTGGTCGATAATCTTTTTTGGTATGCGTTCTCCGGGCGGAGCTTTTATTGAGATTATTTTTCTTTGGCTGGCAATCCTAATCACTATGATTTATTTTTCCAAAATATCGCGCTTGGCAGCTTGGCTTTTTCTTCCTTATATTTTATGGGTGAGTTTTGCGGCCTTTTTGAATTTCACTATCTATTTTCTTAATTGATAGGATGAAAATTCAGAAACGATAAGAAAAAATTTTAGGTGAAATTAATATTTTCAATAAATAGAAAAAAGAAAGTAGTTTAATAAAAAAATAAAAAAATAGGGGGTAGTATGAAAAGGAGGAAGATAATATTGGCGACGAAGTTTTCTTGCCATTCTAAAGCTTTTTTCAATCTGGGAATACCTTTTGTATCAGAGGATGGGGTGGATATGGATAGATTTTTTTCTGATGAAGAAAAAAATCCGGAAGAATTTGTAAAGAAAATTGCCAGAATAAGAGCTGAGAAGGTAGCGGAAAGGCAAAATAATCCTTCGATTGTAATTGGACTTGAATCTGTAATCTGGTTTCAAAGAAAAATACTCTACAATCCTAAATCAAAAGAGGAAGCTTTCTTGAGATTAAAAATAATGTCAGGAAAAGATTATTGGCTTTTTGCAGGAATAGCAATATCTAATTTTCCTGGCGGAGATTTTTTTTCTTGTTCTGAAAAGACCTATGTTGTTTTACGGGATTATTCTGAAGAAGAGATTGTGAAATACCTCGATCAGGATAAGGAAGATGATTATCTCTCCTATGCTCAAGGGTTTAACCCTTTGGTGGGTTGCGGAAATACTTTTATTAAAAGAATAGAAGGGAATTATAATGGTATAATTCATAGTACCCCTATTGAGTTAATCGGGGACATTATTAAAAAAAATTTTAGTCCCAATTTCTCATAAAAAGAGAAGCGTAAGCGGAAAAATTCCGCGACAGGTACGTCAAGCCTGTTTTTATTTTTATAAAATTGCTTTTAATGTTAGAATTAAAATAATAAAAAGTATTATAAAAAAACAAGAAAAAATATGGACACGCAAGTAAAAAATATTCCCGATCCTTTTAAGGAACCGGAAGAATATAAAGATGAAATAATAGATATGATGAGAAAATTTGAATTGATTGTTGGGGAGCTTTATCAGGCATATGCAAAGAAATTTCCGGGGCAGGCAGAATTTTGGAATAAAATCAGTCAGGAAGAGTCAGTTCATGCTTATTGGCTGGAAACATTAAATCTTCACAGTGGCAGTAAACGGCTTTATTTTAATGATCGCCGTTTCAATTTAGCTCCGATAAAATTATCAATTGAGCATGTCAGAGAGGCGATAACTGGCGCGGGAAAAGTAATAAAACTTATTGAAGCGCTGGCAATTGCCAATGATATTGAACAAGGAATGATTGAGAAGAAATTTTTTGAGGTTTTTGAAGGTGATTCGCCGAAATTCAAAGATACCCTAAGAAAACTTCAAAAAGAAACAATTGAACACGGAGCTAGGGTAAGTGCTTTTCTATCAGAGGAACGAGAAAAAGTTTTTAGTTGATCTTTTTTAAATTTATGAAAACATTAATAGTTTATTATTCCCGCACTGGGACGACAAAAAAAATTTCAGAAAGTCTTGCAAATAAAATCGGAGCCGATTTGGAAGAGATTAGAGATACTGTTAATCGCTCTGGAATTATTGGATATATGCGTTCCGGACGTGATGCAATGAAAAGATACTTGACTAAGTTAGAGAAAACAGAAAAGGATCCGGCAGAATATGATTTGGTTGTCATAGGAACGCCAATTTGGGGATGGAATTTATCTTCTCCAACAAGAACCTATATTTCTGAAAATAAGGAAAAATTCAAAAAAGTGGCATTTTTTTGCACAATGGGCGGATCGGGATTTGAAAAAGCATTTTCAGAAATGGAAGAAATTATTGGTAAAAAACCATTGTCTGTTTTATCATTTAAGACTGTTGAAGTGGTAGGAAATAATTTTTCAGAGAAAGTTGATATATTTTTGAAGGAATTGGGTTTTTAAATGAGTATATTATATGATTATAAAAGATAAACAAATTTTTAGAGTTGAAATTAAAAATCGGATAGAAAAATATGTTCAGGAGTTTCCAGTTTATTTTTATGGAAATATTTTCTTTAATGTAATTTTATTATTAATTATTTTGGCGGTATCGATTGCTATTATCTTGGTTATAATAGCTTCTTCTTTGTATGAAATTATAGAAGTTATAAAAAGTACTTATGTTCTTTTTTTAATTTTAGTTACTGTATCTGCTATTTTTCGCATAACTCTTAAAGGTTTTTTGAAAAATATTAAAATTCTCTATAGAATCCAAGCTGGTGATTATGATTTTGGAGTAGAAGATCACGAGATGGACAATGCTATTGAATTTATCGAAGATCTTCCAAGAGACAAAGACGATGTGGAGCGCATGAGAGTAGCGCTCTCGTTTAATAAAATCATTGATGTTCTTAGCACGGTAAAATTAATAGTATTTGAGAAAAAATTATGCATACTCGAACGAAAATTTAAATATGATATGGAAAATATTCTAGAAGAGGATGAACAGGATTTATATAAGCTGAGAAATAACAAATAATCTATGGCAAATAAGAATAAAAATCATCGGAGTGGCGGAAAGATGGGTGGACGGCACACAACTTTTATTGACGCGGCCGAACCGATTGTTGATATGGTGCAAAAAAGACAGGAAGTAAAAAAGATTGTTGCTGGATTTATTGTGCAAGGAAAAAGTGGCGGTCAACGCCGGATAAAAATAAAAGAGATGGATGGTGTTCTTCAGCTTTCCATTAGAGGAAATTCCAGCCTGCAAGATGTTTGGGTTTATTCTGATAACATTGAAGAAACTAAAAAATTTCTGGAAGAGCAGGAAATATAGAATAATCTATTATAGTGGTTTATAATAAAAAATATGCGTATTTTACTTTTGGTTTAGTTAAAAAATATTAAAATTTAAAAAATGGAAAAAAGATATTATAATAAAAAAATAAAGGAAATTTTGGAAGAATTCAAAACGGATGTAAATGGCTTAAGAAGAAATGAGGTAGAATCAAGGCTTTCTATATGTGGACTTAATAAATTGCCAGAAGTTAAGCCTGACAGTCTGGTAAAGATATTTTTACGCCAATTTCAGAGCTCGCTTATTTTTATCCTACTCATTGCTACGGCTATAGTTTTTTTGACAGGAGAACATATTGACGGATTAATTATTTTATTCGTACTTCTTTTCAATGCCGTTGTCGGAACTATCCAAGAAGGAAAGGCACAAAATATTTTTGCAACACTTAAAAATTTTGCCAAAACTAATGCTTCGGTTATGCGTGATGGTGAAGAATATATAGTTTCCGGAGAAGAAATTGTTCCCGGAGATATAATTATTGTTCGTGAAGGAGAAAAAATTCCTGCCGATGCGCGGATTATTTATTCCGAATCATTGCAGGTTAATGAAGCGGCTCTTACGGGAGAATCTAATCCGAAATTTAAAATAGCGGATGATTTAGTAAATTCAAATATTGCGATTTCTGATCAAAAGAACATTATTTTTAAAGGAACTAATGTTGTTTCTGGAAGCGGAAAAGCTATAATTATCGCTACGGGACTTAATACTGTTATCGGAAATATTGCCAAAAAAATTTCAACTATCGACGAGGATTTACCTCTTAAGAAAAATATTCAACAACTTTCTCGTTTTATTATTATAGCCATTTCCGTCATAGCTTTTATTATTTTGGAAGTTGGAATTTTTTATAGTCATAATATCCGCGAAATATTTTCAACCATTGTGGCTGTTTCTGTTTCTATTATTCCGGAAGGTTTGCCAATTGTTGTAACTTTAGTTTTAGCGACGGGAGTATTTAGGATGGGGAAAAAAAATGTTTTAGTTAAGAGGTTGCAAGCAGTTGAAGCTTTGGGACAAACCAATGTTATCGCGGTGGATAAGACTGGAACGATTACTAAAAATGAACTAGTGGTCAAAGAGGTTTATGTTGATAATAAGCTTTTTTCAGTAAAGGGAAATGGATATGATTCAAAAGGAGAAGTTGAATTTAATGGAGAAGTAATCGAACCGCTTAATCATCCGGAGCTTTTATTATTGGGAAAAATCGGAGCTTTATGTAGCAGTGCTCATTTGGCTTTTGATGATAAATTGAAAGTTTGGAAAATATCAGGTGATCCGACCGAGGCATCAACTTTAGTTTTTGCGGAAAAATTGGGATTCAAAAAATCAGATTTGGAAAAAGAATCCAATAAGATTGATGAAAAGCCTTTTGATTATAATTCAAAATATCATGCAATTTTAAATCAAGAAGGTTCTGATTTTGTTCTATCTGTTATTGGGGCTCCAGAAGAAATAATTAAAATTTCCGATAAACTATGGAGCAAATCAGAATCAAGCTTTTTTACTGATGATAAAAAGGAAAAAATTGAAGAAGTTTTTTCTGAAATGTCGAAAAAAGGATTGAGAGTAGTGGCTGTAGGAATGAGAAAAATAGATGAAGACAAGATTCCAAAAAAAATAAATTCCCTTGATTTTATAGGTTTTCTCGGAATCGAGGATTCATTGAGGTCTGAAGTTGAAGAGGCGGCGGATAAAGTCAGAGTGGCTGGCATAAAGCTTGTTATGATTACGGGTGATTATAAAATAACTGCCAAAACTATTGCTAAGGAAGCGGGAATATGGAAGTGGGGAGATAAGATAATCGAAGGAGGAGAAATCGAAAATATGACGGAAAAAGAGCTTGCTTATAAATTGGAAAACGTAAGCGTTTTTGCCAGGGTGACGCCTTTCCATAAATTAAAAATAATCAATGCATACAAGATAGCTGGAAAAACTATAGCAATGACGGGAGATGGGGTTAATGACGCGTTATCATTAACTTCTGCCGATGTGGGCGTGGCAATGGGAAAAATTGGAACAGATGTTGCTAAAGAGGCTTCCGATATTATTCTTTTAGATGATAATTTCGGAAGCATAGTTTCTGGAGTTGAAGAAGGAAAAAATATTTTTCAAACGATAAAAAGAGTTATTCTTTATCTTTTTTCCACAAGTTTAGGGGAGGTTTTGGCGATAATTGGGGCGATTATCTTAGGATTCCCTCTTCCTATTTTAGCGGCTCAGATTATATGGCTCAATTTGGTTACGGATGGATTTTTGGATGTGGCGCTGGCGATGGAACCAAAAGGGGATAATCTTTTAAATAAAAAATCATCAAAAAATAAGAACAAATTGATCGATGGCTCAATGGTTTTCCGGATGTTTATAATGGCTTGTCCTATGGCAATAGGTACGCTTTATCTTTTTTCCCAAAATTATGAAGAAGATTTGCAAAAAGCCTGGACGATATCACTTACCTTACTTGCGGTTTTTCAATGGTTTAACGCCTGGAACTGTCGGAGTCACAAAAAATCTATTTTTTCTTCAAATCTATTTTCCAATAAATTCTTGCTTGGCGCTACGGGTATTGTTATCGGACTCCAATTTTTAGCTGTTTATAATCCATTTTTTCAAAAGATATTGCGGACGGTTCCGTTAGATAAAAATGATTGGCTTATTATTATTACCGTCGCCTTTTCTATAGTCATAGTCGAAGAATTAAGAAAATTATTGAGAAATTTTTTCTCTAATGCCAAATAATAAAGTTATATTTAAATTTTTAAAAATATGAAGCGAGCGATTATAGTTCCCGAATCGGAGAACTCCGATGCGGAGGAGAGGGGTCGGGAAAACGTTAGTTTTCCCGTGGTGGAAATATTGAAACCGCAAGGTTTTAAAGAACGAGAATTGCGAGAAAAACGAGCGATTATCGTTCATTGTTGGGAAGGATATCCGGAGTATTGTTGGTATCCTTATGTCAAAAGAGAATTAGAAGTAAAGGGTTTTGAAGTTTTTATTCCCGAAATGCCGGACACGGAAAATCCGAAGCTTGATGAATGGTTACCTGAGCTACAAGAAATAATAGGTGAGCCGGATGAAGAGCTGTATTTTGTCGGGCATAGCTTGGGATGCGCGACAATTATGCGTTATCTGGAAACTCTTGGCGAAGATCAAAAAATTGGCGGAGCAGTTTTTGTGGCCGGTTTTGATGAAAATGTCGGTTTTGATGAAATTCAAAGTTTTTTCGAAACTTCTTTTGATTTGGATAAAATTAAAAGTACGGTCAAGAAAGGATTTGTGGCGATTTATTCCGACAACGATCCCTATGTCGATCTTAAATTTGCCGATATTTTCAAAGAAGAATTAGGGGCGCAAATTATCATAAAACATAATGCCAAACATTTTTCCGGTCCGATTGAAGGAGAAGAATCCTACTTGGAATTTCCGGAAGTCGTTTCGAATGTGGAAAAATTGGCGAAATAACATGAATACAACTTATCTGAAAAAATTCAATGACTATGCGAAGAAGAAGATTGCTTTTATTCCGGTCGGAACTTTGGAGTGGCATGGTAATCATCTTCCGATTGAAACTGATTATTTGGTTGCTCAAAAGATTTGCGAAATTATTTCCAAAAAAATTGGCGGATATGTTTTGCCGCCGATTTATCTCGGTTCCGGAACCAAGAAAAAAATAAAAGGAAAGATTTATATCTGAATGGATAAATATCTAGAAAAGAAACTATCTGGCAATCTTTATTTTTTGGAACCGGATTTTTTCGCCAAGATACTTATTAATCTTGGGAATAATTTAGTAAAGCAAGGTTTTGAAAAGGTATATATTATTACCGGACACGGAGGGATGGGACAAACTAAGGCTCTTTCTTTAGCTGGTAAAAAACTGAAAAATCTTATCATAATAAATCCCTATGATATCTTGGAGAAAAAATGGTCGCACATCGAACATGCTGGAGAATATGAAACTTCATTATTTTGGGCGTGTTACCCGGAAGAGGAAACTAAAAGCCGAAAGATTAGAATAAAAAATAGCGATGATTATTTCAGATTTTTGGGTTATGATCCAAGAGTGAAAGCGTCTTTAGCGTTGGGTAATAAGATGCTGAGAGATATTGCTAAAGGTTTAAATGGGATGATAAAGTAGATATATGGCAACCATAGAAGATTTTGAGAAATTGGATATTCGGGTCGGAAAAATAATTTCTGTTTCTGATTTTCCTGAAGCTAAAAAGCCGGCTTATAAGCTTTCAATCGATTTCGGGGAGGAAATTGGAATTAAAAATTCATCAGTGCGGATTGTTGCTTTATATGAAAAAGAAGAACTGGTCGGCAAACTGGTTTTGGGGGTGGTTAATTTTCCTCCAAGAAAGATCGGGCCTTTTGTTTCCGAAGTTCTGACCTTAGGAGTTCCGGATGAAGAAGGAAAGTGCATTCTGATTTCTCCCGATAAAAATGTCGCCAAGGTTGGAGGGAAACTGTTTTGATTTGACATATTCGGCTTTTATTTGATAAAATTTCCCCAGAAGGTAAAGTATGAAGAATGGCTTTTTAGCGGGAAAATTTCTGGGGATTGGTAATGCTTTATCATAAAAAATTAATCTTTATACTTCAAAATTATGCTTAAGGTGCTTTTTTTGGAAGATGATGTTGATCAGCTTCTGGTTTATAAAAAAGGTTTTGAATTTGAAGGCGTGGAAATGGTTAGCGCGACAAATGGCAAAGAAGCTAAGGAAATATTGGCGCAGGAAAAACCCGATATTTTTTTAGTTGATATTCTTCTTAAGAACGAGAATGGATTGGATATTTTAGCGGAATTTAAGGAGGCAAAAATGTTGGAAGATATTCCGGTTCTGATTTTTACTAATTATGAAAAAAAAGATTTTCGTGAACGGGCGGTTAAACTTGGAGTTTTAGATTATTTTTTGAAAGTTGAGTATAGCCCGGAAGATATTGCCAAGAAAATAAAATGGTTAATGTTTTCAGGGGAGAAATAGAAATTATTTCTGATTGTAATACGAATTATATCCGTTGCGGATAGATAGTTGTTTAAAAAATATTGCGGAGGTTTTTATGAATTGAAAAGAATTGAATTGCCGGAGTTTGTTGGACCAGCTTTGGGCGTTCATATCTGTCTTGATCTTGAAGGATGTAATAAAGACATCCTTAATGATAGAGATAAGATAAGAGAAGTTATGCTTGAAGCGGCAAAATTGGCGGGTGCTCAAATTGTGGGGGATATTTTCCATAATTTCAACCCAGTTGGAACTAGCGGAGCAGTTATCATAGCAGAGTCTCATTTGGCCGTTCATACATGGCCGGAATATGGAGCAGTGGCAATTGATATATTTACTTGCGGAGATCTTGGTTGCGATAAGGCAGCTGATTATCTTCTTGAGATTTTCGAAGCTAAAAATTTTGAATTAAAGATTGAGCAAAGACTTAAATCAGAACTTCCGCGGATCCATAAAATCAGCCTTAAAAATTAAGAGGAGGATTTATGAAGTCTGAGAGTGGATTGGTAGTATTGCTACCAATCCGAAAAAAAGACGACCTGAATGTTAATGACAAACAGGTCGTTTTATTTTATAGGATTATTTGTGAAACATATGATTTTAGCGTAAAATTTAGGTATAATATTTTAGTTAAAAAAATATGAAAATAGAAATCAGAAAACCGACAAAAGAAGAAATTAAAAAAGTTGAAAATTGGCCGATTTGGAAAAAGGAGATTTCGGAATTTCATTTGAGTTATTCGGAAAAGGAAACCTGCCTTATTCTTGGAGGAAAAGCCGAGGTGAAAACTTCAGAAGGATAAAAGGTGTTTTTTGGCGCAGGGGACTTGTTGATTTTACCGGTCGAACTCGAATGCGTCTGGAAAATTAAGGAAGATATTGAGAAAAAGTATAATTTTGGTTAAAATTACAAGAAATATCTATGCGAAAAATAATCATTTCAGAAAAAATATTTGAAAAATTCCCTGATTTCAAAAGGGGAATTATTGTTGTGAGCGATATTAATAACAGTCTGGAAAATCAGGAGATAGGAAATATGCTAGATAAAGAAATAGAAAGCAAGAAAGATTCTGATATTTCCAATAATTCTTTCATTTTGGCTTGGGATGAGGTGCATCGGAGATTTAGTTCTAACCCTAACAAATTTCCACCGTCAATTAAATCTCTTCTGAAAAGAATTAAAAAAGGAGGATTTCCTTTTATTAATTCGGTGGTGGCGCTTTTCAATTATATTTCGGTAAAATATGAAATTCCTTGTGGTGGAGATGATGTTGAAAAAATCGAAGGAAACTTAAAATTAGATTTCGCCAGGGGAGATGAAAAATTTATAGGACTAGGAAATGTGGAAAATGAACCGCCGATTTTTGGCGAAGTGATTTATTTTGATGACGCGACAAATAATGTGATGTGCCGAAAATGGAATTGGCGCAATGGTTCTGATACAAAGATAATCGAGAAAAGCAAAAAAATCGTTATAAATATTGATGGAATCGGTCCTGTTTCAAAAGCATTAATTGAAGAAGCTCGGGATGAGCTGGCAAAATTATTGATTGAAAAATGCAATGCAAAACTTACGACAAATTATATTGATAAGGATAGTAGGGAGGTAGAAATTGAAATATAAAATTTTAAAAATATGTTTTCAATTTTCAAAAAATATCCAAACTTAATTACGAGAGTATCCCAGAAAAGCGACGGAAATATGAAAATATTTTCAGATTCTTCTTTGATAGAAACCGGAGTTTTGGAAAATCGTCGGAAATATTTTTCCAGTATCAGCATTGAGGATAAAAAAGTAACAGGTGCCGATTTGGTCCATGGTGATAAAATTGCGATTATTGCTGAAAATGATGGTGGGAAAATAATTCCTGAAACGGATGCGCTCATTACAGATGTGAAGAATAGTTTTTTGTCGGTAACAGTGGCAGATTGTTTGCCAATCTTTATTTTCGATCCAAAAGCAGAAGGTTGAAGCGCAAATAGCTGTAATTGGCTTAAAATCTGGAAATTTGCTATGATTTAATCAATTATTATCCCGAACTTAATTTGGGATATAAAATATAAATTAAATTAACTTGAGATTCCGAAACAAGTTCGGAATGACAATTTTTATGAAAAAAATTCTAATTATCGGAGCTAAGGGGATGCTTGGGCAGGAATTAGTCAAAGCTTTCAAGTCTGATAAGGACTATAAGGTTATCGCTTGGGATAAAGAGGATATTGATATCACTCGCGAAAAAGAAGTGGCGAAAAAAGTCGGATTTACCAAACCGGACATCATTATAAATGCTGCGGCTTATAACGCAGTGGATAGGTGTGAAGAAGATGAAAATGAATTTGAGGTGGCTAAAAATGTTAATGGTTTGGCGATTGGATATTTGGCAAAAGTGGCAAAGAAGTCAAAAGCGATTTTAGTACACTATTCGACAAACTATGTTTTTGATGGTGAACCGAAAATACCGGAACCGGCCGGATGTACTCATTCTTGTGGCAGTTGCAGTTTACATCAAGGATTTCGTCCGGAAGTCGGTTTCGATGAGAAAGCTGAAACTGGACCGATTAATAATTATGGAAAATCAAAACTGATAGGGGAGAAAGAAGTGACGAAAAATATGAAAAATTATTATCTTATCCGCACATCATGGATTTTCGGCGCTCCAGCTTCCTCTGTAGATGCTAAGAGAAGTTTTTTTGATGTGATGTTGGAACTTGGGGGAAAGAAAGAATCGATTGATGTGGTGGATGATGAAATCGGATGTTTTACTTATGCGCCTGATTTGGCGAAGAAAACTAAAGAAATTATCGATAGCAAAAAATCTTTTGGAATTTATCATGTGACAAATAGTGATCCAGTGAGTTGGTATGAGGCTTGTGTGGAAATTTATAAGCTTTCAAAAATTAAAACTAAAATAAATTCTGTTTCTTCTTTCGATTTCAAGCGCCCGGCCAAAAGACCTTTTTATGCGGTTTTGATTAACACTAAACTGAATCCGCTCAGAAGTTGGAAAGTGGCGCTAAAAGATTATTTGAAAAATAAGTAAGAGTTAAATTAGAAAGAATTTTTTTGTGAGAATTTTATTTTAATTTTTTGTGGAGCTGGAAAAGCGCAAAAATTTAAAATAAAATTCTCACAGATAGATAAAAAACAATAAAATAATTTAGAATAAAAATTAATATTTTAATATTTAATAATATGAAAAATTTAAAAAAACAGGATGCTCAAGTTTATAAAGCGGTGATGGGAGAGCTTAAACGTCAGCAGGAAGGGATGGAACTTATTGCCAGTGAGAATTATGTTTCAGAAGCTGTTTTGGAAGCATTAGGAACAGTATTTACTAACAAATATTCAGAAGGCTATCCGGGACATCGCTATTATGGCGGACAGAAATATACGGATGTTGTGGAACAATTGGCAATTGACCGGGCAAAGAAAATTTTTAGTGGCGAGCATATAAATGTCCAGCCTCTTTCCGGTGCGCCGGCCAATATGATCGCTTATAGCGCAGTCCTTCAGCCCGGAGACAAAGTTCTCGGGATGGATTTGGCACATGGCGGACATCTGACTCATGGTCATCCAGTGACGCTTTCAGCCAAGATTTATAATTTTGTAAGATATAAGACTGAACCGAATGGAAAGATTGATTATAAAAAATTGGAACAGATGGCTATAAAAGAAAAGCCCAAGATGATTCTGGCTGGATTTTCTGCTTATACGAGACAACTGGATTATAAAAAATTTGATGCTATTGCCAAAAAAGTCGGCGCAATAACAATGATCGATATTGCACATATCGCCGGACTTATTGCCGGAAAAGCTATTCCAAATCCGGTGCCATATTTTGATATTGTGACGACTACGACGCACAAGACTCTCCGCGGTCCGCGTGGTGGAATGATTATATGTAGAGATAAGTTTGCCAAAGCAATCGACAAAGCGACCTTCCCTGGGTTCCAGGGCGGACCGCACGAGAATAATATCGCGGCTAAGGCAGTGGCTTTTGGCGAAGCTTTAAAACCCTCGTTTAAAAAATATGCCTTGCAAACAATAAAGAATGCTAAAGTTTTGGAAGAAGAATTGAAAAAATATGGATTCAAGATAATGTTTGGCGGAACAGAAAATCATATGGTTTTAGTCGATGTTTTTGGTTCAAAAGGCGTGAGTGGAAAAGAAGCGCAAGACGCGTTAGATGAAGTTGGAATATCGCTTAATAAAAATATGATTCCGGATGACCCACGATCCCCATTGGATCCGAGTGGTGTGAGGATTGGAGTAGCAGCGGTTACGACTCGCGGAATGAAGGAAAAAGAAATCAGAATTATTTCAAGATGGATTAGTGAAGTGATTGAAAATCATAAAGATAAGAAAATATTAAACAAAATTCATAAGGAAGTCATTGTGCTTTGTAAGAAATTTCCTTTATATAAAAATATTAAATAGTTTTTGAGCTTTGCAATAAAAAACACCTTCAAGAGAGGGTGTTTTTTGATAATCTGTAAAAAGTTTATTCTTCAGATTGATTATCGGTAGTAGTGTTTGAGGTTTTTTCTGACTCACTTTTTTCTGTGTCTGTGTTGTCAACTGTATTTTCTTCGGTATTTTTTGGTTCATTTTCTTTTATTATAAATTCTCCGCATCTGATGCAGTCGTCCGAGTCAAAATTTTCATAGAAAGGCTGGAGTTTCAAAAGGTCTTCGATTTTTACGTTACTCGAAAGTTCCCATCTTTTGCAATTTTCATCAGAGCTGTCTTCTTTGCATAAATAAGTGATGGATTTTAAAGTCTCAATGAGTTCCTTACTCGGACTATTTTTAAGTACTAAAAAAGATCCAGCTATGTAATTTTCTCCCTCCACTCCAAAAATTTTATTCATGCTTTTCGATTTGCAATCGGAGGCGGTGAAAATTTGTCCGAGAAATACAACACTTCCATATTTCGGGTCAATTGGATAGACATCTTTGCCATTTTCCGCTTTTTGCGGTTCGGCCGTACACAGTGAATCCGGGGAAAATGAATAAGGGGAAATGCTTTTTTTTTCTTGGGTCTGAGAAATTGACCCGCTATCTTTTTCTGTATTGGCAGTTTTGTTTTCTTTTTCACTCTCGCCAAATATCCATATGCCAAGGAAAATAAGAATGATAAGAAGAACTATCCAGATAATTATTTTTTTCATAATTTTTAAATTTTAAAAATAAATGCTTTTTGATTGTAACATTTTTTATATACAAATGACAATTTTTCAAAATCAATCCAAGAGGAAAAAAATAAAAAGCCACCAACTTCTTTGAATTAGTAGCCTTTTAAATGATTCTCCTAGTCTTTTTTGTTGAGAAACTTTTCTGTCAGGAATATATCTTTGCCTTTTTCTTTGATGAGATTTTCCTTCTTAAGATCCATGAATATCTTAGAAGCTGTCGGTCTGGTAGTGTTGCAGAAAATCGCTATTTCTGTTTTTGAACTTCCTGATATAGATAAAGAGTTGTTTTCTCCGGGAACAGAAAAGAATTTCAAAAAGTATTCGATCCTTTCTCTTATATGCGGGATATTCAAGAGCCTGATCCTCTCTTGGGCTCTATATAGCATCATCTGGGAATGATTATGCATAGCATCCAAAAACTCTACATTCATCATGTCTTTTTTTAGCTTGTTTATATTAATATGGTAATAGACGCATTTGCTCAACGTGACGATTTCATCGTAGCCATAAATCTTTCTAGTTGTTATTGATGGATTACTAAAAAAAGCATCATTTTCGAGAATATCCAAAATTATTGATTGATTGTTCATTTTTGAAACTAGTTTTGCGCGTCCCTCAATAATCAGATAAATGCTATTTTCCCACTACTCTTGATCCAGGTGGCTATTTTTAGGACAGTGAACTATTTCCACTATAGATGCTATCCGCTCCAACGTTTCCCGGTTTTCGATGTTGATAAAAAACTTGTTTTTTCTAAGGTTTTGAATTATTTTTTCTCTTGTTTCATTCATATACCCCCCCATCTTTTAGGTTAAAATGTTAAAGTGCTCCTAAGAACTTTTTATTGTTGTATGAGACTGTGTGTAGTTTGTCAAATTTATAAAAATTAGCTTTAAAACAATATTTTGCCTATTTTAAGGAAAAAAGCTATAATTAATACGTGACATTAAGCATAAAATAACCTGATTATGAAGGGGATAATCCTTTCCGGCGGAACGGCCACTCGGCTTTTTCCACTCACGGCGACAACTTCAAAACAACTTCTTCCGGTCTATGACCGGCAGATGGTTTTTTATCCATTAAACACTCTAATTAAAGCCGGGATAAAAGATATTTTGATGATTGTTGCGCCGGAACATAGCGGGCAGTATCTTAATCTTTTGGGATCAATTTTTGACAAATATGATATTCGGATAGAGTTTAAGGTACAGAAGGTTCCACGGGGACTGGCGGAAGCTTTTATTATCGGAGAAGATTTTATTGATGAAGGTAATGTGACAATGGTTTTGGGAGACAATATTTTTGAAAAAGATTTCTCCAAGGAAATTTCAAATTTCAAATCAGGCGGACTCATTTTTGCCAAAAAAGTCAAAGATCCTGAGCGTTATGGCGTAGTGAAATTTGATGAAAATAACAGGGCAGAAAAAATAGTCGAGAAGCCGAAGAATTGGATAAGTGACTATGCTATCCCGGGGCTTTATGTTTTTGATAGCCGTGTTGTTAAAGCGGCAAAAACTGCCAAGGTTTCAAAAAGAGGAGAGAAAGAAATTACCGAAATTCATAATTATTATCTCAAAAGAGGGGAGTTGAAAGTGAGCACTTTTACCGGAGAGTGGCTTGATGCAGGCACATTCGATTCGCTTCTTCTTGCAGGAAATGTTGTGAAAAATAAAAAAATTAATGAAAAATTCGATCCGATTATTGATAAAGCCATTTTTGAGTTCAATGAGGAATTAAAGATTTTGGCGAAAAAAAGATTGTCATAATTTTTAAACATACCTGTCAATCCAGGTTATTTTTTATGGAAAGAAAACCTAAAATTCACCTTAATTCATTCGAGGAATATCGTATATCCATTTTGAAATACATCGAATGGATGCTGGAGAATTATTATAAAAATACTAAAAAAATAAGCGTTTTGGATATCAAAAAAGACGAAAAAGAAATCAATGCTTATGAAAATTACGATCATCTCGAACCGATTGATGAGAAGCAGATAACCATTCTGGATGAAGACAAGATCGATATCAAAGAGGCGGAAAAAGCCATATTGGAAGGGCGATTTTTATGGGAGCATACGGCGGCTGGTGAGGCTACGCGGCTTGGGCTGGGAACGAAATATCTTCTGAATCTCAGCCGTTTCACTCTGGAGGAAATCGTTTCCAGGATGCGGGAGGAAGCTGTTTCTGAACTGGAAAAAAATGGAATATCAGGAAAGAGTTTGGTGAAGGAAAAGAAATCGATAAATAAAAAAATAACGAAAAAGACAGTCTTGGAAATTGCCGGAAATGATCCGAGAAAATCAGCCAATATTTCTCTAGGAAACCGGCATATGTTGCAAATGGCATATGATGTTTGTAAAATCGCCAAGAGCTACAAGAAAAATCCTAAAACAGTATTAGCCAAACAGCATGCTTTGATTGTTCTCAATGAACAGACGGCAGAAGAGATCTTGGAAGAATTCAAGAAGTTTAATTTTTTCGGTTTAAATCCGAAAAATGTTCTTTTTATGATCCAGCGCAGTTTTCACGGAATCTATATTAAGGAAGGGGATCTTTTTTATGACGATACGACTGAAAGAAACAAGCGGCTTCATAATCACGGTCAAATGGTAATGCAAAAAAATCATGAGAATGTGATATTTAGAGTTGATCCCAAAAACACCAGCAAGCGTTATTTCATTGCTAATAGCGAATTCGAGGCGATTATGTCAAAACATGACGACCTTCTCTCTTATAATGTCGAAGACCTCGGCTACCTAACTTCATCGGTTGATTTGCCGAGCTTGGCTTTGGCGCTTAATCTTGGAAAAAAGGGTTATAACATGGTTATGGAAATCGTTGCCCAAAATATGCTTAAACCGCAAAAGGGAGGAGCTTGTTTCTATGACAGAAATAAAAAAAGAGTGGTGATGATAGAAAGCAATCAGCTTAAAGACATCAAGAATGAAGAGATAAAACATCTTAACAAAAATCTCAATCATTACCCTGATCCGGCAAAAACTTATAGGCTTATGAAAAAAACCGGATTGCCGATTTCATTCGAAGTCAAGTCAACTTATAATCAGTTTGGGGAAAAACAGGATTATATCTATGCCAATCCGGTCCAAGGAAATATTAATTTTCTGGTGAAGACTGCCTACGTGATGAGAAAGAATTTGAAGCCGATTTATAATTGGAAATCTCCAGCGACCACACCTTTGGCTGTGAAAGCTGTTTTTGAGCAGGATAATCAAACGGGATTTTTGGAATTTGTTAAAAAAATTAAGAGCGGAAAAATTTGCTGATATGAAAATTGCCATCCAAGCGGCCGACCTCGATCATGAAAGGATTGATGGGACCCGTGTTTATATAAAAAATATGCTTGATTATTTTGGAAAGCTTGACTGTAAAAGCGATTTTTTGATATATCATAAGGATAAATTTAATCCTGAATTGGCTCCGGAAAAATTTCCGAACTATGAAATCTTGCAAAGAAAATGCCCCTTCTTTTGGACACAAATGCGTCTCAGCCTTTCTATTTTCAAAAGAAAGCCAGATGCGCTTTGGATGCCGATGCATAATATTCCTTATTTTATTTCCAGAAAAATAAAAACAACTGTCACGATACATGATTTAGCTTTCAAATATTTCCCGGAAATGTTTACTAGATTGGAACTTTGGAAATTGAATTTTTTAACCAAGATGGCAGTTGAAAGATCTGACAAAATAATTACCATCTCACAATCTTCCAAGAGTGATATTTTGAAATTTTATCCAAAAATAAACGAGAAAAAAATAAAAGTAATCAGCCATGGATTTGACGGCAGAATATTTTCCAAAAAAAGGGATTTGGAAAAAGAAACGGAAATAAAAAATAAGATGGATATAAACGGAAAATACATCTTATATGTTGGAGCGATCCAACCGAGAAAAAATCTCAGCATTCTTATTGAGGCTTTTGAGAAAATGAAATCAAAAGAAACCAATGCTGATTTAAAACTTGTTCTGGCTGGCGGAAAGGCTTGGATGTGGGAAAATGTTTTTGAAGAAGTTAAAAAAAGTTTGTGGAAAAAAGATATCATAATGCCGGGGAAAATAGAATTTAGGGATTTAGGACATTTGATGCGCGGTGCAGAAATTTTTTGCTTCCCCTCGCTCTATGAAGGTTTTGGCATTCCGATACTGGAAGCTTTTGCCGCTCGTGTGCCAGTTATCTGCTCCAACAATTCTTCCTTGCCTGAAGTTGGAGGCAAGGCGGCTGTTTATTTCGATGGAAAAAATTCTTCCGAACTTGCGGAAAAAATAGAAGAAATTCTTAAAGATGAATCCTTGCGAACAGAACTCGTAAGAAAAGGTCAAGAGCAAATAAAAAAGTTCTCTTGGGAAAAGTGTGCAAAGGAAACTCTGGAATATATAAAGTCTTAATTTTCTTATTTATAAAAAACCTTTAAATAAAAAATTTAACGGTTTCTAGATTATCTAATTTTGATCAATTAAATCGCTTTCTTCTTCGAATAAAAATTTGAAAACCAAAATTACTATCATTAAAACAATTGCGGTGATAATTATATTAAGAAACATGTTAATCTCAAACTGGCTGTTTAAAATTAGAAGAGTGAAAAATATCAGCATTAAAGTATTTTTTTTCGGTTTATTTTCTTTTATTTGAATATTCTTGATATAATTTTGGAAATTTTTTCTTGAGTTAATAATAAAAATTCCCACTAGGTTAAGAAATATCAAGAGAAGTATTTGAAAAAAACTTATTTGTGAGGTCAATACTTTCGGCAATATGCTTTCTGAAATTAGGGTTATAGCAAAAAGGAGAATCAATAAAAATAGAGTATCGTGCAGAAGTTTGTAAGATATAAGAAGATATTCTTTCTTGTTATTTTCATTAATATTGTCAGTGTTGTTTTGATGAGGCATATTTTTGCTTTTTAATTAGGATGATTTGTTTAATCCGAAATGGTTTTTCATTTTTTGAATCATGCCGGATATGGATATTTCAAGATTATTTTTGGTAGTTTCTCTTTTATATGAAACATTTAAATTATCTATTTTAGTAGCATTATTTGTTATAAGTTTGAATTCGTAATATTGTCCTGGAAATTTATTAGAATCTTCCAGAATCATTTTACATCCATATGAATTTTTTCTGCTTTTTTTAAGAATACACTTTCCTGCAATTTCCAAGCTTTTGGATGATATGAGAATTGGTTTTTTCTTGAGGTAAGTTTTAGCTATATTTTCTGTTGGTAATAAATGTCTTTTTCCATCTTCTATAATATAGTATTTTTTTGTATCATTTGTTAGAAAAATAGTTCCATCCGGATGCGGGGTCAAAAGTGTGAATATTTTTTCTCTTTCATATAGGGATATTTCATCGCTACCAGCTTTAATTACATCATTCCAATCAAATCCTTGTCCAACGAATATTTCAGGAGCTCCTATCCACCATATTTTTCCGCGACTAACTATGAAAGCCGACTCACCATAAGAAATGATTGATCCGTCGCAGTATCCCAGAAGTTTTTCAGATATGGGATATTTCTTAATAAAATCTTCATTTTTTTCAATTGCCTGATTTTTATCATATCCGCTTAAGAAAGCTTTTTCGCTGGAAAATTCAAAAAGTGATTGATTTTCAAGCTTATAATATCTTTCATTTATCTTAAAAAATGATGAATTCGGATAGTTTTCTTTGTTAATTATTTTTTCTCCGATTTCATTATGGGAAAAATCGGCTGATGTTATTTTATTGAAAGATTCTTTTTTGAATCCAAGTGATGTTAATAACATTTCATTTTCAAATTCACGAAGTTTTTTGTCGGAAACAATGAAATATTTTTCATCTAAAGTCACTAGTGATCCGTCTTTTAATCCTATGGGAGAGCCTTCTGGATAGAGGGCGGATCTGAATGATTTTTTAAATTCAATCTCGGATCCCTCTAGTCCGGATGATTTTTTATCCGTGTCAAGTTTGATTGAAACCTTGGAAAAAGTTCCCAAGGGAGATGCATCAAAGATGAATTGCTCAGAAGGATTTGTATTTCCATCTTGAATAATCAGGCCATTATTATCGCGCGGATTCAAGACATTACCTTTATTGGAAGTAGGCATTGTGAATGAATAATTTAATATTTGAGTCGGAAAAAGTATGCGATAATAAACAACCATTGCCACAACAATTACAGCTAGAATATAAATAAATATACGAATTGCTTTATATGTCTTAGTGCCAGTATCGCTTAGTTCTATTTCTTTGGTAAAATTTAAAATCATAGGATTTATTTTTTTAACATATATATCTTTCCTCTTACAAACCGTTCTTCTTTTTGTGGAAGATTAAGAGATGTCTTGGAAGGTTGATCTGGTATGGAAAGCGATGAATTAATCATAGAATAATCCTTAATTGGAACCAGTTTCTCTATTATATTGTTTTGTAAATAAAAATCAATATTCTCGTCCGGAATGATAAAATAGGTGTTGGTGAAACGTTTATGGTTGATTTTATCAAGGTCCTTAGGGTCAAAAAAATAAACAGCTTGTTTTTTAAAGATGAAGTTCATCGGACCAGTAATCATCGACCAGCCGTTTCCGCTTGTGAGTCTGTCAACAAGAATAAGATCGGAAGATGAAAAATTCCGGCTTAGATTTTTTGTTTGTAAAAGTAATTCCCGATTTTCTGAATAGGTAAGATAATGGAAAAAAATAAATAAATTCGATATTGAGATAACAGAAATCAAAAAATAGAAGTATATTTTTTTTCGAAAGAATGAATATAAGAAATAGGTGCTTATGAATATTGAAGCCGGAATTAGGGAAAATAAAAATCGACGGAGCATCCAAGGATGATCAGGTGATATGCCCGGATGGAGTATGTATATCAAGGAAGGCAAAATAATAAAAAATGGAATGAGCGAAGCAACTTTTTTTTTGGCAAGAAGATAAATGCTTCCGGTTATGGCAATCAAAAACGGGGCGAAGAGGGCATAAATTGACATAACACGCATGGCATGAAAAATTCCAACCGAATTTTCCACCTGTTCGCTTCCTAAGGAAAAAGATTTCAGGAGACCTTTTATTGACGCAATATAAAATGGGCTATTGACGTAAATATTAATAAGATAAATTAAGAAAATAATCAAAAGAATGTAAATTGTCTTTTTGTTGAAAAAAAGAGTTGCTTTCGCTTTTTCTTTTTTGATAATGATTAATATTAGAATCAAGAGCATTAAAACAAAAGACCAGGCTTCTAATCTTGAGAAGGCTAGAATTATAAGTGAAAGCAGAGCGTAGAAAAGATTTTCCCGGTTTCGATTTTTGAAAAATATTGTCGCTTGGGCGATAGAAAACCAAAGGAATCCAAGAGCCAGATTTTCTGCTAGGGTGAATTTTAGAAACCACGAAAAAATGAAAGATGTGAGTATGAGAATTGTTGAAATAATAACTGGCGCGGATTTTCTAAAGAAAATCCGCGCCATAATATAAAAAGAAAAGATAAAAACAATAAAAGAAACAGCGTTGGCAATAAAGAGTCCTTTTAGTCCAAAAAGAGAGAAGAAAACCGCTAACCATGCGATGTATCCAATGGAGAAGTGTGGAACGAGATTTCCTTTCGAATCATAATTGAAGCCGGGAAAATTTTGCGCGAGACCTTTTCCATGGATTTTAAAAAACTCTTCCGAAGCGGCTGAAGAAAATCCAAGTTTATGGTTTTGAGAAAGCCTTATAGCGGCTTCAGAAAAAGATCCTTGATCGCGTCCGGAAAAAATTGTGGGAGTAGAAAAAAATGAGAGAAATATGACAAAGGCGATCGATATGAATGAAATTAGCAGGAAAGATTTACTTGATTCCATTGAAAGAGTTCTTTTTTTTATTAAATAAAAAAATAAAAAAATTCCCGCAAATATATAGACAATTATTATAGTTATATGGAAAATTCCCATCATTGCGAGAAGAATTGAAATCAGATTAAGACCCAAAAAGAAAATTCCGAAAGCCGAAAAAAAATTATAACTGTTATTTTTTGAAATGTTTTTCATAAGAATAATTATATATTTAAATAGGTGTTTTGCCAAACGGCAATTTATAGGATAGAATTGCTTTATTGTTAATTTTTTAGAAATTTATGGAAATTAGTAAATTCGAAGGAAGTTTTAAGAAAGATAAAAAAAACAACGGGGTTTTTTCAAAAGCATCAAAGTGGAAAAAGATTTCAATGCTTTTGTTTTTGATTTTGATTTTTGGATTGGGGGCTTTTTTTGTTTCTTTGTTTTTCAAAGAAAATAAACAAATGATTGGGATTAAATCTTTGGCGGTGATAAATTCCGTTTCAGATTTTTTGCCGATTCCTCAAGATGAGAGGCGGGAGATTGAAGTTTTAAATAAACTAGTTGAAGCTTATACAAAAAAAGATGGAACTACAAAAAATTTCCTTTTCCTTCTTCAAAACAATATGGAGCTTCGTCCAGGTGGCGGATTTTTGGGACAATATGCAATTGTAAAGATAAAAGATGGAGAGGTTGTTTCTTCTTATTTTGAAGATGCCAATCTCCTAGATCAGAGAATAAGCGCAAAAGTAACTCCGCCTTATCCACTCAAAAAAAAGCTGCAAATAAAAAATTGGAAATTCCGTGATTCCAATTGGTCGCCTGATTTTCCGACTAATGTTGAGAAAGCCAGATATTTCTATCGTTTAAGCGGAGCGGGTGGAAATTTTGATGGTGTGATTGCGGTTAATGCTCAGGTTTTTAATGATATTTTAGGACTTACCGGACCAATCACAGTGCCCGGATATCCTTATGAGTTTAACAGTGAAAATGGATTTCTAAAACTTGAAGAAGTTGTGGAGAAACAATATCTAATGGATCCAAAGCTAGATACGCAAAACAGAAAAGCGATAATGAAACAGATGATGCCGATAATTATAAAAAAACTTTCAAGTTTGGGAAATATTGCAAAGTTGGCAAATCTCGGACACATCGAATTGAAGAATAAAAGTATCATGATAAACCTGAAAGATGCTGAACTTCAAAAACTCATTTCGGAAGTACATTGGGATGGAACAGTCTCTCAAGATTGGGGCGGGGATTATTTGATGGCAGTCGATGCAAATTTAGGATCTCTTAAGACAGATTATTATATCAAAAGATCGATGTCTTATGATATTGACCTTACTACTGAAAAGCCAACAGTTAATCTGATAATAAATTACAAAAATTCCGCTCCTTACGGAGATTGGCGAACTAGCGATTATCACACTTATCTTCGTGTCTATGCGCCAAAAGGTTCAACTTTTATTGAAAGGGAAATGGCGACTTATGTGGATACCAAGGAAGATTTGGAGAAGACATATTTCGGATTTTTTGCCGATGTTATTATGGGGAGAGAAACCAATGTTAGGGTAAAATATGAATTGCCAGCTGATTTTAATCGTGATGATTATAAACTTCTCATCCAAAAGCAATCCGGAGTGAATGAAGTTCCTATTAAAATCCATATTAAAACCAAAGACGGCAAAGAATATAACCAGGAGCAGGTGCTTAAAAGCGATTTGAAGTTTCAATTTCAATAGAGAATAAACTTTTCTTATTTGGTTTGTGTATTTGGTTTATATCTGGTAGCCTTATAGTATGATTGAAGGAAAATTAAAAATCCAAAAAATCCGGAGAATGATCAATGAAAACGGATTATTTTCTGGTGGAAGAATTGTGGCTGGATATCTTTGGAAATACCTGAAATCAATGTTTCCAAGTTCGGGAGATATACTTTTTATAACTGGCGGAGTGGGTGACAGCGCTTTTTATCGTACCTGCAATGTAGCAGAAGAACTCAGTTTCAATGGGTTCGTTTCGTCAGTGACAATTTCTGATAATCCGTGCCTATTGCATCTGGCGAAAAATTTTAAAATTTTTGTTTTTCATAAGGTTATTTACTCGGAAAAGATTAAAAATTTTGTAAATGAAATAAAAAAACAAAATAAAGAAATTGTTTTTGAGACAGATGATCTTAATTTTGATCCGCAATATTTACTCCAGATGGATTATTATAAAAATGCCACTCCGGAAGAGAGAAGAAATTTTGAAAATGGACTCGGGCGGGAGATTTTGGAAGATGATTATGTAAGAGTGGCGACAACTACAACGAATTATTTAGCAAGAAAGATTGAAGAGAAAGGAAAGAAAGTTTTTGTTGTCAAAAATAAGATTTCTGAACGAGAAATGAAATTAGCCGATTCAATTATTAAAAAAGAAAAAATAAAGGACGGTTTTATAAGAGTCGGATATTTCAGCGGGACACCAAGCCATGATAAGGATTTTGCAACAATTGCGAAAGCCTTGGCAGAGATTCTAGAAAATCATAAAAATGTCAAATTGGTTCTAGCTGGTCCATTGGAAATTGACGATTCTTTAAACAAATTTAAAGAACGAATAGATATTCTTCCCCGTGTTTCTCGAGATAAATATTACGAAAATATTTACGGAGTTGATATTAATCTGGCTCCCTTGGAGCTTGGAAATTCTTTCTGTGAATCAAAATCGGAATTGAAATTTATTGAAGCGGGAGTCGTTGGCGTTCCAACTGTGGCGGTGGGGAATGAAACATATTCCGGCGCAATTATTGATGGAGCGGATGGATTTTTGGCAAAAACAAAAGAAGAATGGATAATAAAATTGGAAATGTTGATTTCTGATGGAAATCTTCGGAAAATAATGGGTGAAAAGGCGAGAGAAAAAGTGCTTGCGATTTATACGACAAAAAATGGGAAAAGTTTCAAATATTATGATTATCTGAAATTAAAATTAAACGTTAATCACTAAATATTTAATAATATGAAAATTTTAATTACTGGCGGAGCAGGTTTCATCGGTTCGGCTTGCGCGAAAGCTTTGATTGATCGTGGCGATAAAGTTGTTATGATTGATAATTTCAATGACTATTACGATCCGTCCTTGAAGGAAGCGCGAATAAAAAAATTTCTAAAAGGTTATAAATTTAAATTATATCGCGGTGATATTCGGGATGAAAAGCTTGTTGAAACTATTTTTAAAAAAGAAAAAATAGAAAAAGTGATTCATCTGGCGGCAATGGCGGGAGTGAGAAACTCTCTGAAAAATCCCAAAATTTATGCGGATGTTAATATTATGGGAAGCCTGAATCTTTTGGAAGCGGCGGTAAAATATAAAATTAAAAATTTTGTATTCGCATCATCTTCATCGGTTTATGGCAATAATAAAAAAGTTCCTTTTTCAGAAACTGATCCGGTAGATACCCCGATTTCTCCTTATGCGGCTTCCAAGAAAGCGGACGAGCTTATTGCACATACTTATAATCATATTTATGGTCTTAATGTTACGGCACTTAGATTTTTTACCGTATATGGGCCATGGGGCCGGCCGGATATGGCGCTTTTTCTATTCACTGACGCAATTATAAAAGGCGAGCCGATTAAAGTTTATAATTATGGAAAAATGAGCCGTAATTTCACTTATATCGATGATATTGTTTCCGGAACGCTTACGGTTTTAGATAAATGCAAAGGTTATGGGGTGATGAATATCGGTGGCGATAAAGAAGAAAAACTCACTCGTTTTATTGAGGTTATTGAACAAAACATTGGGAAAAGGGCAAAGAAAAAAATGATGCCGATGCAACCAGGAGACGTTCCAACTACAGTAGCTGATATTAAGAAATTAAATAAACTTGGTTGGAAGCCAAAAACCCGGATTGAAGAGGGTATTAAAAATTTCACTTCCTGGTATCGGGAATATTTTAAAATCTGATCTACTAACTGATTAAAAATGATTCAAAAAATAAAAAATAATGCTTTTATTCGGAATAGTGCTATTCTTTTTCTAGGATCAATGGTTGCTAATATTCTTAATTATGTTTTTCATCTTATAACTGGAAGGATGGTTAGCGTGGAGGTTTATGGAGAGGTCGAATCACTCATAGCCCTTATGAATATAATTTCCGTTCCGGCAGCTACAATTTCTATGTTAGCTACAAAATATGCGGCAGGATTCAGAGCTGATGATGATAAAAATGGAACATATTATTTTATCAGGTTTCTTAATCGCAAAATAACTGTTTATCTTCTGCCTCTTTTTTTTATCGCTATCTTATTGACCCCTTTAATTATTAAGTTTTTAAATATCGGGAGTGGCTGGCCTCTTGTTATAGTTTGGATTTCGATGTTTTTGGCTTTTTACGTCTCAATCAACGTCGGAATATTGAATGGTTGGCAGAAGTTTAATGTTTCAAGTTGGTCGAATAATTTTGGAACATTGGCGAAGCTTATTTGTTCCGTATCACTTATTTTAATAGGATTTTCTCTGAATGGGATAATGGCCGGATTTGTTTTTGGCAATATTATTTCTTATATTGCTTCTGTTTATGCTTTAAAATTTATCTTTAAAGAAAAAAATAAAATCAGAAATGATGTTGAGAAAACTGATTTTAAATCAGTGAGAAAAGCCGTTAGCTTATTTTTTCTTGGAAATTTGGCGATAAACATATTCGGCAATATTGACATCGTAATCGCTAAACATAAACTTGATCCTTTTTTAGCCGGTCAATATGGAGCGCTTTCTATAGTTTCGAAAATAATATTTTTTGCCACAGGCGTTATAGCGACAGTTCTTTTTGCGATGTCTTCAGAGAATAATCACAAAAACAAAGATTCGATGCGCATATTCAAGCTGGCACTTCTTTCCATCACAGGATTCTCTTTTATTTCAGCAGTGCTTTATTTTATTTTTCCTAATTTAATACTAGGCTTTTTATTCGGTAATAAATATCAGTCTGTAGAAGAATATCTCGGGTGGTTTGCAATTTTAGTTTTTATATTTTCCTTATTGAATCTGATCTTACAATATGCCCTGTCAACTAAAAAAACTAAACTCGTCCATATTTTTATTGCTATTTCAATAATAATGATTATTTCTGTCCTGTTTGTCGGGAAGACTATTTCTGCTATACTGATAACGGTAGCGATTTTTCAATTATTAGCAGTGCTGATTGGTTTGTTTTTTATTTTTCGCGAGAAACTGTCTTATAATCAATTTGATAATATTTGATTTATGGAAAATGAAAGAAAGGTATCAATAATTGTTCCAATATATAATGAGGAAAAAAACATTCCGATTTTTTATGAAGAGATATTGAAAATTATCAATAAAATCAGATATGATTATGAATTGATATTTATAAATGACGGAAGTAATGATGATAGCTTCAAAGAACTGAAAAACATTTCTCAAAAGGATGTGCATATAAAAATAATTGATTTTTCCAGAAATTTTGGAAAAGAAATTGCTGTGACTGCCGGAATAAATAATTGCACTGGAGTCGCTTGTATCATTTTAGATGCTGATCTTCAGCACCCAGTTGAAAAAATTCCTGAGTTCATTGATAAATGGGAAAAAGGTGCTGAGGTTGTTGTGGGAGTCAGAGAAAAAAATAAAGGAGAAGGTTTAGTGAAGAAACTTGGCTCTTTTTTCTTTTATAAAATAATCGGACTGATTTCTGATATGGAAATAACTTCTCGTGCTACGGATTTTAGGCTTGTTGACAGGATGGTAATAGATGAATTCAATAAGTTTTCAGAAAGGAATCGGATGACACGAGGGCTTATTGATTGGCTGGGTTTTCGTCGCGAATATATATATTTTGAAGCTAATGAAAGAAAATTTGGAAAACCGAGTTATAATTTTTGGAAGCTTGTCAGACTAGCTTTTAATAGTATGGTTTCCTTGAGTTTTTTCCCGCTCAAATTAGCCGGGTATCTTGGAATAATTATAACAATAACTTCATCGATTTTGGGAATTTTTATGTTTGTAACCAATTATTTGACTGGGAGTTTTAATTTTTCCGGGCCGGCAATTTTGGCAGTGATAATTCTTTTTCTCATAGGGATTGTTCTTGTTTGCCTTGGTTTTATAGCTTTATATATAGCCAATATTCATGGAGAGGTTTGCAACCGCCCGATGTATGTCATAAGGAATGAAAAAAATAAGGATTGATATGGAAAATGATAATGAAATAAAATACAGTTTTATAATTCCAGTTAAAGAAATAAATGATTATATTAGGGAGTCTATTCCCAAGATTTTGGAAATAAGTAGGAATGATTATGAAATTATAGTTTATCCGGATTATGTCAATAGTGAATCTTGGGGAAAAACCTTTCAAATAGGAAGTGGGCCCGGTGGGCCGGCGATGAAAAGAAGTTTGGCCAGTCGCGATGCCAAGGGAGAGTTTCTTGTTTTTATCGATGATGATGCTTATCCGGAAAAAGATATATTGGATAAATTAGACGATGATTTTTCTGATGAAAAAGTTGCAGCAGTAGGTGGTCCGGCAATGACTCCGGAAAGTGATACTTTTCTTCAAAAAATTTCTGGCGCAGTTTTTTTAAGCAGTCTTTCCGGAGGATTTCCCGAGCGTTATGTCCCAGTTGGCAAAAAACGTTTCATTTCTGACTGGCCAACAGTTAATTTGACAGTAAGAAAAAAAATTTTTCAGAAAATTGGCGGATTTGATTGCAGTTATTGGCCTGGAGAGGATACTAAATTTTGTCTTGATATAATTAGAAAAATTCCTGAAAAAAATAAAATTTTATATGATCCAGATGTTTTAGTTTGGCACCATAGAAGAGAGGGATTTTTAAGACATCTCAAGCAAATCGGGGGATATGGCACCCACCGTGGTTTTTTCGCCAAAAAGTATCCAGAGACTTCATTTAGAATTAATTATTTCATTCCGAGCGCTTTTCTTTTGTTTGTTGTTTTTGGAATGGTTTTGAGTTTTTTCTTTCCGATTATTTTAAGAATATATATTATTGGCTGGATAATTTATCTACTGGCATTGACTAAAGTATTTATCGATATAGTGCATTATCAAAAAAATATAAAAGTAGCATTCTGTGCTATCGGATATGTTTTTTTCACTCATTTAATTTATGGTTTAATGTTTATCAAGGGATTTTTGAAAAAAGATTTAAAAAGTAAATTAAGATAACTTTTTTATAATATGAAAATATCAATATCGTATCCTCCGCTTAGTTCGGAGAAGGGGGTCGCATGTCTTAGTCAGAATCGTCAGTTTCAATGGTTTAATGTGCCGACATATATATATCCGGTAATTCCGGCATATGCAGCGTCGCTTCTTAAAGAAAAAGGATTTGAAGTGATGTGGGACGATGCCATTGCCGAAGAAATATCCTATGCCGAGTGGAAAAATCGTATTTTTTCTGAAAAACCGGATATTATTGCGATTGATTCGAAAACTCCCACCATAAAAATGCATTGGAAAATAATAAATGAGTTGAAATTGGAAATTATTAAAAATAAAAACTGGGATCCGAAGATTGTTTTAATGGGTGATCATGTTACAGCTAGACCTCAAGAATCATTAGAAAATTGTAAAGTTGATTTTATTTTAACGGGAGGTGATTTCGATTTTCTTCTTCTTAATCTTGCTAATCATCTTAAAAATAATACTCTTTTGGAAGGTGGATTTTGGTATAAAAAAGATGGGAATATTATCAACTCTGGTCCGTCCGATCTTTCTAATCACAATCTAGACGATTTACCGATTATTGACCGAGAACTTACCAAATGGAAATTATATGCTTATAAAAATGGAAATTTCAAATATACTCCCGGTGCTTATATGATGAGCGGGAGAGACTGCTGGTGGGGAAGATGCACTTTTTGCGCTTGGACTATATTTTTCCCTGGGAAAAATTTCAGGACAATGTCAGCAGAAAAAGCTCTAAAAGAAGTGGGAAGTCTTATTGACCTTGGCGTTAAGGAAATTATGGAGGACTCTGGCTCGCTTCCAATTGGAAAGTGGTTGGAAGATTTTTGTCATGGGATGATTGAAAAAGGATATAATAAAAAAGTCACGATCAGTTGCAATATGCGAATAAATGGAATTAAGGATCCAAAAATTTGGATGATGATGAAAAAAGCCGGATTCCGTTTTATTCTTTTTGGTTTTGAATCGGCAAACCAAGAAACTCTCAATAAGATAAATAAAAATTTAAAAGTTGAAGAAATGGAGCCAGGACTTAGAATGTGTAAAGAGGCTGGATTAGAACCACATATTACGGCAATGATTGGATATCCGTGGGAAACTAAAGAGATGGCTGAAAACACGATAAATTTTGCAAAAGAACTTTTTAAAAAAGGGTATGTTGACACTCTTCAGGGGACAATAGTTATTCCTTATCCGGGAACTCCGCTTTATAATTACTGTGAAGAAAATAATCTTTTGCTCACAGATGATTATGAGCAATATGATCAACGTTTGATGGTTATGAAGTCTCCTATTTCTTCAGAGGAGGCAAAAAAATTAGTCCAAGGACTTTATAAATCTTTCGCTAGTCCTCAATTTATTCTCCGAAAAATTATTTCCATTCGTTCATTGTCTGATTTAAAATTTCTTTTCAAGGCTGGCTGGAAATGGCTAGGAAAGATGATAGATTTTTCTAAAAAACGATGAATATTTTTGTTCATATCTCCATACATTTTTTTGTTAGTTTGTTGGCGGGAGCTATAGTATTTTTTACTTGGAAAAGAGTATTTTTTTCTTTTTTAGCGGCGATTGTCGGAGGATTTTTGATTGACGTAGATCATCTTATTGATTATTATATTGCTTTTGGATTTTATTTTCGATTGGATTATTTTTTAAAAGGATACCAATTTCTTGAATCTGATAAGCTCTATATTTTTTTACATGGCTGGGAATATGGTATAATTTTATTGGCAGTGGCGTTTATTGTAAAAGAAAAGACAACACGTTCAATATTTTTAGCACTGGCTTTAGGATTATTCTTTCACCTAACAACAGATGCTTTTCTCAATTCGATGCCTGCAAAAACCTATTCGGTAGTTTATAGAATAAAAAATGAATTTTCCATAGAGAAATTAGTATACGAGGATCATTATAAAAATCATCTATTGGAAAAAATGCAAAATAAAGACATTTTCGAAAAAAATTAAATAACGATAAGAATAATTTTTATATTTTATGAAAAGAATACTTATAACCGGGGGAGCGGGATTTATCGGGTCTCATTTAATTGAAAGACTCTTGAATGAGGATAATGATGTTCTTTGTGTGGATAATTTTTTTACTGGAAGCAAAAATAACATATTAAAATTTATAGGAAATCCGCGATTTGAATTAATGAGGCATAATGTTATTGATCCGCTCTATATTGAAATTGATCAGATATATAATCTAGCTTGTCCAGCTTCGCCAATTCACTATCAGTATGATCCGGCACGAACTATTCGGACTTCAATCCAGGGGGCAATAAATATGCTTGGATTAGCCAAGCGGACAAAAGCTAGAATCTTGCAAGCTTCTACTTCGGAAATATATGGCGATCCGGAAGTTCATCCACAGACAGAAGATTATTGGGGAAAGGTTAATCCAATTGGAATAAGATCCTGCTATGACGAAGGAAAGCGTTGCGCAGAAACTTTATTTTTTGATTATTATCGCCAATACAAAGTGGATATTCGGGTTATCAGAATATTTAATACTTATGGTCCAAATATGCACCCAAATGATGGGCGCGTCGTTTCTAATTTTATCGTTCAAGCGCTCAAAAATGAAGATATAACTATTTATGGAACCGGACAGCAAACAAGAAGCTTCCAATATGTAGACGATCTCTTGGATGGTATGATAAAGATGATGAATAATGAAAAAAATTTTATTGGGCCGGTTAATATTGGAAATCCGCATGAATTTACCATAAAAGAATTAGCGGAAAAGATTATATCTCTTTTGCCAGAAAGCACTAGTAAAATAATCTACAAGGATTTACCACAAGATGATCCAAAGCAACGTCAGCCCGATATAACTCTGGCAAAAAAGGAATTAAATTGGGAGCCAAAAGTTCAATTGGAAGAAGGGCTTTTAAAAACAATAGATTATTTCAAATCAATTATTGAATAAAATCTTTTCATATAAATAAAAAACACTCCGACTTTATGCCCGAGTGTTTTTATCATGTCGCACTAATAAATTTTATATAGTTACTTCGCCTCGCAAACTTTTGTCGATTAACTGGCGGACAAAATCTGATTTACTAATGCCCTTCATGCGAGAAACCATATCAAGATATTCTTCTTCTTCTTTATCGATCATCATATTAAAACGGACATTGAGAAGTTTCTTTTTTGCGTTATCAAGAAATTTTTCCAAGATAGCTTTAAGTTTTTCCGGTTGATCAGGCGAATATTTTCTTATAAAAATCAATCTTTCCGGATCGCCAACTAGCATTCCATGGGGAGCTTCGGGAGACCGATAAAGAATAAGGACACTTTTATAGTTTTGAAGCGCGATAGAAATTATGTGTCCCACGCCAATGCTGGGATAGGTTGCTTCCACTACCATAACGTCAGATTTTTCAATTTGTTCCCGTACTCGACGATAATCTCTTTCATGTTCTTCATTACTTTGCTTTCTTACCTTTTCCGCATCTCGAGAAATTATGTGCTCAGAATAAACCGTGTGGCCCATTCGCGTCATGGTTTTTATGATGGTTTCATATTCTTTGAGATATTTTCCTTTTCCGGCAAGAGAGGCATTGAAAAATATTTTCATATTATTTTTTTGATTAATTTTTTAGCAATGTAATTATATATGAAAAATTGAAACTTGACAAAGGGGAAGGATATAGAATATAGTGGTTTTGCTAAGATATAAATACATAACTTTTTATGAATGATTTTCAGCTTCAATTTTTAAAAAAACGCGAAAAGTTGCCTTTTTCTGAAAAAATTAAGGCCGGGTATCTTTTAGCTTTTAAGGAAGATAAGATTTTGTCTTTTAGAAATAATAATGAGTGGATGATTCCAAGAGGGGAGATAATGGGGAAAAAATCTCTCAAGAAAGCCTTTAGAAGAAATTTTTCTGAAAAATATGGCTTAGAATGTGATGATGCGCAACCTTATATTATTCTTAATTCTGAGAAATTAGGAGAGTTTGAAGTGTATTTTATTTCAAATTCGACTGTTTTTGATCAAGAAAAAAACACGGATAATAATAAAGATAAAAAACTTGAATTTGTCGATATTGAAAAAATTCTTTTTCAGCCCAATTTTGAAAGCAATAAAGAATTATTGTGGATAGTGATACAAAATGCCAGAGCGAAATTAGGATTAAGTTATTGGTAAAATAGTGTTTGATATAAACCAAATTTATATTATTTACCCTTTTAAAAATTATAATCTATTGACAAATTACATAACATTATGCTAGGGTTTAGTTAGAGTTTAAAAAACTAATTCATATAAATGAAAAAAAGATATTCAATAATCATAATAATTCTTCTGATAATCCTCCTTGGAGGCGGAGTTTGGTTTGGATTGGAAAGGAATAAGAAAGAAGAAATTAAAAAAGTTGAAAGAGAAAATATTGTAAATAGTGAAAAAATTAGCGAAGAGGAAATTCAAAAATTGAAAAATAATCCTAATTTAGTTTGGTATGAGGTGCCAGAAATCGGAGTAAAATTTCAGGTTTCTGCGTATGGTGAAAAGGCTCTTGATTATAAAAGAGTTTATGATTGGGGGAATGATATAAAAAGTGTTGTCTTTTATGACGTGCTAAATAAGAAAAATAATAATGGTTGTGGATATTATAAAGAAGTGAGAAATGATATAAAAGAAAAAGAAATTTGCGATTTGTTTGTTTTATTTCGTATGACAAGTAAGTATAATGAAGAATCAAGAAATGATGCGGCTGGATTTGACTATTTTTGCGGATCAAACAAAATTATTAAGTCAATCGGAATTTCTGGTCGAGGTTTGGTTTTGCAGGATAGAGATGACGTTATTTGTTTAAATGCTTATCAGGAAGAAAAATATTTTAATGAATATGGTATAAAACTAAGTTCTTTTAAGTCTTTAGATTAAGAAAAAATGATTTGGCAATTTCTAAAAAGCAGATATTGCCAGATGATTTTTTGTTAAATCCAACAAAAAATTAAAAAGAACTTTAAAAATTAAATGTAAAGGAGTGAAAAATGCTTAAAAGAGTTATCTTTTGTTTGGCTATGGCATGCATATATTCTAGTTTTGCATATGCAACTAATTACAATAACACTTATCCATATAGCAATGTTTGTCCTAATGGCCCGGATGGAGTCCCAGGAGATGATATAAAAGGAGGATATTGGAAGATAGTTCTTAATAATGAGGGAAATGATGTCGGATATTTTGTTGATGCATGGGGATTTGCCCAATGTAATTGCACTTCCTATTCAACTTGGAAATTACGCGAGCAAGGTCTTGATTTTAAAAATGGTTTTGGTGGAACTAGTTGGGGAGATGCAAAAAAATGGAAAAATGCCGCTGAAAGTATTGGAATTGGTGTTGATAAAAATCCATTACCAGGAGACATTGCTTATTGGGAAGATCTTAGTAACAGAGGTCATGTAGCTCCTGTTGAAAAGGTAAATTTTGAAAATGGAAAACCAGTAAGTGTTGACGTGAGTGAATATAACTATAGATCAAATGAATTTACCAATAATAGAACTATAAAAATTGATAATGTTGATGGTTTTATTCACATACTTCTCTACAAATTCGGTGTGATGTACTATGTCGATAACTTGGAAATGTTTGCTGGCAGTAGTTGGGATGCGCCTCCATTTTCACATCAGACGATGGAAGAAGGGCAATGGTTAATTTTTGTGCAACTTTCTAAGTTTCGCAATGTAACTATTAATGGCGAGCAAGCCACAGAGGCTTTAGCGTATTTTAGTGATGTTGGTTTCGGTGGCGGAGCCAACGAAATCGATATCGACACTTCCAAAAGCTTCAACC